>NZ_LRTR01000167.1 GCF_001550375.1 Streptomyces europaeiscabiei | reverse complement strand
CGTACCGGCTGGCCGCGGTGCTCGACGCGCGTCGGCCGCCCGCGCCCGCGCACGAACTGGGTGAGCCGGTACGGGAGAAGAACGAGTGCGAGGAGTGGTACGAGAGGGCCGCGTCGCAGGGGCATCGGCGGGCGCAGGTACGGGTCGGGATGCTGGCCGCGGGGCGGGGGGACGTCGCGGAGGCGGCGCGGTGGTACCGGGTCGCGGCGGAGTCCGGGTCGCGCAACGGGGCGTTCAATCTGGGGCTCCTGCTCGCCCGCGAGGGGAGTGAGCCGGAGGCCGCGTTGTGGTGGGCTCGGGCCGCCGACGCGGGGCATGGGCGGGCGGCTTTGCGACTTGCCCTCGTCTACGCGCGTCGGGGTGAGCTGGTGGAGGGGAAGCGGTGGGCCGACCGGGCCGTTGCGCTCGGGCCGGCGGAGGTCGTGGAGCGGGCCGCGCGGTTGCGGGATGCGTTGCGGGACGAGATGTCGGCGTAGCCGTTCTCGGCCGGGGCGGTTGTGAGGGCCGGTGGCGTGACGGTGCCCGGGGGCGGTGCTGGGCGGGGGCAGGTGTCGCTCACCGGCGCTCGCCGGGTGCCGCCGCGCCCTCCCGTGCCGCCCCTGGCGACACGACTGCCCGCACCGTGACAGCCGGGCGCGCGCCTGCCGCGGCCGGGTCGCTCTCAAGGGATTTGCGCTGGTCGGTGGCCGTGACGTAGTGTTCAGTCTGTCGACGCGGGGTGGAGCAGCTCGGTAGCTCGCTGGGCTCATAACCCAGAGGTCGCAGGTTCAAATCCTGTCCCCGCTACTGAAGACCCAGGGCCCGGAACCGATCAGGTTCCGGGCCCTGGGTGTGTCGCTGTGGCGATGTATCGATCAGTTGTCATGGCGGGCAGAGAGAAGCCCCCGGCGGTTCCGCTGCCGGGGGCTCTGTCGTGTGCCGGTGAGGCTATGCCGTCGTGCAGGTCGGGCAGACACCTCGGTAGGTGACCTCCACGTCCGAGACGGTGAAGCCGAAGCGCTCGGAGGAGGGCAGGTCGGCGAGAGGGTTCCCGGTGGGGTGGACGTCCCGGATCGTGCCGCACCGGGCGCAGACCAGGTGGTGGTGCGGGCGGTGCGCGTTGGGGTCGTACCGCTTGGCCCGCTTGTCCGTGGCGACCTCGAGCACCTCGCCGAGGACGACCAGCTCACCCAGGGTGTTGTAGACGGTCGCCCGGGAGATCTCGGGCAGCTTGGCGACAGCGCGTGTGTGCACCTCGTCGGCCGTCAGATGGACGTGTTCGCCGTCGAGGACCTCCGCCACGACGCGCCGCTGCGCGGTCATGCGCCATCCGCGTCCGCGCAGCCGCTCCAGAAGGTCACTCATACCGGTCAGCGTAACAGCATGAGAGAACAGATCCCGAACAGGTGTGACTTTAGAAGATTGATTGACTTGGATTTAGTCCAATATAGGATCGGGTGCGATCGGTAGAGACTGTCGATCGGTCAAGGCTTCGGCAAGCGCCTGGAGGCCGCCGTCCAGGCTCTGTGCGGCTGGCCGGGGTTGGACCGCTTGTCGTTGAGGACGGGCCGGGATCTCGTTGGAGGTTCCCGGCCCGTTCGTGCGTTCGGGGTCGGCTAGGCCGTCGCGTGCTGTCGGGCCGGGGTCCAGCAGCGGATGATGTCGCGGACCGAGACGATGCCTATGGGGGCGCCCTGGTCGAGGACGATCAGGTGGCGGAAGCCGCCGTGGGTCATGGCGCGGGCCGCTTCCTCCAAGGTCCAGGACGGCGTGGCGAACACGACGTCGGTGGTGGTGTGGGCGTGGGCCCGCTCGGCGTCGGGGCTCTGGCCCAGGCCGACGGAGTTGAGGACGTCGCGTTCGGTCAGTATCCCGAGTCCGCCGGCGTCCGGGTCGAGGACCACGGCCGCGCCGATCCGGCGGGCCGACATCAGGGCGGCGGCCTGCCGGAGGGTGTGATCGGGGCCGATGGTCAGGACCACTGTGCTCATGGCGTCGCGGACGAGCATGGAGTTCAGCCACCTCCTAGGGAATCCCGGCGAACGGATAGTTCAGGGATTCACAAGTTCACAAGTGGGGGGACTCTCAATGTGGCAGGTAAAGCGGAGGTCAACAAGGGGGCGTGCGTGGCCAGTTCGGGGCGCCCCGGGATCACTTCGGGGTCCCGTACGCATCCGAAGGAGGCGGGAGGTGACGGGAGGAGGGGTGACGGGAGGAGGCGGAAGGGGGACGGCGTGGCCGGTCAGTAGCGCTGGTTCAGGTACCCCAGCAACTCGTCGTGGAGCAGGCCGTTCGAGGCCGCCGCGTTGCCGCTGTGCGGGCCGGGGCGGCCGTCGAGACCGGTGAAACTGCCGCCCGACTCGGTGACGATGATCGCGTTGGCGGCCATGTCCCAGAGCGAGAGCTCGGGTTCGGCGCAGATGTCCAAGGAACCCTCGGCGACCATCATGTACGGCCAGAAGTCGCCGTACGCGCGCGTGCGCCACACCTCGCGGGTCAGGTCCAGGAAGCCGTTGAGGCTGCCGCGCTCCTCCCAGCCGCTGAGGGAGGAGTACGCGAAGGAGGCGTCCGACAGCTCGGCGACACCGGAGACGCGCAGGCGGGAGGCCGAACTGAGGCTGCGGCCGGTGAAGGCGCCGTGACCCTTCGCGGCCCACCAGCGGCGGCCCAGGGCAGGGGCGGAGACGACACCGACGACGGGCTGGTAGCCGCCCTCGGCCGCCTCCATCAGGGAGATCAGGGTGGCCCAGACGGGAACGCCCCGCACGTAGTTCTTGGTGCCGTCGATCGGGTCGACGACCCAGCGGCGGGGGCCGGTGCCGGCGAGGCCGAACTCCTCACCGAGGATCGCGTCCCGGGGGCGGGCGCGCTGGAGTTGGCCGCGAATGAGTTCCTCGGCCGCCTTGTCGGCCTCGCTCACCGGGGTCATGTCCGGCTTCGTCTCGACCTTGAGGTCGAGGGCCTTGAAGCGGGCCATGGTGGTCGCGTCGGCGGCGTCCGCGAGGACGTGGGCGAAGCGGAGGTCGTCGAGGTAGTCGGCCATGTGGCGAACGGTATCTGTCGAGGTCGGTACGGGGCTACAGGGGGCCGGAGGTCGGTTGGGGGTGCCGGGGACGGGGCGGGGATCGATGGGCACCCGGCGGCTTCGGCCGGGCGGGGTGGGTTTCGCTCACCGGCGCTTGCCGGGTGCCGCCGAGCCCACCCGTGCCGCCCCAGCGGCACGATTGCCCGCAGTCGAGTACGGGCACACGAGGTGTGTCGCGTCGCGTCGCTGCGTGGCGTTAAGGCCGGGGCGGCCGGGCAGGGTGGGGTCGGAGTACGCCGCGCACGTTGGCTGATGTGCGCCCCTGAGAGCCGCCGCGAACCCTTGACAGTGACTTGATGCGCGTCAAATCTGAGGGCCAGAGCCGCCCGCTCGCTTTTAGGGAGGCGATGATGCCTGCAGCGCGGGAATCCTTGTTGGACGCCGCTTACACGGCGCTGGTGCGCCGGCCGTGGTCCGCCGTGCGCATGGTGGACGTGGCGGCGGTGGCCGGAGTGTCACGTCAGACGCTGTACAACGAGTTCGGCAGCAAGGAGGGGCTCGCCAGGGCCCTGGTCCGGAGGGCGGCGGACGGCTATCTGGCGGGCGTCGACCGGGCGCTGGCCACCCCCGCGGACACCCGGGACCGGCTGGCGGCGACCGCCGAGTGGACCGTGGCGGCATCCCGGAACAACGCACTTGTTCGGGCCATGCTCACCGGCTGCTGGAGCGAGCGTCTGCCCTCGCCGACGCTCTCGGCGGTGCCCTCGTCCTCCGCGGTGCCCGCGCAGCGCCGCGCGGACGGACCGTTGCCCGCGCCCGCCGACTTCGTGGCCCTGGTACGCGAACGGGCCGTCGCCGTCCTGTCCGCGCCCGGCACCCCGAAGTCGGACACGGTGGAACTGGCCCGTTCCTGCGAACTCACCGTGCGGCTCGCCCTGTCCTGCGTGGCGGCACCCCCGAGTGAGGGCGGAGTCACGGATCTCGTGCGGACCGCGCTGCCCCGCCAGCCCAACCGTTCCCTCAACCACCTGTAGGCGACAGACGACATCTGTAGCCGGAGCGGGAACTCGCGCGAACTAGTGCGCCGAACCCGACAGTTGCAGTCCCACGACCCCCACGATCACCAGGCTGATCGAGACGATCTTCAGGATCGACACGATGTCGCCGAGGAAGATCATCCCGTAGATCGCGGTGCCGGCCGCGCCGATGCCCGTCCAGACGGCGTAGGCGGGGCCGACGTCGAGCTTCTTCAGGGAGAGGGTCAGCAGGCCGAAGCTGCCGAGCGCGAAGACGCAGAAGGCGACCGTGGGCCAGAGTCTGGTGAATCCGTGCGAGAGCTTCAGGCAGACGGCGAATCCGGTCTCAAGAAGCCCCGCCACGACAACCAGCAGCCACGCCATGTCTCGTCCTCCCGTGTCCCCACGTTCCGTGACCGCTTCGTGTGCTCTCGTCTGGTCGGGCTCCGACTCGGTGCGATTATGCACTTACCGGGTGGGAGGGGGCGCAAACAACGCGGAGGTCAGTCGCCTTCCCGTCGTTCGCGCGTCGAGAGGAGCCGACGCAGGGAGTAGAGCCGGGCCGGGTCCGCGTGCCCGTCCGCCACCCACTGGTCCAGCGCGCAGTCCTGTTCGTCGTGACTGCACGCACGCGGACAGCCTTCCGTGCCCGGCACCAGGTCCGGGAAGGCGTTGATGACCCGGGACGGGTCGACGTGGGCCAGCCCGAACGACCGTACGCCCGGGGTGTCCACCACCCAGCCGCCGTCCGAGTCCGCCAGGGGCAGGGCCAGCGCGGAGGTCGTGGTGTGCCGGCCGCGGCCCGTCACCGCGTTCACATGGCCCGTCGTACGGCGGCGGTCCTCGGGGACGAGGGCGTTCACCAAGGTCGTCTTGCCCACGCCGGAATGGCCGACGAACGCCGTGACCTTGCCGGCGAGGTGACCGCGTACGCGGTCGGCGGCGCCGCCCGTCTCCAGTTCCTCGCGGCTCGTCACGACGTACGGGATGTCGATGTCGCCGTAGAGCTCCAGGAGCTTGTCGGGGGAGGCCAGATCCGACTTCGTGAGCACGAGGAGGGGAGACAGGCCGGCGGCGTACGCCGCCACCAGGCAGCGGTCGATCAGCCGGGGACGCGGTTCCGGGTCGGCGAGGGCCGTGACGATGGCGAGCTGGTCGGCGTTGGCGACGACGACGCGCTCGTACGGGTCGTCGTCATCGGCCGTGCGCCGCAGCACCGACGTACGGTCGGCGATGCGGACGATCCGGGCGAGGGTGTCCTTCTTGCCGGAGAGGTCGCCGACGAGGGCGACGGTGTCGCCGACGACCGCGGCCTTGCGGCCCAGTTCGCGGGCCTTCATCGCGAAGACCACGCGGTCCTCGACGAGACAGGTCAGGCGGCCCCGGTCGACGGTGAGGACCATGCCCTCGGCGGCGTCCTCGTGCTTCGGACGGATGTGCGTACGGGGACGGTTGCCCTTGCGGTTCGGGCGGCTGGGGATGTCGTCCTCGTCGGTGTGCTTGCCGTAACGGCGCATGATCCCGGTCCGCCCGTCAGTTCTTCCCGAGCATCCCGGCCCACAGTTCGGGGAAGTCCGGCAGGGTCTTGGCCGTCGTCGCCACGTTCTCGATCCGCACGCCCTCCACGGCCAGGCCGATGATCGCACCGGCCGTGGCCATGCGGTGGTCGTCGTACGTGTGGAAGACACCGCCGTGCAGGGGGCGGGGGCGGATGTGGAGGCCGTCGGCGGTCTCGGTGACGTCGCCGCCGAGTTCGTTGATCTCCTTGGTGAGCGCGGCCAGGCGGTCCGTCTCGTGGAGGCGGAGGTGGGCGACGCCGCGCAGGGTCGAGGGGGAGTCGGCGAGGGCGGCGACCGCCGCGATGCCCGGGGTCAGCTCGCCGACCTCGCCCAGGTCCACGTCGATGCCGTGGATCGAACCCGAACCGCTGAACACCAGGCCGTACTCGGTCAGTTCGCAGGTGCCGCCCATCTCCGTGAAGATCTCGCGGAGTTGGTCACCGGGCTGGGTGGTGCGCGTGGGCCAGTCGGGGATGACGACCTTGCCGCCGGTCACCAGGGCCGCCGCCAGGAACGGCTGGGCGTTGGACAGGTCCGGCTCGATCGTCAGGTCGCGGCCGAGGAGCGCGCCCGGCGTGACCCGCCAGACGTTCGGCTCGCCGCCCGACTCCGGGGTGTCCACCTGCGCGCCGACCGAGCGCAGCATGTCGACGGTCATCCGGATGTGCGGCATGGAGGGCAGCGTCGAGCCGATGTGACGGACCTCGACGCCCTGGTTGAAGCGGGGGGCGGACAGCAGCAGCGCCGACACGAACTGTGAGGACGAGGACGCGTCGATCGTCACCGCGCCACCGTCCAGCGCGCCGCTGCCGTGGACCGTCAGCGGCAGGGCGCCCCGGCCGTCGTCGTCGATCCGGGCGCCCAGGACGCGCAGGGCGTCGATCACGCCGTTCAGGGGACGCTCGTACGACCGGGGGTCTCCGTCGAAGCGGATGGGGCCGTCGGCGAGGGCGGCCACCGGGGGCAGGAAGCGCATGACCGTGCCCGCGTTGCCGACGTCCACCGTGGTCGGGCCGTGCAGGCCGGTGGGCAGGACGCGCCAGGCCTCTCCGGAGCCGCCCGCGACGGATGAGCTGGACGAGACGGTCTCCTCGATGCCGACGCCCATCGCGCGCAGCGCGGCCGCCATCAGGAGGGTGTCGCGGGAGCGCAGGGGGCGGCGCAGCCAGCCGGGCTCGCTCGCGAGGGCGGCGAGGACGAGGGCGCGGTTGGTGACCGACTTGGACCCCGGGACGTGGACCGTCGCGTCGACGGCTCCGCTCGCGTGGGGGGCGGGCCAGAGGGCGGGCTGTGCGTTCAGGGCCATGGGGCCCACTTTAGTGGGGGTTCGCATCGCCGGGTTCAGCCGGTTGACGTGCGTCGCCTGTCGGGTTCGGTGTCGTCGTGGCTGGTCGCGCAGTTTCCCGCGCCCCTTACGGGGCGCACCTCGGGCGGGGTCGAAAAGTTCGGGCATCAAAGAGTTTTCACAGGCCCAGCAGCCAGCGGCCACCGCCGAGCAGTGCGCAGACCGACACCACGTGGAACATCACGAGCCATACCGTCGCCGGCACGTGGGTCAGGCGGGACAGCTGGTCCGCGTCCGAGTCGCCGGCGCCTCCCCGGCGGCGCTTCGCCTGGAGTTCGAACGCCGGGCGTACGCCCCCCAGCAGCAGGAACCAGACCACCGCGTAGGCGAAGGCGGCCTGGACCTGGGGGCCCGCCAGCCAGGAGACGACCACGAAGGTGCCGCCGGTGAGGACGACCGTCAGGGCGCCGTAGGCGTTGCGGATCATGACCAGCATGGCGATCAGCAGGATCGTGGCGAGCCAGAGGAGGAGGGTGATGCGGCCGGAGCCGAGGAGGGCGGCGCCGCCGAGGCCGAGGAGCGGGGGAGCGGTGTAGCCGGCTGCGGCGGTGAGGATCATGCCGAGGCCGGTGGGTTTGCCGCGGCTGACCGTGAGGCCGCTGGTGTCGGAGTGCAGCCGGATGCCGGTCAGGGTGCGACCGGTGAGCAGCGCGATCAGACCGTGGCCGCCCTCGTGCGCGATGGTGATGGCGTTGCGCGAGAGCCGCCAGACGCCGTGCGGGACGATCGCCGCGAGCGCGGCGACGGCGGTGGCTATGACGACCCAGAGGTCGGGGTCCGGCTGAGTGCCGAAGACCTCGTCCCACAGGCTCGCCAGCGAGGTGGCTGCGGTGCTTTCCATGTTCTGCGGTGACTCCTCGGGGTCGCGATCGACAGGGGCCGGCGCGGAGCGCCGTCGTCGGGGGAGTGGTGGTCGGGTGACGGGTGGGCCTGGCAGTGTGGCACTTATGTGCGGACGGTATGCGTCGAGTCGTAGGCCCGAGGATCTCGCAGGAGTCTTTGAGATCGAGAAGTGGGAGCCGGAGGAGACCCTGGAGCCGGATTACAACGTGGCTCCCACCAAGGAGGTCTACGCGGTTCTCGACCGCCCTTTGAAGGACGCAGACGACAAGAGACCGGTTCGCCAGCTGCGGAAGCTGAAGTGGGGTCTGGTCCCGTCCTGGTCCAAGAGCCCCGAGGGCGCCGCCCGGATGATCAACGCCCGTGCGGAGACCGTGCACGAGAAGCCGTCGTTCCGCCGTGCCTTCGCCACCCGGCGCTGCATCCTGCCCGCCGACGGCTACTTCGAGTGGGTCACCGGTACGGGCGAGCGGGAGCTGGAGGTCGAGGGGAAGAAGAAGCGACCGCGCAAGCAGCCGTACTTCGTGCTCCCGGCCGACGGGTCGGTCTTCGCGATGGCCGGGCTGTACGAGTTCTGGCGGGACAGGACGCTGCCGGACGATCATCCGCTGGCCTGGTGGGCGACCTGCTCGGTGATCACGACGGAGGCCGAGACGTCTCCGCTGGCTGTGGCCCCGCAGGACGGTCCGCACGCGCTGGCCGAGATCCACCCCCGGATGCCCCTGATGCTCACGCCCGACCGCTGGGACGGATGGCTCGATCCGGCCCGTACGGACCTGGACGACCTGCGTGGTCTGCTCGCACCGCCGCCCGTCGGGCTGATGCGTGCCTACCCCGTCTCCACGGCCGTCAGCAACGTCCGCAACAACGGCCCGGAGCTGCTGAAGGAGCTGGAGGGGCCCGAGGAGGGCACACTCTTCTGACGTGAGCGACAACAAGGCAGGGGACGAGAGCAGGGCAGTGGGAGAAGAGGTCGACACCGAGGCCGGTACGGCCCGTGTCACCTGGAGCGAAGCCGAGCGGCCGAAAATCGTCCTCGCCGTCGGTCATGGCGCGGGCGGTGGGATCGAGGCGCGGGATCTGCGGGCCCTCGCCGCCGCGCTCCCGGCGCACGGCGTGACCGTCGCCCTGGTGGAGCAGCCGTGGCGGGTGGCCGGAAAGAAGCTCGCGCCCGCACCGAGGACGCTGGATCTGGGCTGGCGGGGGCTGTGGCCCGCGCTGGCGAAGCCGGGGCTGCCGGTGATCGCGGGCGGGCGGAGCGCCGGGGCCCGGGTGGCCTGCCGTACGGCGACGGAGCTGGGCGCGGCGGCCGTACTGGCGCTGAGCTTTCCGCTGCACCCGCCGGGCAAGCCGGAGAAGTCACGGGCCGACGAGCTGCTCGGGGCCGGGGTGCCCACGCTCGTCGTCCAGGGCGGTAACGATCCGTTCGGGAGGCCGGAGGAGTTCCCGGAGGGCTCGTACGGGCTCGTGGAGGTGCCGTACGGCGATCACGGGTTCGCCGTACCGAAGCGGGCGCCCCTCGGGCAGGAGGAGGCGCTGAGAGTGCTCACCGACGGTGTCGTGGAGTGGATCGCGTCACTCGGATGACGGGCCGGGCGATGGCTGGGAATGCTGAGCGGCGGGCCTCTGTTGTGCGGATCAGACAGCGCGAAAGACCGTGCTGACCCGTCGTAGGAGAGGAAGTCCGCCGCATGGGTTCGACCTATTGCCCGAGCCGCAGCAGCCGCGCCGACCTGGACTGGACGGTGCTGCACGTGGCCAAGAGCGGCCCCGTTCGGGCGGCGGCGGGCATGGATCGTCGTCTATCCTCCGATTCTGGTGGTACCGATTTCGGTACCGCACAGACGCTGGAGGAGGTGGGTCCGGTCACTGGGACCGACGCAGGGACCGAACGGGGCCAGGCGGAGCAGCCCGAGGGCACCGAGACCGCAGCGGAGCGCAGCGCCCGTTTCGAGCGGGACGCTCTGGAATTCCTCGACCAGATGTACTCGGCCGCGCTGCGCATGACGCGCAATCCGGCCGACGCCGAGGACCTGGTGCAGGAGACGTACGCGAAGGCGTACGCGTCCTTCCACCAGTTCCGTGAGGGCACCAACCTGAAGGCCTGGCTGTACCGCATCCTCACGAACACCTTCATCAACTCGTACCGCAAGAAGCAGCGCGAGCCCCAGCGCTCCGCGGCCGAGGAGATCGAGGACTGGCAGCTGGCGCGCGCCGAGTCGCACATGTCGACCGGGCTGCGTTCCGCCGAGTCGCAGGCGCTCGATCACCTGCCCGACTCGGACGTGAAGTCAGCGCTGCAGGCGATCCCCGAGGAGTTCCGCATCGCCGTCTATCTCGCCGATGTCGAGGGCTTTGCGTACAAGGAGATCGCCGACATCATGGGGACACCCATCGGTACGGTGATGTCCCGGCTGCACCGGGGCCGCCGTCAACTGCGCGGCATGCTCGAGGACTACGCCCGTGACCGTGGGCTTGTCCCGGCCGGTGCCGGAGAGTCGAACGAAGTGAAAGGCTCGGGCTCATGAGCTGCGGAGAGCCGCATGAGACGGATTGCAGCGAAATCCTCGATCATCTCTACGAGTTCCTCGACCGGGAGATGCCCGACTCCGACTGCACCAAGTTCGAGCACCACTTCGAGGAGTGCTCGCCCTGCCTGGAGAAGTACGGGCTCGAACAGGCCGTCAAGAAGCTGGTCAAGCGGTGCTGCGGGCAGGACGACGTCCCCACCGACCTGCGTGCCAAGGTGATGGGCCGGATCGATCTGATCCGGTCGGGACAGACCGTGCCCGAGCACGATGTGACGGCCTCGCCGGCCGCACCGCAGGAGACCTGATCACTGAGCCCGTTCCGGGAGCGGCCGTTTCGCCGTTCATGGAACGGGCTCAGTCGTCGAGTCGTCGTGGGGTGGAACGGGCTCAGACCTCCAGGCCGTTCTCGATGCGCTTCAGGCCGTGCCGGGCCAGTGCCAGGTTGCTGCGGCCGCGGTCCAGCGCCAGGTAGAGGAAGAGCGAGCCCTTGCTGCTGGTCAGCGGGCGGATCAGGTGGTACTGCCGGCCCAGCGTGATCAGGATGTCCTCGATCACGTCGTTCATGTCCAGCGAGGCGAGCGTGCGCATCTTGGAGCGCACCACCTCGGTGTTTCCGGCCGCCGCGAGTTCCAGGTCGAGATGCTGCCCGCCGCCGAGGGTGCCGAGCGACATACCGCTCTCGTAGTCGACCAGCGCGACACCGATCGCACCGTCGAGGGTCATGGCTTCCTTGAGCGCGGTCTCGATGTTCATATTGCTGCCCCAATTCCTCAGTGCTGCTGACCGGTCACTGTCCGGCCAACTACGATCGAACGCGAGTGACCCGCTGGTCACAAACATCAACTTTTTTGTGTGTTACGGAAGTTGGCGTTCAAAATACTGTGCGGCGCGTGCACGTGGAGGGCGAATGGGGGAACGGGTGACAGCGCTCCAGGCCTCCCTGAACCGGCTTCTCGACTCTCCCGGCGTCACCGGTGTCGCCCTTGTCGACGCGGTCACGGGTCTCACCTACGCCGCGGCGGGTGACGACACCCAGGCGGGGACGGGGGCGGAGTGCTCCGATCTCGCCACCCTCATCTCCGAGCGGCTCGGCGCGGCGGGGGCCGAGGGGGAGTTGGAAAGCGTGGTCATGACCAGCCGCAGACGCCATCAGGTGCTGCTCTCCGTGGACCGGTCGGCCGGCGACCCGCTGCTGCTGGCGGCCGGTCTCGACCGCGACCGGTCCAACGTGGCCCTGGCGCTGCGCAGCCTCGGCGACCGGGCCCGAGAGGTGCTGGCGTGAAGACTCCCTCGGCGCGCAACGTACCCGCGCTTCTGCAGGCACTGCACCAGGAGGGCCACACCGGCACGGTGCGAGTCTCCGGTGCCCCTGGTGGCACGATTCACCTGCGGGACGGCCTGATCGGCGCGATCGAGACACCGGGCGCGCCGACCGCGACGTCCACGCTCCTCGCCTCGGGCCGGATCGACGACGACGCCTGGCTGGCGGCCTCCGCGGCCGAACCCGACGCCGACCGGCTCGACCTGCACCTGGCGGCCGCCGGTCTGATCGGCGCCGCCGAACTGGAGGTCGTCTGCACGGCGGCCGTGTTCGACGGGGCCTTCGCGATGGCGCTCAGCCCGCCCGGCGGCTGGGAGCTGACCGCACGGCAGCCCACCCTCCTCGCCCGGCCGGGCGTCGAGCCGCGACCGCTGGCCGAGGAGACCACTCGCCGCATGGCGCTGCTGACCCGGCTGTGGGGCCCCGCGGGCGAACTGGCCCGCGCCCGGCCCGAACCGGTCTCCGGCCACGCCACCCCGGAACACGACGGCCGGCTGACCCGACGCCACCGCGACCTCGTCGAGAGCGTCAACGGCCGCCGCACCCCGCGTGACATCGCCTTCGCCCGGGGGCGCGGCCTCTACGCGGTGATGCTGGACCTCATCCGACTGGAGTCGCTCCAGGCCGTCCGATGGGAGACCAGGACCGAGCCCGACAGCCGGCCCAGCACCGCGCCCCGGATCCCACAGGGGCACCCGGTATCCGACGAGCCGTCACCGAGAGCCGGTCCCCTGCCCAGACGCAGGCCCGGTGGAGGCTCTCCCAGCGGAGACCTCGGAGCGAAGGACGGGCAGTGAGCCCCGACAAAGACCCGGCCCGCAAGCGCCGCATACGCAGCAAGGCCGCCCGCCTCCGACGGCGTTCGGCCCCGAGGACAGCCGCGGACGACCAGCCGGTCCCACCCGCCGAAACCCCACCGCCCGCCGCGCCCGTCCCCACGGCCGCACCACCGCCGCCGTCCACCGAGGCCGGTGGCACGACGGCCGACCAACCACCTTCCGCTCCGTCCGGCGCCGCTGCCGCACCACGGCCGTCGCGCGCCGAGCCCGGTGGCGCTGAAGCGGGACCGCCGCCGTTACCCGTCCGGGGCGCCGCAAGGGTTCCCGCGAAGGCCGGGAACGACACGCCGGACAACCCGGCCGTGCCGCCCCCCTTCCCGCCCCTGTCCCTGCTGTCGGCCGAGGAACTGCTCGCCGACCAACCCTCCCTCGAAATGCTGCGGCGTGTCCGCCGCGGGCTGCGGGCTCTTCCCGAGTCCGACCGGCACCTCTCCGACTAAGGGGGGTGCGGTGAAAGTCCGCACAGCACCTGCGGCACCCGGCACGTACCTTCGCCGCACCGGCCAGGGGCCACGAGTAGCCCAGCTACGAGGGCCTCCGTCCGGCACACCGAGGCCACCCACCGGACACCGCGGGCACCGCACAGGACTCTCACGCCACCCCCTGCCGCTCGGACCGCACACCCCACCGCAGACGTCTGGACCAAGGAGCACGTGCCCATGACCACACACGCATCGACCGAATCGCTGACCGGCATCCTGGCCTCGCTGCGTGACCGGGTGATGGGCGTCACCGAGAGCGTCCTGTCCACCGTGGACGGGCTTCTCGTCGTCGCCGACGTCGACAAGGTCCACGCCGAGTCCGTCGCCGCGCTGGCCGCCGCCACCCTCGGCGTCAGCCGCCGCATGGCCGACCAGTCCGGCGTCGGCGCGCTCCGCGAGGTCGTCGTCCGGTGCGGTGCCGGGCACGTCATCGTCATCGCCGTCGGCGAGCGCACCCTCCTGACGGTCATGGGCGACGACGGCCTCGACTTCGCCGCCTTCCAGAGAGAGTCCCCGGCGACCGTGGAGCAGCTCAACAAGGTGCTCGCGGCGGACGTGGCGCACTGAGCCGAGCGGTGTCGACGGTTTCGTGGACCGCCGGTGCGGTGCCGGCCGTCGGATCTCGTCGCCCGTGCGGTTCGTTTGTGGGAGGACGGCCTCCGTGGCCGCTTTCGGAAGGGCCGTCGTGGGAACGTCACCAGGCCGGAGAGCCGCTTCGCCGGCACGGCGGCTCACTCGAAAGAGCTAATCCGGCCATGCTGGCTTCATGGGTTCACCCGTAGGCGGCCCCTCCCACGCCCTTGGGGCAGTGGGGGAGGGTTACGGCAGTACGCGGCCGTGCGGACCACCTACCGGCAGAGCAGCGTCTCGCCCGCCCGGCCACGGAGATCGCCGGGTACACCCCGGCCGGGCACGCCCGGCGCGCGGCCGCGCTCAGTCGTGAGGTGGGGCGTGAGCTGGGGCTCGGCGAGCCGGAGCCCACCGTCCCGAGCACGCGGTGCCGATGCACGGCATCGGTCGGCCGAGCCTCCTCGACCCCGTGCCGGCCGGGCCACCGCCGGGCTCCGGGCGGCCGAACAGCGCCTGATCGCGCGGCCGGGCGGCGCGGTCGTACGGCAGACCGGGGGTGGACGCCGAGGTCGCGGCGGTGGTGGAGCGGCAGGCGGATCCGTACCGTGAGCAGTCTGGCGGCGCGCAGATCGCACGGGCTGTGCACGCATACGAGGAGAAGGTCCGGGAAGCAGGGCCCGGTGGGACGCTCAGGGCGCTGGCGGAACTGCGGCCGGGGACGGCACGGGACTGTCGCCCGGAGGTGGCGGAATCGCGCGCGAGGGTACTGTCGGGAGACTGTCTGACCCTGCCCACTGTGGGGTAACCCATGGGTAATGAGCGGCCCTCCACGCGGTCGTGGTTGGATGCGAGGGAGAGAGGGTGTACCGGGGGCGACGGCCAGCCCACTCCGACGGAACTGGCAGGCGGGAACCGTAACTGGCAGGCGGGAATCGTGAGGATCTTCGGCAAGGGACGGCATCGGCCCTCCGCCTCTTGGCGGCAGGCGACCGATCGTGCGTTCACGCTGATCGGCGACGGTCGGTACGAGGACGCGGGCGCGCTGCTGACACGTGCCGCGGACCTGGAGCCGTGGCTGTCCGAGTCCTGGTTCAACCTCGCCCTGCTGCACAAGTTCCGGCACGACTGGGAGCAGGCGCGGGCGGCGGGGCTCAGGGCCGTAGCACTACTGGACCGGGAGACCGGGGCGCCCGACTGGTGGAACGTGGGCATCGCCGCGACCGCCCTGCAGGACTGGCCGCTGGCCCGCCGGGCCTGGCAGGCGTACGGGCTGCGGGTGCCCGGCGGTGCTTCCCGGCCGAGGCCCGGGAGCGGCCCCGGCGACAACGGGGAGCCGGTGGGCATGGACCTCGGCAGCGCGGCCGTACGGCTCTCGCCGGAGGGTGAGGCCGAGGTCGTGTGGGGGCGGCGGCTCGACCCCGCCCGGATCGAGGTCCTCTCCATCCCGCTGCCGTCGTCCGGACGGCGCTGGGGCGAGGTCGTCCTGCACGACGGGGTACCGCACGGGGAGCGGACCACGGCCGTCGGGCACGCCTATCCGGTGTTCGACGAGATCGAGCTGTGGGCGCCTTCTCCTGTGCCGACGTGGGTGGTGCTGCTGGAGGCCGCGACCGAGGCGGACCGGGACGCGCTGGAGCGGCTCGCGGCGGACGCCGGGTTCGCGGCGGAGGACTGGTCGTCGTCGGTGCGGTTGTTGTGCCGGCTGTGTTCCGAGTCGCGGATGCCGTCCGACGAGGGGGACGGTGAGCATCTCGATCCGCACGATCACAGTGAGCCGGGGCATCCCGGGCCGCTGGGGCATGTGACGGACGGGCAGTTGTGGGCGCCGGAGCGGGAGTGCGGGATCGCCGCGCCGGCTTCGCTGGTCCGGGGGTTGCTGGACGGGTGGGTCGCGGACAGCCCGGATTCCCGTGACTGGCGGGATCTGGAAGAGGTCTGTTAGGCGTCGTCCGGGTGCGTGCCCTACGTGGCTGGTCGCGCGGTTCCCCGCGCCCCTCACGGGGCGCTACCTGACAGGGGCCCCTCGACCCGCGCGATCCCCGTACCCTGTATCAGCATCACAACCCCCTGTTTTCTAGGAAGGCGTACGTCTGTCATGGCCCAGCAGGACACCGATCAGCAGCACGTGGGCGTGCTCCCCGTCGATGACGAGGGGTTCGTCGTCGACACGGAGGACTGCGAGGAGCGCGAGCAGGCGTACCGGGAGCGCGGCACGTCGCTGCCGATCACCGTGGTCGGGAACCCGGTGCTGCACAAGGAGTGCAAGGACGTCACGGAGTTCGGCGACGAGCTGGCGAAGCTGGTGGACGACATGTTCGCCAGCCAGCGCACGGCGGAGGGCGTGGGCCTGGCCGCGAACCAGGTCGGCGTCGATCTGAAGGTGTTCGTGTACGACTGCCCGGACGACGAGGGCAAGCGGCACACCGGTGTGATCTGCAACCCCAAGCTGGTCGAACTGCCCGCCGAGACGCGCCGGTTGGACGACAGCAACGAGGGCTGCCTGTCGGTGCCGACCGCGTACATGCCGCTCGCCCGCCCCGACTACGCCGAGGTCACCGGGCAGGACGAGAAGGGCAACCCGATCAAGGTGCGCGGCACCGGCTACTTCGCACGCTGCCTGCAGCACGAGACCGACCACCTGTACGGCTACCTGTACATCGACCGGCTCTCCAAGCGTGACCGCAAGGACGCGCTGCGGCAGATGGCGGAAAGCGAGCCCCGGTACCCCGTGGTCGCGAACGACTGAGCCGCGCCGGCCCTGCCCTCAGGCGGCTTCCGGGCCCCGGAAGGTCCGGCGGTAGGCCTGCGGGGTCGTGCCCAGTGACCGTACGAACTGATGGCGCAGGGCGGCGGCGGTGCCGAAGCCGGTGCGCCAGGCGATGGCGTCCACCGTCTCGTCCGTCGCCTCCAGCAACCGCTGGGCCAGCAGCACCCGTTGGCGCAGGATCCAGCGGTACGGCGTGGTCCCGGTCTCCTGCTGGAAGCGGCGGGCGAACGTGCGCGGGGACATGTGCGCGCGGGCGGCGAGCTGCTCGACGGTGACCTCCTCGTCGAGGTGCTGCTCCATCCACACGAGCACCTCTCCGACCGTGTCGCACTGCGAGCGGGGCAGCGGTCGCTCGATGTACTGCGCCTGGCCGCCGTCGCGGTGCGGCGGCACCACCATCCGCCGGGCGATCTTGTTGGCGACCTCGGGTCCCTGTTCCTTGCGGACGATGTGCAGGCAGGCGTCGATTCCGGCGGCCGTGCCCGCCGAGGTGATCACCGGATCCGCGTCCACGTACAGCACGTCCGGTTCGACCACCGCCCGCGGGTACTGTCGGGTCAGCTCCTCGGCGTGCCGCCAGTGCACCGTGCACGACCGCCCGTCCAACAGGCCGGCCGCGCCGAGCACGAACACTCCCGAGCACACGCTCAGCACCCGGGCGCCCCGGTCGGCGGCCCGGCGCAGCGCGTCCAGCAGCTCGGCCGGGTAGATCCGCCGCACATAGCTCTCGCCCGCCGGTACGACGACCAGGTCGGCCTCTTCGAGCCGGTCCAGGCCGTACGGCGTGGAGATCGTGAACCCGGCGTGGGTCCGCAGGGTCGGCCCCTCCGCCGACGCGACCGCGAAGTCGTACACGGGCAGGCCCTCGTCGCTGCGGTCGAGGCCGAAGACCTCGCAGACGACACCCAGTTCGAAGGGATGCACGCCCTCCATGAGGACGGTGGCCACGTTTTTCAGCATGCTGCCAGTGTGCCTCGGATGTGGCAGTAATTCGAGGGGGTGCGGCAGTCCTGCCACTGTTTGTCAGGAGTGTTCGGCGCGACAGTGGTGTCCATGGATACGACACAGCTGCAAGGACTCATCGGAACCCTGGCCGTCCTCGGACTGCTCGCCCTGGTCGCGCTGCCGGCGATCGTCGGCGTCGTGCACGACTGGCGCGTGGACCGTCAGCTCAGGCGGGCGGAGGAGCGGCGGACGTCGCATGGCATCGCCCGCGCCGCCTGATCGCATATCTGTACGACAGCGGTCGACTCCCTGTGTAGCCTCTCCTCGACCCAAGGGGAGGATCATGAGACACAGAACGCGCCCCGCACACGGCCGGACCCTGGCCGTGGCGGGCGGGGCGGCGGCCCTGGTGCTGCTGGCGGCGACAGGGGCCCACGCGGAGGGCCGGGGAGACGTCCGCGTCACCAAGACGGTCGTCAACGGTGGCGGAAACGTGATCATCGGGACATCGAAGACCATCAGGTTCCCGGTCGCCGTCACCGTCAAGGACAACTCGGGCGCCAGGAAGATCACGGATCTCAGCACGTTCAACAGGTCCAACGGCTATGGCTTCATGACCTGGGACGGCGACTCGTCCTGCGCCAGGAAGAGCTCGACGACCTCGGTGTGCACGGGCACCATGACGGTCGATCCCGGCTGGATCGCCGACAGCGACGACATCGATTCCAATCGCGTCGCCGGTGTCTGGCAGGTCAACGCCACCGTCAAGGCCAACGACGGCGACTACTGGATCTCCGACAACATCGCCCGGTACAAGGTCAAGCGTGCCTCGAACCTCACGACGGTCATCAAGCCCGAGAAGGTCGCCAAGGGCACGAAGATCACCGTCGCCGGCCGTCTGGCCCGGGCCGACTGGGAGACCCTCAAGTACCACGGGTTCACCGGGCAGTCGGTTCAGCTCCAGTTCAGGAAGAACGGCGCCGCCCGCTACACCACCGTCAAGACGGTGAAGACGGGCAGCGCCGGGAAGATCGGCACCAAGGTCACCGCCACGGCGGCGGGCAGCTGGCGCTGGTACTTCCCCGGCACGACGACGACCGCGAGGGTCACGTCGGCCGGGGACGCGGTCACACTCAAGTGACCTCGGTGCCCGGAAGTCCCTAGAACTCCTCGTCCAGGTCGACGGTGCCCTCCACCGCGACCTGGTACGCGGACGGGCGCCGCTCGAAGAAGTTGGTCAGCTCCTGGACGCCCTGCAGCTCCATGAAGGAGAACGGGTTCTCCGAGCCGTAGAGCGGCGCGAAGCCCAGGCGTGTCAGGCGCTGGTCGGCGACGCATTCCAGGTACTGCCGCATCGACTCGGTGTTCATGCCCGGGAGGCCTTCACCGCACAGGTCGCGCCCGAACTGCAGCTCGGCCTCGACGGCCTCCTTCAGCATGTCCGTGACCTGCTGCTGAAGCTGGTCGTCGAAGAGCTCCGGCTCCTCCTTGCGCACGGTGTCCACCACCTCGAAGGCGAAGGACATGTGCATCGTCTCGTCACGGAACACCCAGTTGGTGCCGGTCGCCAGACCGTGCAGCAGACCCCGGCTGCGGAACCAGTAGACGTACGCGAAGGCGCCGTAGAAGAACAGGCCCTCGATGCACGCGGCGAAGCAGATCAGGTTCAGCAGGAAGCGGCGGCGGTCGGCCTTGGTCTCCAGCCGGTCCAGCTTCTCGACCGAGTCCATCCACTTGAAGCAGAACCCGGCCTTTTCCCGGATGGACGGGATGTTCTCGACGGCGTCGAAGGCCGCCGCCCTGTCCGCCGGGTCGGGGAGATAGGTGTCGAGCAGTGTCAGATAGAACTGGACGTGCACGGCCTCCTCGAACAGCTGCCTGCTCAGGTACAGGCGCGCCTCGGGGGAGTTGATGTGCTTGTACAGCGTCAGCACGAGGTTGTTCGCCACGATGGAGTCGCCCGTCGCGAAGAACGCGACCAGCCGGCCGATCATGTGCTGCTCACCCTCGGACAGCTTCGCCAGGTCGGCGACGTCCGAGTGGAGGTCGACCTCCTCGACGGTCCAGGTGTTCTTGATCGCGTCCCGGTAGCGCTCGTAGAAGTCCGGGTAGCGCATGGGACGGAGAGTCAGCTCGAAGCCGGGGTCGAGGAGATTCTGGTTGCTGGGCATTACTGGCAGGCCTCGCAGGACTCGGGGTTTTCCAGGGAGCAGGCGACGGCATCCGGGTCGGCCGCCTGCTGGAGGGGGATGGTCTTCTCGGGCTGTGCCGGGGCCTGCGCCTGGGCCTGGCCCTGGGCGGCGCGGGCGATGCGGGTCGCCGGGCGGGAGCGCAGGTAGTACGTGGTCTTCAGCCCCGACTTCCAGGCGTACGCGTACATCGAGGAGAGCTTGCCGATGGTCGGCGTCTCCAGGAACAGGTTGAGCGACTGAGACTGGTCCAGATACGGGGTGCGGGCGGCGGCCATGTCGATGATCCCGCGCTGCGGGATCTCCCAGGCCGTGCGGTAGAGGTCCCGTACGTCGGCCGGGATCCACGCGAAGTCCTGCACCGAGCCGTTCGAGTCGCGCAGCGCCTCACGGGTGCGGGCGTCCCAGACGCCCAGCTCCTTGAGGTCCTTCACCAGATACGAGTTGACCTGGAGGAACTCGCCGGACAGCGTCTCGCGCTTGAACAGGTTGGACACCTGCGGCTCGATGCATTCGTACACACCGGCGATCGAGGCGATGGTGGCCGTCGGCGCGATGGCCAGGAGCAGGGAGTTGCGCATGCCCGTCGTCGCGACGCGCTCGCGCAGCGCCGCCCAGCGCTCCGGCCAGGTGGACTCGACGCCGTAGTGGTCCGGGTGCAGCACACCACGGGCCGTGCGGGTCTTCTCCCAGGCCGGCAGCGGGCCGTTGCGCTCGGCGAGGTCGGCGGAGGCCTCGTACGCGGCGAGCATGATGCGCTCGGCGATCCGCGTGGACAGCGCCTTGGCCTCGGGGGAGTCGAAGGGCAGGCGCAGTTGGAAGAAGACGTCCTGCAGGCCCATCGCGCCGAGGCCGACCGGGCGCCACTTGGCGTTGGAGCGGCCGGCCTGCTCGGTCGGGTAGAAGTTGATGTCGACCACGCGGTCGAGGAAGGTGACGGCGGTGCGGACGGTCTCGTCCAGCCGCTGCCAGTCCATGTCGCCCGCCGCCCGGTCGACGAACGCGCCCAGGTTCACCGAGCCCAGGTTGCAGACCGCAGTCTCCCCGTCGTCCGTGACCTCCAGGATCTCCGTGCAGAGGTTGGACGAGTGGACGACATGACCCGGCTCCGCCGTCTGGTTGGCCGTGCGGTTGGCCGCGTCCTTGAAGGTCATCCAGCCGTTGCCGGTCTGCGCGAGGGTGCGCATCATGCGGCCGTACAGATCACGGGCCGGGATGGTCTTCTTCGCCAGGCCGCCCGCCTCCGCCTTGCGGTAGGCGGCCTCGAACTCCTCGCCCCACAGGTCGACCAGCTCGGGCACGTCGGCCGGGGAGAACAGTGACCACGGCTCGTCGGCGTTCACCCGGCGCATGAACTCGTCCGGGATCCAGTGCGCCAGGTTCAGGTTGTGCGTACGCCGGGCGTCCTCACCGGTGTTGTCGCGCAGCTCCAGGAACTCCTCGATGTCGGAGTGCCAGGTCTCCAGGTAGACCGCGGCCGCGCCCTTGCGCCGGCCGCCCTGGTTCACGGCGGCGACCGAGGCGTCCAGCGTCTTCAGGAACGGCACGATGCCGTTGGAGTGCCCGTTGGTGCCCCGGATCAGCGAACCGCGCGAGCGGATACGGGAGTACGACAGGCCGATGCCGCCGGCGTGCTTCGAGAGACGGGCCACCTGGTGGTAGCGGTCGTAGATGGAGTCCAGCTCGTCCAGCGGGGAGTCGAGGAGGTAGCAGGACGACATCTGGGGGTGGCGTGTACCGGAGTTGAAGAGCGTGGGGGAGGAGGGGAGATAGTCGAGGCGGCTCATGAGGCTGTAGAGCGCGGCGACTTCGTCCACGGCACGGGTGGTGTCGTCCTCGGCCAGACCGCTCGCCACGCGCAGCATGAAGTGCTGGGGCGTCTCGATGACCTTGCGGGTGAGGGGGTGCCGGAGCAGGTAGCGGCTGTGCAGGGTGCGCAGGCCGAAGTAGCCGAAGCGGTCGTCGCCGGCCGGGTCGACCAGGGCGTCCAGACGCCCGGCGTGGATGCGCGTGAACTCCGCCGTACGGTCGGCGACGAGGCCCTCCCGGTGGCCCACGGCGATGGACCCGGTGAAGGTCGTGACGCCCTGCGAGGCGGCCTCGGCACGGATGCCGATGGCCAGCAGACGGGCGGCCAGCTTCGAGTAGGCGGGGTCCTCGGAGATGAGGCCCGCGGCCGCCTCCGTGGCCAGCTCGCGCAGCTCCGCCTCGTCGGCCCTCGCGGACCGGCCGCGCAATGCGGCGGCGGCGACCCGGCCGGGGTCGGCGTCGGGGAGGTCGACGGTCAGCTCGGTCAGGGTCCGCAGCAACGCGGTACCGGGACCGTCGGTCTCCGTCGCCGGGGTGGCTGAAGCCAGGTGGGCTGAAGCCAGGTCGGCTGAAACCGGGTCGGCTGGCGCGATGGTCACGTGGGGGCTCTCCCTCGCTCGGCAAGGGGCCTTGCGGAGGGCAGGCGGCAGCACACGAACGCGCGGGGGCGTCGCGTCCACCGGCCCATTCCGCGAGGCCCGGACGTCAGGCACCCGGACCGGACGGCCGGGCGCGCTGTCAGCAGGTGTTCGGACTGAACAGGCGTGCGCAAATAGGTATGTACGCATGCGAGTACACCGTTGCGGGACAGTTCCGGATTCGCACCGGATTCCCCTGCGGCGACAGCGAGCATGAGCATACATCTAGTGCCGGGTCGCGATGGCACCCCCACATGTTGTGTCGCATTCGGCTTCGCAGGGTGTCAGAGCGTCAACTCATAGGTGATCAGCGAGATGTCCAGGACGTCGGGGAGGGGGTTCCAGTCGCGCTCCGGTGTGCGAGTGAAGCCCAGGCGTTCGTAGATCCGATGGGCCGCGCGCATGGTGCGGTGGGTCGACAGCACGACGCGTACACAGCCCTCCACGGTCCGGGCGCGCTCCACACAGGCCCGGACGAGGGCCTCGCCGACGCCTCGCCCGCGCGCTTTTGGGGCAACCGCGAGCATCCGTATCTCGGCCTCTCCCGCAGAGGCGATGTCGGCCATGGGGCCGCCCGCCGGGACGAAGGTCACACCGCCGAGCACCCGGCCGTCCGCCAGGGCCACGAGCACGTCGGCCGCGGCGGCCCGCTTCGCCACGTCCCGCAGCTCACCGAGGTACACATCGCTCTCCCCGAAGTCCAGCAGTCCGTCGCCGAGGTAGGCCTGCGCGGTGATCTCGCCGAGGGTGGCGTACTCATCGGGGGCCACGTGCCTGATCGTGATGTCCATGCGTCGCAGTTTGCATCAGGGGCGGCTTTGCGGGGCCGCGGTTTTCCACAGGGGCCGTCGCTTGTCGGATGATCCGATCTGCTCGTCCCTGGGTGATCCGAGCCGCTCGGTATACGGATGATCCGAGCCGCTCGGCCCTTGGATGATCCGAGCCGCTGCCGGTCCACGGACGATCCGAGCCGTCGGTCCATGGACGATCGGACCGGGTCAGCTCACCGCCGGCCACCGCGGCAGCGTGGCCACGAAGTCCTTGGTGAAGTCGCGGGTGCCCGGCCCCAGGGCGACGCGGCCGGTGGCGCGGAGGCGGGCGCTCAGGGAGGGGGACTCGGAGTAGTAGACGCGCCGGGCGGCGGCCGGCACGAACACGGTCTGGCCGCGCGTGAGTTCGCTCGCGCACTCCACGACGACGGCCCCCTCGGCGGCCTCGACGAACGCCTCGTCCCCACAGACCCCCACGGCCAGCGGATCGTGCAGCGGACAGGTGCCGTCTCCGCCGTGGCGGGTGTAGGCGTCCATGTAGGTGCGCATCAGCCGGGCGGCGAGGGCCGTCCCCGGGCCCGCGGCCTCCAGTGCGGCGAGGTCGGCGGGGCGGAACAGCCAGCGGTGCGAGGCATCCAGGTCGACCATGGTGAACGGGATGCCGGAGGAGAGCACGATCTCGGCGGCGTCCGGGTCGGCCCAGATGTTGAACTCGGCGACCGGGGTGAAGTTCCCCGGCACCTGGGCGGCGCCGCCCATGAACACGAACCTGCCGACGCGGTGGGCGAAGTCCGGGTCCTCCAGCAGTGCCACGGCCACGTTCGTGAGCGGGCCCGTGGCGCACACCGTCAGCTCACCCTCGTACTCCCGCGAGAGCCGGAGCAGCGCCTGTGCGGACGACTCCTTCGAGTGCGGGGCCGTCGAGTCGGGCAGTGTCTCGTCGCCGAGGCCTGCCGGGCCGTGGAAGGCGGAGGCCTCCCGGTAGGGGAGCCGGGACAGGGGGCGGCCCGCGCCTCGGTGCACCGGGACGTCGCCGTCGATGCGGAGGGCGCGGGACAGGGCGCGGGCGTTGGCGTAGGTCGACTCGGCGGGGAGATTGCCGCCGACCGACGTGTACGCCTTGAGATCCCACAGGCCTGTGCCGAGGAGGTACTGCAGGGCCACGGCGTCGTCGATACCGGGGTCGCTGTCCAGGACGATCGGGGTGCGAGCGGTCACCTGGTCAGGGTAGCCGGGTGTTTTGCGCCCCCGCCGCCCCTACCCGTCCCATCCCCAGGGGCTCTGCCCCTTCGACCCCGAGGGGCTCGTTGTCGATGCGGGTGGTGGGGGCTTCTCGCGCCGTTCCCCGCGCCCCTTGACGGGCCTGCGGCCCTTCGGGGGCGCGGATGGGGGACGAAGGAGCGGCGGGGGCTGAGAAACCACCCCGCGCCGCCCCGGGACCCGGCAGCCGTCTAGTGCCCCGCCCCCGCCGTCGCCGGCGGCAGCTCGACCTGGACGCCCTTGTCGCCCGCGTCCGCCGTGTAGTCCTCCGGCTTGGTCTCGTCGATGCCTTCGGGGGCCTTGAACGCCCGTAGGACGAAGGTGAGGACCACCGTGACCACGACGTTGAGGACGAAGGCCGTCAGGCCGATGTAGCCGATCTCGCCGATGCCGGGGATCTCCGCGGAGGAGCCGCCGAAGTGCTTCTGCGTGGGGGAGGCCACGCCGTACGCGGCGATCGTCCCGTAGAGCATGCCGACGGCCCAGCCGGCGAGGAGGGCCCAGCGGTGGCACCAACGGGTGAAGAGGCCGCCGACGAGGGCCGGGAAGGTCTGGAGGATCCAGATGCCGCCCAGGAGCTGGAAGTTGATGGCGACCGTCTTGTCCATGGTGAGGACGAAGGCCAGCGCGCCCACCTTCACCAACAGGGACACCAGCTTGGAGACCTTGGTCTCCTGCGCGGGCGTGGCGTCCGGCTTGATGAAGTCCTTGTAGATGTTGCGGGTGAAGAGGTTCGCCGCCGCGATGGACATGATCGCCGCGGGGACCAGGGCCCCGATGCCGATGGCCGCGAAGGCGACGCCCGCGAACCAGTCGGGGAACATCGTCTCGAACAGCTGCGGGATCGCCAGCTGGCCGTTCTGCACCTGGATCCCGGCCGCGATCGCCATGAAGCCCAGCAGGGCGAGCAGCCCCAGCATCAGCGAGTACAGCGGCAGGATCGTCGTGTTGCGGCGGATGACCTCGCGGCTCCTGGACGACAGCGTCGCCGTGATCGAGTGCGGGTACATGAACAGCGCCAGTGCCGAGCCGAGGGCCAGCGTCGCGTACGTCCACTGGTTGGCGTCACCGGGGACGAGGGCGCCGCGCGGCTTGTCCGTCGCCGGGTTGGTCTGGCCGTACGCCTCGCCCGCCTTGGCGAAGATGTCGTCGAAGCCGCCGAGCTTGATCGGGATGTAGATGATCGCCACCGCGATGACGATGTAGATCAGGGTGTCCTTCACGAACGCGATCAGTGCGGGGGCACGGAGACCGGAGGAGTAGGTGTAGGCCGCCAGGACTCCGAACGCGATCAGCAGCGGCAGGTCCTTGATGAACCAGTTGGTGTTCTCGCCGCCGCCCACGCCCATCACGTCCAGCACGGCCTGGATGCCGACGAGTTGGAGGGCGATGTAGGGCATCGTCGCCAGGATGCCGGTGAGGGCGACCGCCAGCGACAGGCCCTTCGAGCCGAAGCGGCCGCGTACGAAGTCCGAGGTCGTCACGTAGCCGTGCTTGTGGGAGACCGACCACAGGCGGGGCAGGAACGTGAAGATCAGCGGGTAGACGAGGATCGTGTACGGCACGGCGAAGAAGCCGGCCGCGCCCGCCGCGTAGATCGCCGCGGGGACGGCGACGAAGGTGTACGCCGTGTAGAGGTCGCCGCCGAGCAGGAACCAGGTGACCCAGGTGCCGAACGACCGGCCGCCGAGCCCCCATTCGTCGAGGCTGTCGTTCTCGGCCTTGCGCCAGCGCGCGGCCAGGAAGCCCATGACCGTGACGGCCAGGAAGAAGAAGATGAAGACGGCGAGTGCCACGCCGTTCACGCCGTCCTTCACTTCGCGGCACCCCCGGCCCGGGTCTCGGACTTGCGGGAGCGCTGGTCGCGCTGCCACAGGACGTACGCGGTGGCCGTGAGCGCGGTGGAGATGAACACCCAGGCCATCTGGTACCAGTAGAAGAAGGGGATTCCGATGAACGCCGGGTCCGTCTTGGCGTACGAACCGACCCAGAGCATCGCCACGAACGGGGCTAGCAGGCACAAGGCGATGACCACCCTGACAGGTGTCACCACCGGTGGTCTCACTTCAGGCGTTTCTGACATGTCCCGGTTCCGTCCCCTCACTGATCGCCACTGGTCACCTGCGCAACGCGCAGGAAATGTAAGGGACGGGTTCCGTCGTATGGAACCCCCTGTCCGGATAACGGATGCGGAGGTTGTGTGTTCAGTGGCAGCGGAACCGCTGGTGGAGGTCCGCTTCCTGTCGATCCGTCCGCATGCGCTCGAACTCCCGTCGGGGCGGCACGGGAGCGTCGGGGGCATGGGTGCACGGATGTCCACGCAGCGGTCGTACGCCGACTCGCCGATCAGCTCCCGTATGTATCGGCGCGCACCCCTGGCCGCCCCGATCGCGCTGCCCGGCACCGACCGTCTGGCCGCATCACAGGCCAGGTCGAAGGGACACGGGCAGACCCTCCGTGCGGCGACGTGATGGCGTCCGGCTCCCGGCGGTCGGACGGGCGGGAGCCGATGCCGTCGTCGAGCCGATCGGCCGGGGTGGGCCCGGGACCGGGGACGCCTTCGAGTCCCTGCACGCGACCAGGTCGGGCGTAGCGGCGGTGGGCGATCGCGTACGACTCCGGCGTGGCTGCGGCCTTCCCCGGCTCGACCACGTTCAAGCCGGAGAGGTCCACTGGCCGCCGACACGTTCTCCTCCGGCGGCCCTGAAGCGGCTCAGTCCTGCGGGCGCTTGAGCCTCGCCACGAACTTGTACCGGTCACCTCGGTACACCGACCGTACCCATTCCACCGGCTGCCCTTCCTGGTCCAGCGAGTGCCGGGAGAGCATCAGCATCGGCAGGCCCACGTCCGTGCCCAGCAGGCCGGCCTCGCGCGGGGTGGCCAGTGAGGTCTCGATGGTCTCCTCGGCCTCGGCGAGACGGACGTCGTACACCTCGGCGAGCGCGGTGTAGAGGGAGGTGTACTTGACCAGCGACCTGCGCAGGGCCGGGAAGCGCTTGGCGCTCAGATGGGTCGTCTCGATCGCCATCGGCTCGCCGTTCGCCATGCGGAGGCGCTCGATGCGCAGGACCCGGCCGCCGGCGGTGATGTCGAGCTGCCCCGCCAGGGTGTCGTCGGCGGTGATGTAGCCGATGTCCAGCAGCTGGGAGGTGGGTTCGAGACCCTGGGCACGCATGTCCTCGGTGTACGAGGTGAGTTGCAGCGTCTGGGCGACCTTCGGTTTGGCGACGAACGTGCCCTTGCCCTGGATGCGCTCCAGCCGTCCCTCGACGACCAGCTCCTGCAGCGCCTGTCGCACGGTCGTGCGCGAAGTGTCGAACTCGGCGGCGAGGGTGCGCTCGGGAGGTACCGGCGTGCCGGGCGCCTGTGTCTCGGTCATGTCCAACAGATGCTTCTTCAGGCGGTAGTACTTGGGCACGCGTGCGGTACGGACGGTCGCCCCGTTCTCGTTCTCCGCACTGCTGACGTCGGTGCTCATGCTCCGCCTTCCCGGCTCCTCGTGGCGTGATCCCTCTGTATACCTTCGCAGGCCCCGCTGGTCTAGTCCACGGAAGGGTCTTCGCTGGTCCACTCCGCGAGGGTGCAGTGGTCTACCCGGAGAGTGTGGCTCAAGCCCGCGGTTTTCGCTGGCTTATTACATAAAGGTTCCTGCATATGTAGGTCGCATAACGGCTGGTGAGAGGGGGTTCGAGTGGCCTTGACACGGCGAATGGTCTGAGCCAAGCTCCGGCGTACTGGTCTACACCATTGGTCCAGGTCCTGGCCCCATGGGCGGTACGTCTGTCACCGCGGGGAGCAGGGGGGTTTGTGGCATCCCTGAGCAATGGCATCCCTGAGGAGGGTGGCGTGAAGAGGAAGCTGACGATCGCGGTCTGTATCGCGGGCATGATGGTCTCCATCGCGGCGTGCGGGGGCGGCGAGAAGAAGAGTGCGGACACCGGCGCGGACACCAAGGAGCTGACGGTCTGGCTCACGGTGGACGCGCAGAACAACTGGCCGGAACTGGTCAAGGCCGCCGACGCGGCGATCGAGAAGAAGCATCCCGGCATCACCATCACACACGAGTACTACGGCTGGCCCGACAAGAACGCCAAGCTCGACGCCGTCCTCGCCACCGACAAGGCCCCCGACGTGGTCGAGATGGGCAACACGGAGATGCTCGCCTACATGGTCAAGGGCGCCTTCGCCCCCCTCGACGCGGCGAAGTTCGACCACTCCGACGCCTGGCTGGACGGCCTCAAGGCCTCCGTCACCTACGAGGGCAAGACCTACGGCGTCCCGTACTACGCCGGTGGCCGCGTCGCCAACTGGCGCAAGGACGTCTTCGCCGCGGCGGGCGTCAAATCCACCCCGAAGACGTACGACGAGCTCACCGCCGCCCTCGACAAGGTCCAGAAGAAGCGGGGCGACAAGTTCAGCGCCTGGTACCAGCCCACCCGCGACTGGTACGCGGCCATGTCCTTCGTCTACGACGCCGGCGGCTCCATAGCCGTCGAGTCCGGCGGCAAGTGGAAGGCCAGCCTCTCCTCGCCCGAGTCCGTCAAGGGGCTCAACGCGTTCAAGAACGTCGTCGACACGTACATGCACGGCGACAAGACCAAGGACGAGTCCGACCGGTACATCGTTTACGGCCAGGGCAAGTCCGGCATGATCTTCGCCCCCGCATGGGAGGGCGCGACCGCCGCGGCCAAGGAGAACGACAAGACCGGCAAGCTCGAAGGCAACGTCGAGAACTTCGTGATGCCCGGCCCGTCCGGCAAGAACCTGCCCGTCTTCCTCGGCGGCAGCGACCTCGCCGTCCCGGTGAAGTCCGACGCGCAGACCGTCGCCGCCGAGTGGATCAACGCCTTCACCGGCCCCTCCGGCCAGAAGGGCCTGATCGAGAAGGGCAACCTGCCCAACAACAAGACCGACCTCGCCACCCTGAAGGACGACCCGGCGACGGCGGTCCCGGCCACCGCGGCCGAGTCCAACTGGTTCGTCCCGATGGCGCCCGGCTGGGGCCAGGTCGAGAAGGCCCAGATCCTGCAGACGATGCTGCAGTCCATCGGCACCGGCAAGCAGTCGGTCGAGGAGGCCGCGAAGGAAGCGGACGCCGAGATCGACAAGGTCATCAACAACGAGTGAGGGTGGCCTGCGGTCGGGCCCGGCGGACGGTGCCGGGCCCGACCGGGGGCGTCACAAACCGGTGCGTGACACGGACCGGCGCATGCCACGGACCGGTGCGTGACACATGCCGGTGGGTGACACCAGAAAGTGCCGCGATGGGTGGTCGGCTCGCTGCCCGTGCGTCGTGGCTGGTCGCGCAGTTCCCCGCGCCCCTTCGGGGCGCCCGCTGCCGGCCCCTCCTTCATCTCCTTAGGAGCGCGCGATGAGTGCCGCAGACACGACTGCCCCGGTGAAGGTGCCGCCCGCGCGGCCGGCGCCGCCGCCACCTCCGCCGGTGGGCACCCGGAGTTCGGCCGAGCGTTCGGCAGGCGGATCCGCTGTCCCCTGGGCTCTCCTGGCCCCCTGCCTGCTGATTCTCGCCGTCGTCCTCGGCTATCCGCTGGTCCGCCTCGTCACCCTGTCCTTCCAGGAGTTCGGCCAGTCCCAGCTGTGGGGGTTCAAGCCCGCCGAGTCGGTCGGCTTCGACAACTTCTCCAAGGTGCTGGGGGACAGCGAGTTCTGGGCGGTCGTCGTCCGGACCATCGTCTTCGCCGCCGCCTCCGTCATCCTCACGATGGTCATCGGCATGGCGATCGCCCTGCTGCTCCAGCGGGTCTCCGGCTGGGTGAAGACGCTCATCAACATCGCGCTCGTGGCGAGCTGGGGCATGCCGATCATCGTGGCCACCACCGTCTTCAAGTGGCTCTTCGACTCCGACTACGGCATCTTCAACGCGCTCCTCAGCAAGCTCCCCGGCGTCGACATGATCGGCCACAACTGGTTCGCCAGCGGACCCGAGGGCCTGGCCGTCATCACACTCCTCGTGGTGTGGGGCGCGGTGCCGTTCGTCGTCATCACCCTCGGCGCCGGACTCACCCAGGTCCCCAAGGAGTTGGAGGAGGCCGCCCGCCTCGACGGCGCCGGCGCGTGGGGCGTGTTCCGCTATGTCACCCTCCCCATCCTCAAGCCGATCATCGTGATGCTCACGACCCTCTCCGTCATCTGGGACATGGGCGTCTTCCCGCAGGTCTTCGTGATGCGTAACGGCCACCCGGAGGCCGAGTTCCAGTTGCTCACGACCTATTCGTACGACAAGGCGTTCGTCGTCAACGACTACGCGCAGGGCTCGGCGATCGCACTGCTGACCGTGGTGCTGCTGCTCGGCGTGATCGGCGTCTACATGCGCCAGATGCTGAAGATCGGAGAAGTCGAATGAGCGGCACGAGCACGATCGCCACCCGGGGAAGCCGCTCGGGGCGCCGGAAGCCGAAGCTCGGCTGGAACCTCCTCGGCCTGTTCGTCTTCGTCACCGCGGGCTTCCCCGTCTACTGGATGCTCAACACGGCGTTCAAGCCCGCCAAGGACGCGATCGACCCCGACCCCAGCCTGCTGCCCACGTCGATCACCTTCGCCAACTTCGGCCGGGCGCTGGACATCGCCGACTTCTGGGGTCCCGTCGGCCGCAGCCTGATCGTCTCCCTCACGGTCGTCGTGATCGGCATCGTCGTCGGCATGCTGGCCGCCCTCGCCATCTCCCGCTTCGCCTTCCGCGGCCGGAAAGTGGTCATCGTCGGCATCCTGGCCGTGCAGATGGTCCCGCTCGTCGCGATGATCATCCCGGTCTTCCTGCTCCTGAACGACCTCGGCCAGTACGACCGTCTGACCGGCCTGATCATCACCTACCTGACCTTCATCCTTCCGTTCACCGTGTGGACGCTGCGCGGCTTCATCGTCAACATCCCGCGCGAACTGGAGGAGGCGGCCATGGTCGACGGCTGCTCCCGCACCACCGCCTTCCTCCGCGTGGTGTTCCCGCTGCTCGCGCCGGGCATGGTGGCGACCTCGGTCTACGGCTTCATCCAGGCGTGGAACGAGTACCTCTACGCCCTGATGCTGATGAGCCAGCAGAACCAGACCGCGACCGTCTGGCTCGGCAACTTCACCACCAAGCACGGCACCGAATACGCCCCGATGATGGCCGGCTCCACCATGATGGCCGTGCCGATCGTCGTCCTCTTCCTCCTCGTCCAGCGCAAGATGGCCGCGGGCCTCACCGCGGGCGCCGTGAAGGGATAACCACCCCGATGACGACATTCGCCACCGGCTCGCCCGGTTCTTCTTCAGGGCAGGACAGCCTCGCGCGGGACGCGCTGACGGTGCTGCAGCCCGGCTTCACGGGCACCACCGCCCCCGACTGGCTGCTGCGCCGCCTCGGCGAGGGCCTCGCCTCCGTCGGCCTCTTCGGCCGCAACATCACCTCGCCCGGACAGCTGGCCGCCCTCACCGCACAGTTGCGTGCCGAGCACGAGGACGTCCTGGTCGCGATCGACGAGGAGGGCGGCGACGTCACCCGACTGGAGGTCCGCACCGGCTCCTCCTTCCCGGGCAACCACGCCCTGGGCGCGGTCGACGACGTGGACCTGACCAGGGAGGTCGCCCTCGCCCTGGGCCGCCGCCTGGCGGAGTGCGGCGTGAACCTCAACTGGGCCCCGTCGGCCGACGTGAACGCCAACCCCTCCAACCCGGTCATCGGGGTCCGCTCCTTCGGCGCCGACCCCGACCTGGTCGCCCGCCACACTGCCGCCTATGTCACCGGCCTCCAGGCCGCGGGCGTCGCCGCCTGCACCAAGCACTTCCCGGGGCACGGCGACACCGCCGTCGACTCCCACCTCTCCCTGCCCCGCATCGACGCGGACCGCTCACTCGTGGCCTCCCGGGACCTCGCCCCCTTCCGCGCCGCCATCGCCGCCGGTTCGCGCGCCATGATGAGCGCCCACATCCTGGTTCCGGCCCTGGACCCCGACCTCCCGGCAACGCTGTCCCACGGCATCCTCACGGACCTCCTCCGCGGTGAACTCGGCTACGACGGCCTCATCGTCACCGACGGCATGGAGATGCAGGCCATCGCCGGCACCTATGGCATCGAACACGGCAGCGTCCTCGCCCTCGCCGCCGGAGCCGACGCCATCTGCGTCGGCGGCGGCCTCGCCGACGACGAGACCGTCCGCCGCCTCCGCGACGCCCTCGTCGCCGCCGTCCGTGACGGCGACCTGGCGGAGGAACGTCTCGCGGACGCGGCGAACCGGGTCCGGGCACTGGCGAAGTGGACCCGGTCGGCGGCGGGGGGAGCGGGAGACGGTGACGGGACGGAGCGCGCAACCATCGGGGAGACCGGTCGCGCCGATGGGAACGTCGGTCTCGTGGCAGCCCGCCGTGCCCTCACGACGACCCGTGCGAAGCCCCACGAGACGCCCACCCAGCCTCTCTACGTCGCGGCCTTCACCCCGGTGGCGAACATCGCCGTGGGTGACGAGACCCCCTGGGGTGTCGGAGCGGAACTGGCCCGCCTCCTCCCGGGCACCGAGACGGGCACCTTCGCCGGCGACAGCGCCGGAGCCTCCGCCCTGGCGGTCGCCGGCAACCGCCGCATGGTCGCCGTCGTCCGCGACGAACACCGCCACCCCTGGATGACCACCGCCCTCGACACCCTCCTCGCCACCCGCCCCGACACGATCGTCGTGGAGATGGGCGTCCCCCAGTCCCCACCCCGAGGCTCCCTCCACATCGCGACCCACGGCGCGGCGAGGGTCTGCGGAAGAGCCGCGGCGGAGGTCATCGCCGGGGTGCGATAGAGGCCCAGCGCGAAACGAGGACCGGGGCGGCACAGGGTCGGGGGCAGAGGACCGGGGGGCGGCAAGGACTCCGTGAAGCCGCCGGTACCGCGGGCCCGGCAGCCACCCCCGCCACCCCCGCCCGAAGACAACCCGCAGTTCCACACAAGTGAGGCGCCACAGCCCTTCTCACCGGGCCGTGGCGCCTCCGCGCTCCCCGGCCGCCCTAGATCCCCTGCCAGTCAGGCTTGTTGCTGTACGTGTGCCGGAAGTAGTCCGCCAGCTTCAGCTTCGACGCGGCGCCCTCGTCCACCACGACGGTCGCGTGGCGGTGGAACTGCAACGCCGAGGCGGGACACACTGCTGCCACCGGCCCTTCCACGGTCGCCGCGACGGCGTCCGCCTTGCCCTCGCCCGTGGCGAGCAGCACCAGGTGCCGCGCCTCCAGGATCGTGCCGATGCCCTGGGTGATGACGTGGTGCGGCACCTGCTCGATGTCGCCGTCGAAGAACCGCGCGTTGTCGATCCGGGTCTGTTCGGTGAGCGTCTTGATCCGCGTCCGGGAGGCGAGCGAGGAGCATGGCTCGTTGAACCCGATGTGCCCGTCGGTCCCTATGCCGAGCAGTTGCAGATCCACACCGCCCGCCTCGGCCAGCGCCCTGTCGTACGCCTCGCACGCCCCCAGCACGTCCTCGGCGGTCCCGTCGGGCCCCATGAACGCGTCCAGGGCCAGCCCCAACGGCTCCAGCACCTCCCGCCGCAGCACCGAGCGGTACGACTCCGGATGCTCGGCCGGCAGCCCCACGTACTCGTCGAGCTGCGCGACCCGCGCCCGCGAGGCGTCCACGGCACCGGACCGCACCTTCTCCGCGAGCGCCGTGTAGATGGGCAGCGGGGTCGACCCCGTGGCCACCCCGAGCAGCGCCTCGGGCTTGCGCCGGAGCAGCTCCGCCATCGCCTCGGCTATGAGCCGCCCACCCGCCTTGGCATCCGGAACGATGACAACTTCCACGCTGTGCCTGCCGATCTGGAAAGTAAGGACTCAAGAAGACTCGACCGGCGCTTGCGGGGTCAAGCACTCCCATGTGGTGTAGACCAATCTAGCAGGGGTGGCTCCTGCCCCACAGGGGTCGACCGGTCGAGGGTCGTTCAGCGCAGGCGCAGCAGGGAGCCCCCGTCGCGTCGGGATGCCGACCCGACCCGTGATCCGGCGGGAGTCGGGCGAGGCCGGGAAAGCCACCACGTCCGCGACGTCGGAGGCCGTGCCGAAGTGCTTGAGGACCGAGACGGCCCCGAGCCCGACGCTCCACGGGGCCGGCCAAGGGGCCGGCCAAGGGGCCGGTCACGGGGCCGGCCGCGGCATTCCGGCCCGCCCTCGGGCCGAAGCGGGCTACTCTGCGTGTGAGTCGTCGGCGGATGTCGGACAATGGAACAACAACAAACATCCGCCAACGCATGGACACACGCAGTGGTCTAGTCAACAATGCGTGGTAGGGCATTTGATCGATCAGTGGCTCGCCGCCGACGATCGCACACGAACAAAGAACAAGCCTCCGTCTTCCCCGCACAGGAAGGCGGACCGAGGACCCGGCGCTCTCTGCCCTGACTGCACCGGATCCTCACCTTCGGCCGACTGGGACCGCACACCCCACGGCCGATGTTGCTCCGGGCTGCGGTGCCGGGAGGGCTGAGGGTCCCTCTCAGGCGCCGCGGCCCGCGGGTGTCTCCGGAGCCCTGCGGCAGCCGGTACCAGAGCCCGTACCGGCCACTCCCACCACTGTTTCCGGTCATGTCCGTACTGCCAGGTACGCTCGCACACGTGCCCTCCATGAACGAACTCGTCCGCCAGCACACCGCTCTCAGCGACTCCGACCTGGAGTGGTTGCATCTGCTGGTGTCGGAGTGGCAGCTGCTGTCCGACCTCTCCTTCGCCGACCTGGTTCTCTGGGTCCCCACGCGCGACGGCAACCGCTATGTCTCCGTGGCCCAGATGCGCCCCAACACCGGCCCCACCTCCTACCAGGACGACATGGTCGGCCACCTGGTCCCCCGAGGCCGCCGCCCCCTCCTGGACGCCGCCCACGACGAGGGCCGCATCGTCCGCGAGGGTGACCCCGAGTGGCGTGAGGAAGTGCCCGTGCGGGTCGAGTCCATCCCCGTGCGCAGGGAGGGCCGGGTGCTCGGCGTCATCGCGCGCAACACCAATCTGCTCACCGTGCGGACCCCGAGCCGGCTGGAGTTGACGTACCTCCAGAGCGCTTCCGACCTGGCCCAGATGATCGCCGCGGGCGCGTTCCCGTTCCCCGACCAGCAGGTCGACATGGACGCCTCGCCGCGCGTCGGCGACGGCCTCATCAGGCTCGACGCCGACGGCATCGTCCAGTACGCCTCGCCGAACGCCCTCTCCGCGTACCACCGCCTGGGCCTCGCCGCCGACCTCGTCGGTTGTCATCTCGGCCGTACGACCGCCGAACTCGCCCCCTCCCGGGGGCCGGTGGACGAGGCGCTGGCCAAGGTGGCGAGCGGGTGGGCGCCGCGTGAGTTCGAGATCGAGTCCGTCGAGGGAGTGATCCAGTTCCGCGCGATCCCCCTCAAGCCCAAGGGCTCGCGCATCGGTTCGCTGGTGCTGCTGCGGGACGTGACGGAACTGCGGCGCCGAGAGCGCGAGTTGATCACCAAGGACGCGACCATCCGGGAGATCCACCACCGGGTGAAGAACAACCTGCAGACCGTCGCCGCACTGCTGCGCCTTCAGGCCCGGCGTATCGAGTCCGAGCGTGGCCGCGAGGCCCTCGAAGAGGCGGTGCGACGGGTCGGGTCGATCGCCATCGTGCATGAGACGTTGTCCCAGAACCTGGACGAGCGGGTGGAGTTCGACGAGATCGCCGACCGGGTGCTCGCCATGGTCGCCGAGATCTCACCGGGCAAGGTCGTCGGCCGGCGCACCGGACGCTTCGGCATCCTGGACGCGGAGGTCGCCACCCCGCTCTCGATGGTCCTCACCGAGATCCTGCAGAACGCGCTCGAACACGGCTTCCGTGAAGGCGACTCCGGCACCGTGGAGGTCTCGGCCGTGCGCGGCGGCACCACCAAGGAGACCCGCCTCCTCGTCACCGTCCAGGACGACGGCGTCGGCCTCCCCGACGGTTTCGACCCGCACCGCTCGGGCAATCTCGGCCTGCAGATCGTACGGACGCTGGTGGAGGGCGAGTTGGGCGGCACCTTCGACATGGTCCGGGCTCCGGAGCGGGGCACCCAGGTGATCCTGGACATCCCGGTGCGGGCCCAGACGTAGCGGCGCGTACGACGGCCGAAGTCGTCGTGGCCACCATCGCTGTCCCACGGAAAGTCGTGGCCACCATTGCTGTCCCGCGGAAAAAAGCACCGAGCCCCGGACCATCATGTGGTCCGGGGCTCGGGCTCGTGGCTTGTTAAGCGCATCGGGGGCACTGCGCGCTGCGGCTCGGGGGCGGGAGAAGCGCACTCGCTGTGCGCGCCGCCAAGCTCAGGCTATTGTTGGGTGGGATGTCAGGCGGATGCCTGACGGGCCCGGTTGCGGGCGGCGCGGCGCTTCATGGCGCGGCGCTCGTCCTCGCTGAGACCACCCCAGACGCCGGAGTCCTGGCCGGACTCAAGCGCCCACTGCAGACACTGCTCGATAACCGGGCAGCGACGGCAGACAGCCTTGGCTTCCTCGATCTGCAGCAGCGCAGGACCGGTGTTGCCGATGGGGAAGAAGAGCTCGGGGTCTTCCTCGCGGCAAACGGCGTTGTGACGCCAGTCCATGGCTGCTACCTCTCCTTGGTATTACATGCACGTTGCTTGTGAATGTGAACGCTTTCACGAATCCCTCAACAAGTGAAGGGCCGATCACCAGACGGACTGGTGTGGTCCTGTGGATTGAGGAGGGATTCTGGCGCTCTCTTGAGCCGATATTGCGGGCTGTCCCGAGCGCCACGTAGAGACTCGCAAACCTCAGCGGCGGATACAACCCCTACCGGAAAGTTTTTTTTGATTCCTCGGTGTCGACTGCGTCACAGCCGTACTTCCATGGGGTGGACCCTGGTCTAAACGTTCGAGTGGAAGGACTTTTGCCCGTTCCGCTCACACAATCACACGCAGTGCACGACGTACGCCTGTGAACGTCACGCTCGTTCGCAGTCCGAGGTGGTCGCCGTCCATCTGAAGGGGGAGGGGGGCCTTCGAATGCAAGGTGAAGTCGGTCAGGTCGTGCAGGGTGGTGGCGTGCTTGCCACGGGGTCCGCGCTCGGGGGACGAAGTGAGCAACTGTGTGCCATATCGGGCGAGCGCGGGCGTCGACATGCGGCTGAGGCCGAGCACGTCGAGGCCTTTATCGAACGAGGCCTTAGGCGACGCGTACACCGGGCGATTACCCAGAAACGTCCACGGGGACGTGTTGCAGACTATGGACAGCACAAGATCGGAAATCGGGTCCTGGCCGGCCTGTTCCAAAGTGATCGTGCCGAGTCTGCGGTGGGGCTCTTCCAGAAACTGCCGGAAGGCCTGACGCAGGTAAAGAGCGTGTGTGGATTTCCGTCCGCGTTCCCGCTGTTGCTCGACCCGGCCGATCACACCCGCGTCGAATCCGAGGCCGGCACAGAACGTGAACCAGCGGGACGGCACCGCCTCGTCCTCCGTGCCCGGGGTGCCCGAGGCCATGCCCAGGCCGACCGTGCGCTCCCGGCTCTCGCGCAGGGCGTCGAGCAGGACGCCGGTCGCCTCCACGGCGTCGTTGGGCAGACCCAGGGCGCGTGCGAAGACGTTGGTGGAGCCGCCGGGGACCACGGCGAGGCGAGGAAGGCGGTCGGGGTCGGGGCCGTGGTGCAGCAGGCCGTTGACGACCTCGTTGACCGTGCCGTCTCCGCCGAGCGCGACCACCAGTTCGATGTCGTCCTTGCCCTCCGCGGCCTGCCGGGCGAGGTCCCGGGCGTGACCCCGGTACTCGGTGGTGACCGCCTCGAGCTTCATCTCGCTCGCGAGGGCGTGGATCAGCACATCGCGCGTACGTGCGCTGGTGGTGGTAGCCGCTGGATTGACCACGAGAAGTGCACGCATGGGTTGCAGGGTACCTACTGGGTGGTACCCGGCCCATACCGAGGTGCGGATCAAGGGGGAGATCGGGTAGTGACGATGAGCACGTGGGGGCGCGTGAAGGGGCGAGGGCTACCCTTCACGGGTGAGTTCTGAGCAGACCCCCACGCCGGACATCTCCGACGCCGCGTCCCGCCCCGGGCGGCTGACCGCCGCGGCCGCGCTGGCCGCGCTGGAGGGGGTGGCCCTGCTGGTGGGCGGCGGGGCCATGCTCGTCCTGGGCCTCACCGGTGACTCGGACGACCTGAGCACCGGCGTCACCGGGGGGATCACGCTCCTCGCGCTGGCCCTGCTGCCGCTGATCGCGGCGCGCGGGCTGCTGCTGCGGCGGAGCTGGAGCCGGGGGCCCGCCGTCATCACCCAGATCATGGCGCTGCCGGTGGCCTACAACCTGTTGCGCGCCGACAGCGTGGCGATCCCGGCGGGCATCGTGCTGGCCGTGATCGCGGTCGCCGCGCTGGTCCTGCTGATCAATCCGGCTACGACCCAGGCCCTCGGAATCCAGGGGCCGGGCCGGGCGGAGGAGACGAAGCGGTAGCGCTCCGCCGGAATGCGCCCGGGAAACCGTGGACCGTCGGTGCCCGGTCGCCCTCGCGGGGCGGAGCCCCGTATCGACACGGCACCGCGCCCCTGACGGGGCGCGGGCGCTACTCCTCCACCAGCAGCTTCTCCCGAAGCTGTGCCAACGTCCTCGCCAGCAGCCGTGAGACGTGCATCTGGGAGATGCCGACCTCCTGGGCGATCTGCGACTGGGTCATGTTGCCGAAGAAGCGCAGAAGCAGGATCCGCTTCTCACGCGGCGGGAGGTCTTCGAGCAGCGGCTTCAGGGACTCCCGGTACTCGACGCCCTCCAGCGCCTCGTCCTCGGAGCCGAGGGTGTCCGCGACGGCCGGGGACTCGTCGTCGGTGTCGGGGACGTCCAGGGACAGCGTGGAGTACGCGTTGGCCGACTCCAGGCCCTCCAGGACCTCCTCTTCCGAGATGCCCAGCTTCTCGGCCAGCTCGTGCACCGTCGGGGAGCGGCCGTGCTGCTGGGACAGCTCGGCCGTGGCCGTGGTCAGCGAGAGGCGCAGCTCCTGCAGCCGGCGCGGCACCCGCACCGCCCAGCCCTTGTCGCGGAAGTGCCGCTTGATCTCCCCGACGACCGTCGGGGTCGCGTACGTGGAGAACTCCACGCCGCGGTCCGGGTCGAAGCGGTCCACCGACTTGATCAGACCGATGGTGGCGACCTGTGTCAGGTCGTCCAGCGGCTCACCGCGGTTGCGGAACCGGCGCGCGAGGTGTTCCACGAGCGGCAGATGCATCCGGACCAGCCGGTTGCGCAGCTCCGCGTACTCCACACTGCCGTCCGGCAGGGCACGCAGCTCTACGAACAGGGCTCGCGCCCCGCTGCGGTCCTGAGGGTTGTGCTGCGTGCTTCGCACGGTCTGCGCGTTCTGCGCACCCGCCTCGTCGTGTCGCTCGTGCTCGCTCATAGTCCCGCCCGCCGTCACCGTTCCCTCAGCTCTCGACTGTGCTAGAGCGGGGGAGGCCCCAGTCCGCCCTCGTGAGGACGTGGTGTTCCGGAGGGCACCCTCCGGATCCCGTTGCCCGTCGGAGGACGCCTCGCGCTCCTCGCCGTCGGCCGGCTCGGTCCGCCGAGAGGCTCCGGCCGCCGCCGAGGACTCGTCCTCCGGGTGCGGCCGGGCCTGCTCGGGGATGCCGTCGACGCCGTCCGCCAGATGCGCCGGCCCGCTCGGACCACCGTCGTCCTCCGCGGGAAGTTCCCGTGTGCCGCGTTCTTCGTCCCGCACCGGCCCGTCCCCGTTCCTCACGCCGGCCCGGGTCCCGCGCCGCGCTGTTTGTAGAGGCTGATCGAAACGGTTTTGTCGTCGGCCACCGCGGAGGAGACCTTGCCCGCCAGGGCCGACAGCACGGTCCAGGCGAAGGTGTCTCGTGCGGGGGCGTGGCCGTCCGTGGTGGGGGCCGAGACGGTGACCTCCAGTGAATCGTCGACCAGACGGAAGACACAGCTGAGCACCGAGCCGGGCACGGCCTGCTGAAGCAGGATCGCGCAGGCCTCGTCGACCGCGATGCGCAGGTCCTCGATCTCGTCGAGGGTGAAGTCCAAACGGGCCGCGAGGCCGGCCGTCGCCGTACGCAGCACCGACAGGTAGGCACCCGCGGCCGGCAGCCGGACTTCCACGAAGTCCTGGGTCCCGGGCTCGCCTGCGATCTGGGACACCCTCACCTCCAAGGTGGTACAAGCTTTTTCGGGGGCCGAGGGTCGCCCCCCGGGGTAACGCGCTACGTGGTTCAGCGGTGACGCTATCGCGCCACCGAGCGCCGTGTCCTCGGGGTCCTGGGGACCCCACCCCGTGCTGTCACTCATAGTAAGCCTATGAATACGCTCGGTGGCTAGAGGTTTGCGGGCCTCAAATAGGAAGAGCGCGCGCCGGATTGACGTACCCAGGCGTCGGACTGCCGAACCGTGTCACACGAGTACGTCGACGTGCCACGGGGTGACATGGTTCCGTCGCGCGCGTTCCGGCTCCGGGCGTCATACGCGTACATGGTCCGTCATACGAGTACATGGTCGACGAAGCACCAGCGCCAGGTCTCGCCCGCCTCGAACGTACGCATGATGGGATGGCCGCTCTCCTTGTGGTGCTCGGTCGCGTGCCGCATCGGTGAGGAGTCGCAGCAGCCCACGTGCCCGCACTCCAGGCACATCCGCAACTGCACCGGGTGACTCCCGGCGGCCAGGCACTCCGGACAGGTCTCGGTCAGGGGATCGGGCTCGGGGTGCGGCAGCGCGTCCGTGTGCGTGCACTGTTTCATGATTGCCAGGTTACGACGGGTGCGCGGGACCTCGCGCGGAAACGAAGGCGGCGGAAGCGATGCACTTCTTGCCCTTGCTGTTGCTGGTCGCCGGGAGCGCGACGGTCGCCGGTGCCGCCCGGCGCACGCCGGTGCCCGCCCCGCTGCTGCTGGTCGCGGCGGGGCTCGCGGTGTCGTATCTGCCCGGAGTGCCGCACTACGAACTCGACCCCGAGATCGTCCTGCCGCTGATCCTGCCCCCGCTGCTGTACACGGCCGCCGGCGACAGCTCGTACCTCGACCTGCGGGCCCAACTCCGGCCCGTGGCGCTGCTGTCGGTCGGGTATGTCCTCTTCGCGACCCTCGCGGTCGGCTGGGCCGCCTACCTGATCGTGCCGGGCATGCCGCTGACCGCCGCGCTGGTGCTCGGCGCGGTCGTGGCGCCACCGGACGCGGTCGCGGCGACGGCGGTCGCCCGGCGGGTGGGCCTGCCGTCGAGGGTCACCACGATTCTGCAGGGCGAGTCCCTGGTGAACGACGCGACCGCGATCACCGCCTACCGGGTGGCCCTCGCGGCCACCATCGGCGAGGGCGCGAGCTGGACCGGCGGGATCGTGGAGTTCCTGGTGGCGGCGGTCGGCGGCGTCGCGGTGGGGCTGCTGCTGATGATGCCGATGCACTGGCTGCGCACGCACCTGAAGGAGGCGCTGCTCAAGAACACCCTCTCCCTGCTGATCCCGTTCGTCGCCTACGGGCTCGCCGAGTGGGTGCACGCCTCCGGGGTGCTCGCCGTGGTCGTCGTCGGCCTCTACCTCGGCTACCGCAACTGGCAGGTCGACTTCGCCACCCGCCTCCAGGAGGAGGCCGTCTGGAAGATGGTCGCCTTCCTGCTGGAATCCGCCGTGTTCGCCCTCATCGGCCTCCAGCTCCCGGTCGTCCTCGAAGGGCTGGGCGAGTACGAAGGGGTCCGCGCCTCCTGGTACGCCGTGGCCGTCTTCCTCGTCGTGGTCGCATCCCGGTTCGTGTGGGTGTATCCGGCGACCTTCCTGCCGCGGATGCTGTCGAAGCGCATCCGGGAACGGGAGGACAACCCCACCTGGAAGGCGCCGTTCGTCATCGCCTGGGCCGGCATGCGGGGCGTCGTCTCGCTGGCCATCGCCTTCTCGATCCCGCTCACGGTGAACGGCGGGGACGCCTTCCCCGGGCGGAACCTGATCCTCTTCCTGACCTTCACGACGGTCATCGGGACGCTCGTCGTCCAGGGGCTGACCCTGCCGCCGCTCATCCGGGTCCTGAAGCTGCCGGGACGCGACCAGCAGGCCGAGACCCTCGCCGAGGCCAACGCCCAGGCCCAGGCGTCCCGCGCCGCCGAGGCCCGCCTCGACGAACTCCTCGCGAACGAGCACAACGAACTGCCGCCACCGCTCGTCGACCGCCTCCGTTCGGTCCTGGAACGGCGCCGCAACGCCGTCTGGGAGCGGCTCGGCGCGGTGAACCCGGTGACCGGGGAGAGCGCCGACGACACCTACAGCCGCCTCTCCCGGGAGATGATCGGCTCCGAACGCCACGTCTTCGTGAAGCTGCGGGACGGGCGGTACATCGACGACGAGATGCTGCGCACGCTGCTGCGGCGACTGGACCTGGAGGAGGCGGCGGTCTACCGGGAGGCGTCCTAGTACCGCGGCACTAGGCCGTCCTGGGGCCGTCCTTCGGCGCGAGTTCCCCGAAGGGACGGCCGGTGATCACCGCGGCGACCGTCGTCCCGCGCGGGAAGGCGCCCTCCGCCGCCAGGGCGACAAGTCCGTGGAGCAATTTGGCGACATAGAGACGCTCCACGGGGAGGGAGTGGCGGGTCTCGAAGTCGGTGGCGAAGGCGTCCAGTTCGGGGGTGGTGCGCGCGTAGCCGCCGAAGTGGAATCGGTCGTCGAGACTCCAATGGCCGCGCGGGCCGCCGAAGGCCCGGTCCTGCAACTGCCGTATCTCCTCTTCGAGGAAGCCTCCCTTGAGAACCGGAACCCCGAGAGCGCGCTGCTCGGGGGCCAGTCCGGCCGCCAGACCGGCGAGGGTGCCGCCGGTGCCGCAGGCGAGGGCCACGACGTCGGCCCGGTCGCGCAGTTCCGCGCCGAGGTCCTGGCAACCGCGGACGGCGAGGGGGTTGCTGCCGCCCTCGGGGACCACGTACGCGTCCTCGGCGTCGGCGGCGCGGAGGACGGCGGCCAGGGTGGCCGGGTCGGACTTGTGGCGATACATCGATCTGTCGATGAAAAGCAGCCGCATGCCGTCCGCCGCGCAGCGCGCCAGGGACGGGTTGAGGGGGCGGTCGGCCAGTTCCTGACCGCGGACCACGCCGATGGTGGGCAGGTCCAGGAGCCGGCCCGCGGCGGCGGTGGCGCGCAGGTGGTTCGAGTAGGCGCCGCCGAAGGTGAGCAGTGGCCGGCCGGCCGCTGCGCGCAGGTTGGGGGCCAGCTTGCGCCACTTGTTGCCGACGAGCTGCGGATGGATCAGGTCGTCCCGCTTGAGGAGCAGCCGGACGCCGTGGCGCGCGAAGCGCTCGTCCGTGACCTCCTGGAGGGGGGAGGGCAGCCGGGGGTCCAGGGCGGTGGCGGGGTCGGGGGCGGAGGGCTGGCCGGTCACGTGCCCATTGTCGGACACGTGACCGGTGGGTGTCGGGTTCGCCCCCGCGATCGTGACCGCTACGCCAGACGGTCCTTGACGCGTTTTCTCATGGCGGCCATGGTGAAGCCCCGCGGGTCGACCTTGCCGGGCTGCCATTCGAGGTGGCCGATGACGGACCGCTGGTTCCAGCCGTGGTGCCGGCAGACGGCGGCGGAGACCCGTTCGATGGTGTCGAGCTGTGCCGTGGGCCAGGGGTCCTGGCCGTCGCCGAGGTTCTCGCACTCGAAGCCGTAGAAGTGGCGGTTGCCGTCGGTGTTGGCCTCGTTGTCCTTCGGGAGCGCCCTTTCGGCGATCACGGCCCGCAGGACGTCGTCGTCGCCGAGGCCCGCGTGGTTGGCGCGGCCGTAGCCGACGAGGTGGACGCGGCCGTCCTTGGTGATGACGCCGTGGCACAGCGGGCCGGGCAGGCCCGAGTACCCGTTACGGCAGATGCGCACCGTGCGTTCGCTGCCCGAGGTGACGGTGTGGTGGATCATCACACCGTGGACGGGGCCCCAGGGGCCCACGTGATTGCGGTTGTGATGCTCCCAGTCGCCGACCTCGACGACCCGGACGCCCTCGTTCTTGAGGACGGTGAGAAACCTGCCCGCGGACATGGGTGGGGCCATGACCGACTCCTTCGTGCTGTGCGACGGCCGCTGGTCGTGGCCGCCTCGTACGCAGGCTTGTACCCCCGCCTCGGGGCGCAAGCGAGTTGACGGTGGGGCGTGCGGGCGTATCCGGTCAGATTCGTGAAGGGCTCGGACAGAGGCGCGAGTGGTCGACAAAGTCGACGGATATGCCCAGTCTTCTAAGATCCATTCCCCCTCTTTCGGGTAATAGCACGAGCACGCTCCGTGATGGGAGGGTGGTCGCGAGATCGGTGACCGCGATATCAGTGCACACCCGGAGGGGAAATCCGTATGTCGGTAGGCGAAGAGGTTCGCTCGCAGCAGGAAAAGCCGCAGCAGAGTCTTGGCACGGCAGCTGCCCGGAACCTGGCCACCACCACGAAGTCCACCCCCCAGATGCAGGAGATCAGCTCGCGCTGGCTGCTGCGCACCCTGCCCTGGGTGAACGTGCAGGGTGGTACGTACCGGGTGAACAGGCGGCTCACCTATGCGGTCGGCGACGGCCGCGTCACTTTCGTGAAGACCGGCGACCGGGTCGCCGTCATCCCCGCGGAGCTCGGCGAGCTGCCGGCCCTGCGGACGTACGAGGACATCGACGTGCTGAGCGAGCTGGCCCAGCGGTGCGAACAGCGGGAGTTCGCGCCCGGTGAGGTGCTGGCCGAATTCGGCAGCCAGGCGGAGGAGGTGTTCCTGCTCGCCCACGGCAAGGTCGAGAAGATCGGCACCGGACCCTACGGCGACGACGCGGCCCTCGGCGTGCTGGCCGACGGGGCCTACTTCGGTGAGCAGTCCCTGCTCGACCCCGAGGCGATCTGGGAGTACACGGCCCGCGCGGTCACCGCCTGCACGGTGCTCGTCCTGCCGCGTCAGGCCGTCGAGCAGCTCGCGGAGCGCGCCGAGACCCTGAGCGAGCACCTTCAGGAGCTGCGCGCGATCCCGTCGCAGCGCACCAACAAGTACGGCGAGAAGGAGATCGACCTCGCCGCCGGCCACAGTGGTGAGCCGGACATCCCGCACACCTTCGTCGACTACGAGGCCGCGCCGCGCGAGTACGAACTCAGCGTCGCCCAGACCGTACTGCGCATCCACACGCGCGTGGCCGACCTCTACAACCAGCCGATGAACCAGACCGAGCAGCAGATCCGGCTCACGGTCGAGGCGTTGAAGGAGCGCCAGGAGCACGAGCTCATCAACAACCGCGAGTTCGGCCTCCTCCACAACTGCGAGTACGACCAGCGGCTCCAGCCGCACGACGGTGTGCCCAGCCCGGACGACCTGGACGAACTGCTCTGCCGCCGCCGGGGCACCAAGCTGCTGCTCGCCCACCCACGCGCGATCTCCGCGTTCGGCCGCGAGCTGAACAAGCGTGGGCTCGTCCCGGAGACCATCGACATCGCCGGGAACCGCATCCCCACCTGGCGCGGTGTGCCGATCTACCCGTGCAACAAGATCCCGGTGACCGAGGCCAGGACCACCTCGATCATCGCCATGCGTACCGGCGAGGACGACCAGGGCGTCATCGGTCTGCGGGCCGCGAGCATCCCGGACGAGATCGAGCCCAGCCTGTCCGTGCGCTTCATGGGCATCAACGAGCAGGCGATCATCAAGTACCTCGTGACGGCCTACTACTCGGCCGCGGTCCTGGTCCCCGACGCGCTCGGCGTTCTGGAGAACGTCGAGATCGGCCGCTGGCGGTGACCTTGTCCGACCGGACGCCGTGTCCCCGCCCGTCAGGGCGGGGACACGGCGGGAGCACGCGCCCATCGGCGGCGGAACCGCCACCGTTGCCCTCACCGTCCGCCGGCTCTCCGAGGCGATCCCATGGGTGAGTTCATGACGGAGACGAAGCGGGGCCCCGGCGAGACCCTGGTCGGCGGCGCTCTGCAAGGCGAGATCCCGGAGAGGCGGAGCCCCGTCAAGATTCCTCCAGAGCAGACGGGGGCCGTGGGGCCGACGCGGGCCATGGAGGCGGTTGACCCGTCGGAGGTGGTGGCCCCGGCGGGAGCCGTGGTCGAGCCGGGAGTCCGGGATGCGGCGGGGGGTGTGGCACCGCCGGCGATCGTGGATCCGATGAGGGCCCCGGAGCCGGAGAAGCCCCCGGGCCGGACAGAAGCGTTGGAGGTGAACGGGTCCCTGACACCGGTGGGGGGCTCGGAGCCGGACAGGCACCCGGGGTCGGCGGGAGCCGTGGATCGGAGGACAGTCCTGGATCCGACGGGGGTCGGGGGCCGGGACCGGCTCGGAGCTCCGGATCCGAAGGGAGCCGGCGAGTCGGCGACGCCGGTGCCGCCTGCAGCTGACCGAGGGCCGGCCGGGCGGCTGGGCGGGGCGAGTGCGTTCGACGGGCAGGAGGCCGCGGGGATCCTGGAGCGGGCCCGGGAGTCCGTCGACCCCGAACTGCGCCGGGCCGTCCAGTCGTTGCCCGGCTCGATGCGCCGGGTCGCGCGCTACCACTTCGGCTGGGAGGACGCGCACGGCGTCCCGGCCGCGGGGAACGCGGGCAAGGCGATACGTCCGGCCCTGGTCCTGGCCGCCGTCGCCGCGCTCGGCGGGCGCGAGTCCGCCGCCGTACGGGCCGCCGCCGCGGTGGAGCTGGTGCACAACTTCACCCTGTTGCACGACGACGTGATGGACCGGGACGCCACCCGCAGGCACCGGGCCACCGCGTGGACCGTGTTCGGTGTCCCCGACGCGATCCTCGCCGGGGACGCGATGCAGGCCCTCGCTCAGCAACTGCTGGCCGAGGACCCGCATCCGGCATCGGCCGCGGCCTCCGCACGGCTCGCGTCCTGCGTCGTCGAACTGTGCGCCGGCCAGCACACGGACACCGAGCTGGAGGGACGCCGGCCCGAGGAGGTCACCCTCGACGAGGTGCTCGCCATGGCCGAGGCGAAGACGGGCGCACTGCTCGGCTGCGCCTGTGCGATGGGGGCGTTGTACGCGGGCGCCGGTGAGGAGGACGTCGAGGCCCTGGACGCGTTCGGGCGTGAGGCCGGGCTCGCCTTCCAGCTCATCGACGACGTGATCGGCATCTGGGGGGACCCCAGCCGCACCGGCAAGCCGGCCGGGGCGGATCTCATGGTCCGTAAGAAGTCCCTCCCGGTGGTCGCCGCGCTCGCCTCCGGCACCCCGGAGGCGGCCGAACTCGCCGAGCTCTACGGACTTCCGTACGAGGAGGGAGATCTGGAACGCACGGCACTCGTGGTGGAGCGGGCCGGTGGGCGCGACTGGGCACAGGTCCAGGCCGCCGACCGTATGGCCCGGGCCGTGCACGAACTCTCCCGTGCGGTCCCGGATCCGGAGTCGGCCGGTGGGCTGCTGGCGCTGGCCGAGTTCGTGACGCGGCGCAGCAGCTGAGGTGAGGCCCAGCGGTGGTTGATGCTCCGGAGGCGGTGGCGCCGTGCTGACCTGACCCTGCGCGGTGCCGGTGCCTTCGGACGGTCGGTGGGTCCCGCACATCCCCACGGTGTGCGGGGCCCGCCGGGCTTTCGCCCCCGCCGCCCCTGTCCATTCCCAGCCCCAGGGGCTGTGCCCCTTCGACCCCCCATTGCGCCTGAGAGCTCGTGGGGATGCTGGTTCGTGGGCGGGTGCGGATCGCGTGTGGTTGCTCGCGCAGTTTCTCGCGCCTCTTTCGGGGCCCGCCGTGGGGTCAGTGCTCGGGGACGATCGTTTTCACGATGCGTCCCATCAGGGCCTCGGGGTCGGTGGCACCGGGGAGGGCGTGGTCGAGCACGTCCGGCAGGGTGAGGTGTTCGAGGAGGAGGCCCTGCATGGCCAGGAAGAGGACCATGACCGTCTCGTCGCCGCCGGGGAGGCCCGCCTCGCGGTGGAAGCGCATTCCGAACTCCAGCTCTCCGCGCACCGAATCGGTGTACGAGGCGTGCAGTGCCGGACGGCGGGTGGCTTCGAGGCGCAGTTCCAGGTGGGCCAGATAGCCGGTGCGGTCCCCGGTGACGCGGGCCAGCAGGTCGCGCATGAAGGCCGTGACGAGGGTCCGGTCCTTCGGCGATGCGAGCAGGTCCTCGATCACGGCCGGGTCGGGGGTCAGACGTTCCTTCAGCCGGGCGTCGATCTGGTGGAGAAGGGCGTCACGGTCGGCGAAGTAGTTCGACGCGGTGCCCACCGGCACCCCGGCCTCGACGTCCACCGCCCGGAACGTCAGCCCGCGCGCTCCCTCGCGCGCCAGCACCTCCACCGCCGCGTCCAGCAGAGCGGCCCTGCGCTCCGGGTTCCTGACCATCCGCGCTCCCTGATGCCTGGTACCTGACGCCTGATGCCCGCATGACAAAAGGCTTGCAACCACTACGTTTGAAGTACTATAACTGCCGTGGTTGCGTGGTGGTCACGTGGTGACCACCTGTCGGACGAGGAAAAGAGACCGGTTTGCGCAAGCTCACGTACGCCATCGCCTGTTCGATCGACGGCTTCATCGGGGACCAGGACGGCGACGCGTCGTTCATGTACCCCTTCGTCGTCGGGGACTTCGCCGAGTACCTCAATTCGGAGCACCCGGACATCAACCCGAGCCATGTGCGTCGCCTCATCGGCACCGACGGCGTGCCGAACAAGAAGTACGACACGGTCGTCCAGGGCCGTGCCAGCTACGACGTGGCGCTGAAGGAGGGCATCACCAGCCCGTACGCCCATCTGCGCGAGTACGTCGCCTCGCGCACGCTGAAGGAGTCGCCCGACCCGAACGTCGAGATCATCTCGGACGACCTGGTCGGCAAGGTCCGCGAGCTCAAGGCGGAGGACGGTGAACTCGGTATCTACCTCTGCGGCGGCTCGGCCGTCGCGGGGGCGCTGATCGACGAGATCGACGAGCTGATCATCAAGACGTATCCGGTCGTGCAGGGCAGCGGCATGCCGATGTTCGGCTCAGGCTTCGCCGTCTCCGAGTTCACGCTCGACGAGGTGCGGAGTTTCGACAACGGGGTGCTGGTGCGGACGTACAGCAGGAAGCGCTGACGGGCGGTTCGGCGCGCGGTCGAGCCGTCGCGCCGGTGTGGCCGGCCGCCGCTCGTTCGGGTACGGCGGGGAGCGCCCCGACCCCGTCGGTCATACCCTGAAGGCATGGGCATCGACGAGCATGTCTGCCCGGTCTGCGGACAGCCTGTGGCCACGGTCGTACGGCGGCACAAGACGCTGGGCGCGTGGGTACCCGTATGGAGTCCGGGTCCGTGCAGGAATCACGAGTGTGCGGCGTACGTCGACGAGGCCGTCGAGGCCGCGGAGGCCGCCGCGAAGAAGCCCCGGGCGGTGGCCCGGCGGACGCAGGGGAGCCACGGCGCGCATGGTGGTGACGGAGCGCATGGTGGTCCTGACACGGGCGTGGGCGAGGCCGATCCACGGGTCGGGGTGCCGCCTGCGACGACGGAGGCCCCTGAGACCCCTGGGACCCCTGAGGTGAGGACCGAGGAGAAGGCCTGACCGGCCCCCGCCGGGGAGGTTCGGCCTGCGGCCCGAGCCGTGGTCCCGCGGCTCCGGAGAAGAACTCGGGGAACTGGCGCGCGGCTGTGTCGAGAAGCGCGGGGCGGCTCCGACGTCTCCTGTGAGAGCTGCCCACCACGGGCGGTTCGACCCGAGGAAGGCGAAGGAGCGGACTCATGAAGTACCTGATGATGGTCCTGGGCACGCAGGCGGACTACGCGGGCATGCGCGGCGAGGCGTCCGAGCACTCCCCGGCCTGGACGCGGGAACAACTGCAGGCCATGTACGCCCACATGGGCGCGATCAACGACGACCTCGCCGAGACCGGAGAGATGATCGACGGGCAGGGGCTGGCCGAGCCGGCGCGGACCCGGTTCGTCACCGCCGACGCCGACGGCAAGCCGGTGATCACGGACGGGCCGTACCCGGAGACCAAGGAACTGCTCGCCGGCTACTGGCTCCTGGACTGCGCGAGCCTGGACCGGGTCACGGAGATCGCGGCCCGCGTCGCCCGGTGCCCGGGCCCCGAGGGGCTCGCGGAGTACCCGGTGGTCATCCGGCCGGTACTGGACGGCGCGGGGGACATCTGAGCCGGTCGGAGGGGGCCGCAACCTCCGCCGGAGAGCATCGGAAGGTCGGATGAGCGAGGTCGAGGGCCTGTTGCGCCGTTGCGCGCCGCAGGTCCTCGGCGCGCTCGTGCGGCGGTACGGGCATTTCGACGCCGCCGAGGACGCCGTGCAGGAGGCGTTGCTCGCGGCGGCCGGGCAGTGGCCGTCGAACGGGGTGCCCGACAACCCGCGCGGGTGGCTGATCAAGGTGGCCTCGCGGCGGCTGACGGACGCGTTGCGCAGTGAGGACGCGCGGCGGCAGCGGGAG
>NZ_LRTR01000166.1 GCF_001550375.1 Streptomyces europaeiscabiei | reverse complement strand
GGCGGCCGCGCTGACGCCGCGCGACGCGTTCGTGGCGCCGGAGCCGGGGGCGGACCGGGCGCCGAACGAGGACGACACACTGACCCTGCTCTTCCTGTGCTGCCACCCCGGACTGTCGGTGCCCGCGCAGATCGCGCTGACCTTGCGGGCGGTCGGTGGGCTGACCACGGCCGAGATCGCGCGGGCGTGTCTGGTGCCCGAGGCGACGATGGCCCAGAGGATCAGCCGGGCCAAGCAGAAGGTGCGGGGGGTGCGGTTCGGGCGGCCCGACAACTGGGAGGAGCGGCTGCCGGCTGTGCTGCAGATCCTGTATCTCGTCTTCAACGAGGGATACACGGCGACATCCGGGGCGAGTCTCCAACGGGCCGATCTGGCGGTCGAGGCGATCCGGTTGACGCGGACGGCCCATCGGCTGCTGCCCGCGGATCGCGAGGTGGCCGGGTTGCTGGCGCTGATGCTGCTCACCGATGCGCGGCGGGCCGCTCGGACGGACTCGCGGGGTGAGCTGGTGCCGCTCGACGAACAGGATCGGGGGCGGTGGGACAGGGCCGGTATCGCGGAGGGGGTCGCTCTGGTGACTCGGGCGCTGGCGGGGGCGCGGGGGAGGGCGGGGCCGTATCAGGTAAGGGCGGCGATCGCGGCGGTACATGACGAGGCGGACTCGTACGACGCCACGGACTGGCGGGAGATTCTCGGGCTCTACGACGTGCTCGTCGAGCTGGTCCCCGGACCGGTCGAGCGGCTCAGTCGGGTGGTCGCGCTGGCCATGGTGCGAGGGCCGCGGGCCGGGCTCGCCGCGTTGGAGGCGTTGGGGGAGGAGGTGGCCGCGATCGGGCATCGCGTGGAGGCGGTTCGGGGTCATCTGCTGGAGCGGGCGGGGGAGACGGAGGCTGCGCGCGCCGCGTACGAGTCGGCTGCGCGCCGGACGCTGAGCCTGCCCGAGCAGAGGTATCTGTCGGCCCGGGCGGCTCGGCTGACGGAGTAGGCACCTGGCCCGCTGTTCAGGCCCCGCGGATGTCCGGTGTCACTTCGCCGTCGGCGGCAGCCCGCCCGTCTCCGGGGACCGGCCCGTCAGGCAGTACGTGCCGCCCGTCGGGTCACGCATCACCGTCCAGTGCGGGTGCCGGGCCACGACGGCGGCGCCGAGGGATTCGTGGCGGGCTCGCGTGGCGTCGATGTCGGCGCAGGCGAGGTCGAGATGGGCGGAGGCGGGGCGGGGGGCGTCGAGGCGTTGGAGGAGGATACGGACGGGGAGGCCGGCCGGCGGGCGCAGGACGTGGAACTCCGGGAGTGAGCCCGGGTAGGAGTCCCAGCCCGACAGGGCCGCCCAGAACGCGACCTCGCCCTCGAACCCGGCCGGCGCCACGTCCAGACACACCTGGTCAAGCCGGCTCCCGTCGACCACCGGCGGCCGCGCGGACTCCCCGTGCCACGGCACCGCGCAGAAGAGCTGACCTGCGGGTGAGCGCAGCACCGCCCAGCCGTCGTTCGGGGCGACCACCTCGGCGCCGAGCCGGACCGCCCGGTCGACGAGCGCGGGGACGTCCTCGGCGGCCAGGTCCAGGTGAGCGCCGCCGGCACCGGACAGGACACCCTGCGCCTTCACACACGCGTCGCCCGTCTCGGGCAGCAGGGTCACGAACTCACCCCGGTCGCCCCGGGGCTCGGACAACTCGGTCGCCGTGACCGCCGTCCAGAAGGCGCATGCCCGCTCGAACCCGGCCATCGGTCGGTCGGCGAAGGCATACGTCCACCGGATCACCCCACTCGCCCCGCCCGCCGGGTCGGCCGCGCCCGCCCCGTCTCCGCCCGAGCCCGCGTCCCCGTGGCCGCTGTCGCCGTTCGCGCCCACTCCACCCACAGTGCCGCTCCCTCTCGTACGGTCCGGCCCTCACGGCCGAACGACTCGTACGGTCCGGCCCTCACGGCCGAACGACTCGTACGGTCTCCCGCCGCCCGGCTCCACGCAACGAGGTTTTCGCCGGGCGGTCATTCCGGCCCGGCAGGCCGCCCGCCCCGCGTCGGCTCACCCCCGGCGCTGCATGAAGCGCAGCATGTTCCCCGCCGGGTCGCGGAAGGCACAGTCGCGGACGCCGTAGGGCTGGTCGGTGGGCTCCTGGAGGACATCGGCGCCGGAGGCCTCGACGCGGGCGTAGAGGGCGTCGCAGTCGGTGGTGGTGAAGTTGATCCCGCGGAGGACGCCCTTGGCCAGGAGCATGGCGATGGTCTCGCGGTCGGCGGGGGAGATGTCGGGGTCGGCGGCGGGGGGTTCCAGCACGATCTCGACGTCGGGTTGGAGAGGGGAGCCCACGGTGACCCAGCGCATGCCCTCGAACCCCACGTCGCCGCGGACCTCCATGCCCAGCACGTCACGGTAGAAGGCGAGCGCCTTGTCGTGGTCGTCGACGGCGAGGAAGCACTGGGCGAGTCTCACATCCGGGGCCGGGAGCCCGTGCGCAGCGTTCGTGACCTTCGGATCGTTCGTAGCCATGTCCTCACGCTAGCGCCGCGGCAGGCGACGTTCGCCCCGTCGCGACGCCCGGCACGCCCTCTCGCCACCGGCCGAAGACCCCCGTACATCCCAGTGCAGGGGCCTTCGGCCGACACGCTGAGAGCACGCGCCGGACGCCGCTCCTTCACGGGCAAACGCTGCCTGCCGCGGCACTAGGACGCTTCGCCCGGTTCCGCCGTGCGTATGCGATGGCGGGCCGGCCGGGTCAGGCGCTTCGCCACGCACGCGGGGATCGCCGCGCTCTCCTCGTGCGAGCGCGCCCGGTACGCGCTGGGTGTCTCGCCGACCAGCTCGGTGAAACGGGAGCTGAAGGAGCCCAGCGACGTGCACCCCACGGCGATGCACACCTCGGTCACCGTCAGGTCGCCGCGGCGCAGCAACGCCTTGGCGCGCTCCGTGCGGCGGGTCATGAGATAGCTGTACGGGGTCTCGCCGAAGGCCGCGCGGAAGCTGCGCTGGAAGTGTCCGGGGGACATCAGCGCGGTGCGGGCGAGGGCGGTCACGTCCAGCGGCTCGGCGTACTCGCGGTCCATGCGGTCCCGCGCCCGCCGCAGCCGCACCAGATCGTCCCGGTTCATGCCGACAGCATCGCACCGACCACCGACAACGGGCCAGGTGTCCGGGGACAGAGCGCTCGCGGAATGCGGATCAGCCGTCCGACCTGGCCGGACGCGCCGGGATCCGCCCTTTCCGCCCCGGTCGGCCCCCGCCTCGATCACCCCTTCACCGCCGAGCTGGCCACCCCCTGTACGAACCACCGCTGGAAGAAGGCGAAGACGATCAGGACCGGGAGGACGAGGAGGACGCCGAAAGCGAGGATCTGGCCCCAGTCCGGGGGCTGCTGGCCCTGGAAGACGCTCATCTCCAGCGGCAGCGGACGCACCGACGGGTCGGAGACCATCAGGACGGGCCACAGGAACGAACCCCACTGGGTGAGGAACGTCAGGATCGCGACCGACGCGAACGCCGGCTTCGACATCGGGACGATGATCGCGAAGAAGGTGCGCCAGGGGCCCGCACCGTCCAGCCGGGCCGCCTCCTCGATGCTCGGCGGGATCGAGCGGAAGAACGTGTGGAACTGGTAGACGGAGAAGGCGTTGGCGACGAACGGGAGCGCCTGGATGAAGAGCGTGTTCCGCTGGTCGTTGAACAGGTAGAACAGCGGCACGGCCACCGACTCGAACGGGACCAGCATCAGCAGCAGGACGAGGGTGAAGACGGCTTCCCGGCCCCGCCACCTGAGCCGCGAGAGCCCGTACGCCGCCATCGAGTTGACGAAGAGGCCGCCCGTCACCACCACGAACGCCACCAGCAGCGAGACGCCCATGAACTGCCAGAAGTAGCCGGTGCTGTCGGAGTTCAGGCTGTCCAGGACGGCGGCGTAGTTGTCGAAGGACAGGTGGGTGGGCAGGAAGCCGGACAGTCCGTTCAGGACCTCGTCGGACGGCTTGAGGCTGCCGAGGAGGAGGTAGAGGACGGGCAGCGTGAAGACGAAGGCCAGGACGGAGAGGACGGCGTAGTCGAGGAAGCGGCGCAGCGGGCCACGGGACAGACCGCCATCCGTGCTCGTGCTCGTGCTCGTACGTGTACGAGGACGCGTGCTCATCATCGTGCTCATGCTCAGTCCTCGTTGTCGGGCCGGACGACGCGGCGCTGGATCAGGGTCAGGGCGACGACGATCAGGAAGAAGACGACGGTGATCGCGGACGCCTGGCCGATGTTGTTCTGGTCGAAGGCCGTGGTGACGGCCTGGTACATCACCGTGCGGGCGGCGTCCTCGTCGAGTCCGCCGCCCTTGACCAGGACGTACACCTGGTCGAAGACGCGGAAGGACAGCACCGAGGTGAGCATGGCGACGAAGACGAGGGTGCCGCGGATGCCGGGCAGGGTGACGTGCCGGAACTGCTGCCAGCCGGAGGCCCGGTCGAGCTCGGCGGCCTCGTAGAGCTCGCCCGGGATCTGCTGGAGCCCGGCGAGCAGGATGACCATCTGGAAGCCCACGCCCTGCCAGACGGAGAGCACGATGATCGAGGCCATCGCGGTCAGCCCGTCGCCGAGCCAGTCGAAGGCGCCCCAGCTGCCGAAACTCACCGCGTCCAGCGCCGAGTTGAGCATGCCCTGGTCGCTGCGGGCGAGGATCAGCCGCCAGATCACGGCCACCAGGGCCATCGGGAAGACGACCGGCATGAAGAAGAGTGACCGGAAGACACCGATCGCCTTCAGTTTGCGGTTCAGCAGGATCGCGAGGCCCAGGGCGAGGCCCGTCTGGAGGGGGACGACGATCACGGCGAAGGTCAGGTTGTTGAGGAGCGCCCGCAGGAACGGGCCGGACAGGTCGGGGTCGGTGAACAGCCGCCGGTACTGCTCGACACCGAAGAAGGTGGGCTCCAGCGGGGAGCCGAGGCGCACGTTGTAGAAGGAGAGCACCACGGCGTAGCAGAAGGGGATGCCGACGAAGGCGATGAGCCCGGCGACGGCGGGCGCGGACATGAGCAGTCCGTGCAGCCACTCGCGGTTCCGGCGGGACGGCCGCCGGGCCGGTGCGCCGACGGATGAGGCCTGCTTCCGGCCTGGGGCCGCTGCGGGCGCGGGTTCCACGGTTTTCACGGGTGGGGTCCTGTTCCCGGCGGGGCGGGCGGCCACGGTGCGCGTGCCCGCCCCGGTCGATGGGTTCGACTGAATCCGATGGGTCCGATGGGTCCGGCTGAACCCGACGGGTCCGATGGGTCCGATGGGTCCGACTGGGCTCGTGACTACGGGATCTCGTAACCGGCGTTGTCCGAGAAGTCCCGGTCGATGGCGCGGGCGGCCTCGGCCAGGGCGTCCTTCGGGTCGGCGCCCCCGTAGATCGAGTTGACGGCCTCGCTGAACTTCGCGGTCACCACGGGGTATCCGGCGGTCACCGGGCGGGTGACGGCGACGCAGGACTTGCTGATGTCGCTGTCGCCGCAGGGCTTGGCGAGCTGGTCCGCGAAGAGCTGGAGGGGGCCGCCCTCCTTGTAGAGCGGGCTCGCGGCGAGCGCGGACCTGGTGGCGGGCGGGGCCCCGTTGGCCTTGGTCATCGCGCCGACGTTGGTGTCGTCGAGGAGGAAGTCCAGGAAGGCACCGGCGGCCTTGGCGTTCTTGGAGTTCGCGCCGACGCCCCAGGACCACGAACCCTGGCCGGTCTTCGGGCCGTCACCGAAGTCGGGCAGCGGCAGTACGACCAGGTCGTCGCCGAGCGCCTCGCTGTAGGCGGGGTACATCCAGTGCCCGACCCAGCTCAGGGCGACCCGGCCCCGGGCGAAGGCGTTGCCGTCGGTGTTCGCGTCGGTGTAGGTCTTCCAGGACTGGAAGGTCTTCATGGCCGAGACCACGGCCGGGGTGTCGAGGGCCCCTTCCGCCTTGCCGTCCCTGAGCAGGGAGCCGCCGGCCGACCAGACGATCGGGGCGAAGCCGTAGGTGCCCCATTCGTTGGCGTAGCCGCTGCCCTCCTGGAGGTCGACGACCTTGCCGTCGGCGTCCTTCGCCCGCAGCGCCTTGAGCGCCGCGTCGAACTCGTCCGCCGTCCAGGCGTCGTCCACGCCCTTCGGATACGTCACCCCGGCCGCGTCCAGCTTCTTCTTGCTGCCGTACATGCCGAGCCCTGAGTCGAACATGCCCAGGCCGTAGTGCTTGCCGTTGATCTCGCCCTGCGCCTTGCTCGCGTCGGTGGCGTTGTCGAGGGTCTTGGCGGAGACGTAGCCGTCGATCGGGGCGAGCTTCTTGGTGTAGACGAAGTTCGCCATGGTCGGGCCGTCGAACTCCAGTACGTCCGGCAGTTTGTCGGCGTCCGTCGCCGTGATCGTCTTGGTGTAGTCGGTCTCCGGTATCAGCTTCAGCTCGACCTTGACCTTGTCCTGCGAGGAGTTGAACGACTTCACGGCGTTCTGCAACGCCTCCGACTCGCTCTTCTGCCCCTGGTGGGCCCAGACGCTGATCGTCCCCTCACCGCTGCCGGCCTCGGCGGACGTGTCGCCCCCACCGCCCCCGCCGCAGGCGGCCAGCGCCGCCAGGGGGAGGGCCAGGGCCAGGCCCGCACGGGCCGTGCGGCGGAACCTTCGGCTGGTCGAGCTGGTGGTCGGGCTCATGGTGTGTGCCTCCGTGCGGGATGAGGGTGCGGGGTGCGGGGCTTTCCGGCGTGGGGGTGGGACTTTCAGGCGTGGGGGAGCCCAAGGGGGGCGGGCGTGCGGGGAGTCACTGCGGTCCGCGCGGGTGCGGCGGCGCCGTCGTCTCGCGCAGGACGAGCCGGATGGGCATCTGCACGTGGCCGGGCTGTTCGGCTTCCGGTTCGTCCAGCTGCCGCAGCAGCAGCCGGGCCGCCTCCGCGCCCTGGCCCGCGACCGGCTGGGCGACGGTGGTCAGCCCCACCACGTCGGCGAGTTCGTGGTCGTCGAAGCCGACCACGGACACGTCGTCCGGCACCCGGAGCCGATGCCGCCTGAGCGCGCGCAGCGCGCCCATCGCCATTTCGTCGGACTGGGCGAACACGGCGGTCGGCGGCCGGGACACGGCGAGCAGCTCGGTCATCGCCCGCTCGCCGCCGTCGACGGTGTAGTCGCCGTCCGCCACCAGAGCCGGATCGTGCTCGATCCCGGCCTCGGCGAGGACGTGCAGATAGGCGGCGCGACGGTCGAGGGGCGTGGTCCAGTGCAGTGGACCGCTGGCCCCGGAGATCATGCCGATCCGGCGGTGGCCGAGGTTCGCCAGATGCCGTACGGCGCTCTCCGCGCCCGCCCGGTCGTCGATGCCGACCACGGTGAAACCGGGCCGGGGCCCCCCGACCGTGGAGGCCAGCGGCACCCCGAGCGAGCGCAGGGCGGCGGACTCGTCCTCGTCCGGGATGAGCAGCGAGAGCACCGCGTCGACCCGCTTGCGCACCGGCAGCGTGGTGAAGAAACGCTTGCGTGCCTCGGGCGAGCCGAGGTTGTACAGCAGGACGTCGTACCCGGCCGCGCTGAACACCTGCTCGGCGGCGTCCAGCACGGTGCCGAAGAACCAACGGCCGATGTACGGGGCGACGACCCCGATCGTGTAGGTCCGCCCGCTGGCGAGGCTGGACGCCGAGCGGGACGCCGTATAGCCGAGCTGCGCGGCGACGACCGCGATCTGCCGGCGCACCTCGTCCGAGACGCCCGGCCGGCCCCGCAGCGCGCGGGACACGGTGGACGCCGACACCCCGGCGGCGGTGGCGACATCGGTGATGCTGACCGTCACGGCGGATTTCTCCCATCGATAGGGCGTGCGTGGGTACGGCGTCATCGCGTCAACATCGCGCCGGTTTCACGTCGGTGTGAGCTGTGGGGTGACGTGACCGTAGACCCGCCCTCGCTGTTGCGCAAGCGTTTGCGTTCAGTTTTACTTGCGCTGATTCTCAAGCGATACCTTCCGGAACCATGGCCAGCGCACGCGTTTGGGCGCTGCGAGCGACAGGACTGCCGCGCATGCGATACGCCCCGCCCGGACTCTGCGTGAACGACTTCGCGCTGCTCCGCGACGACGACGGCACCTACGCCGTGCTGCATCTCCAGGGTCCCTGGACCACCGAGTTCGACCATCTGCGGATGGAGACCTCCTACGGCCGGGCCACCTCCGCCGACCTGGTCGACTGGCGGTCCGGGGGCACCGCCTTCGGCAACGGTCTGCCCGGCCGCTTCGACCAGCAGGCGGTCTGGACGATGCACCCGTTGCGCCACGGCACCGGCATGGCGATGTTCTACACGGGCGTGAGCGGGCTGACGCCGGACGGCTGGCCGCTCCAGTCCGTGGGCCTCGCGTACTCCGACCGTACGGACGGCACGGGCTGGCGGCGCCACGGCACGACCCCCGTCGTCGAGGCGGACCCCCGCTGGTACCGCACCGCCGACCGCATGGGCTGGCGCGACCCGTTCGTCGTCCGCGACGACGAGGGCGACGGCTGGGCGATGGTGATCTGTGCGAGCGACGCCTCCCTCCCCGTGGAGGTCGGCGGCTGTGTCGCCCTCGCCACCTCCCCCGACCTGGAGCACTGGACGGTCCACCCACCGCTGATCGCCCCCGGCGACGTCGACGAACTCGAATGCCCGGTCCTGGAACGCCTCGACGACGGCACCTGGCTCCTCCTCGGCTCCATCGGCGCGACCCGGGGCTTCGAGGCGTGGACGGCCCCGCGCCTGCGCGGCCCATGGACCCGCCGGGGCCCGCTCGGCCCCACGGGGGCGTACGCCCCCCGCGTCATCCCCGCCCCCGACGGCTCCCGGGTCGTCCTGCACACCACCCCCCGCCGCGTCGGCCTGACCGACACCGGCGACCACTGCCGAGGCATGCTCGCCCAGCCCAAGTCCCTGGTCACGCGGGAGGATTCGGCCCTCCGACTGGTGTGGTGGCCGGGCCTGGACGCCTGGCTCGGCGAGGAGACGAACGACCCGGTCCTCCACGCCGTCGGTGACCTCATGCTCTCCGGCCGCCCCGTCCAAGTCACCCTGCGCACCGACTCCTTCGACCCCGGCCGCCCCGCCCTCACCGTCGGCTGCGACGGCAAGGACCTCCGGGTCACCGGCGCCGCCGGCACCCTCCTCGCCGAGACCGTCCTCCCCGAACCGGCCGCCGCCCTGAGGATCCTGACCATCGGTGAGTACGTCGAGATCTACGCCGACGGCGTCTTCGTCCTGACCGCGCTCTCCTACGCGGGCCACCCCGCCCCCTGGACGGCGGCCACCGAGACCTCCACATGGACCGTCCCCGTCCGCCCTCTCCGCCTCCCGGACCCCGACCGCGACGACGCCTCGGCGATCTGGCCCGGCCCCGCCCGGAGTTGACCGGACCACCCGTACGAGCGCGTACGGCCTTCCAGGTGAGCGGGCGGCGGTACCTCTCCCCACTCGGGTGCCTGCGCAGGGGAGTTCCTGGGGGCGGGTGCGCAGGCGCGAGAAGACGGTGCCGCCTCGGGGAACGAGGAGAGCTCGGCGACCGGGAGCGAGGAGACTTTGGCGACCGGTGCCGTCCGGATCAGTGATGACGGCCGGGTCGAGCACGACGACGGCACCGAGTGGCGTCCGTACGGAGAGTTGCCCGACGACGGCGACCTCTCGGGACGCGCTTCCGGTACGACGACGGTGACGGCGCCGCGCGGTCATGGGCGCCCCGCCTCCCGGGGTGCCCCAGGGCCCAGGATCCCCTACCGGCCGGGGAACAGGCGGTGGCGGTTACGCTCGCGGACGCCACCGTCGCCGACATGCGCGCCGTGGCGCGCTGGACGATCATGGCCACCGCCACCGCCACCGCCACCGCCACCGCCACCGCCACCGCCACCGTGGACGGACCACTGCTCGGCGGGTTCCCGCCGGCAGCCGTCGGTAGGTCCACGGCTTCGACGACCTCGCGTCGGCCGCCGGCGGACCGGCCCCGGCGATGGTCTGTCCGGCGGCCTCCTCGGCACCCGGCCCGGCCTCCTCGGCACCCGGCCCGGCCTCCTCCGCACCCGGCCCGGAACACGACCGCACCCGGCCCGTCACACCGCCGTGCGGGACGGCGGCAAACGGACCGGGTGCGGTTGAGACAGGCCGGGTCAGGCCTTCTTGGTCTCCCAGAAGATCTTGTCGATCTGGGCGATGTAGTCGAGCGCCTTCTGGCCCGTCGCCGGGTCGGTGGACGCCTTCGCGGCCGAGAGGGCCTTGAGGGCGTCGTTGACCAGCTGGTGCAGCTCCGGGTACTTCTCGAAGTGCGGAGGCTTGAAGTAGTCGCTCCACAGCACCGAAACGTGGTGCTTGGCGAGCTCGGCGCGCTGCTCCTTGATGACGGTCGCGCGAGCCTGGAAGTGAGGGTCGTCGTTGGCGGCCATCTTGTCCTGCACGGCCTTCACCGACTCCGCCTCGATGCGGGCCTGGGCCGGGTCGTACACACCGCAGGGCAGGTCGCAGTGGGCGCTGACCTTCACCTTGGGGGCAAACAGGCGGGAAAGCATGGAGCATTCCTTCCTCGTGATCGTCTTCTCAGGTGGGACATTACTCCCTGCGAGAGTCGTTTTCGCGAGTGCCCCCATGGGCTTAGGACAAAAGTCCGGGGTCAGACTGGGACTGGTGGAGGAACGGACCGGGGAGGTGCCGGGGATGCCGGAGCTGTCGCAGGAGAGCGAGCGGGGGAGGGCCCTCCTGCCCTTCGGGGTGGCCGAGGTCACAGGACCGTCCATGGTTCCCACGCTGCGTCACGGGGACCAGTTGCTCGTCCACTACGGGGCCCGCCTCGGGGTCGGTGACGTGCTCGTGCTGCGGCACCCCTTCCAGCAGGACCTGCTCGTGGTCAAGCGGATCGCCGAGCGGCGCGACGGCGGCTGGTGGGTGCTCGGGGACAACACGTACGCGGGTGGGGACAGCACCGACTACGGGGTCGTCCCCGACGAACTCGTCCTCGGCAAGGTGCGGTTCCGGTACCGGCCCCGGCCGGACGGTCAGCGCTCGCCGTTCGCGCTCGCCCGCTGGGCGCTCTCGGCCGCCCGGCCCGTGCTCGGCGACCGGTCCGCCTCCAGGCGTTTGCGGGCCCGGTAGGCCGCCACGTTGGCGCGGGTCGCGCAGCGGTCCGAGCAGTAGCGGCGGGAGCGGTTGGTGGAGGTGTCGAGGTAGGCGTTGCGGCACGGCGCCGCCTCGCACAGGCCGAGCCGGTCCACGCCGTACTCGGTGAGGTGGAAGGCCAGGCCCATGGCCGCGGTCGCCGCGTAGCCGGCCGTCGCGTTCGAGGGATGGTCCGCCAGGTGCATGTGCCACAGCGGGCGGCCGTCGTCGTCCCGGTGGTTGTGACCGGAGATCTGCGGGCTCACCGGGAATTCGAGCAGGAGCGAGTTCAGGAGGTTCACCGCGAGCGTCTCGTCGCCGCCGTCGGCCGCTTCGAACACCGAGCGCAGCCGGGCCCGTACGCCCCTGAACCGGGTCAGATCGGCGTCCGCCGCCCGGCGGGCCGCGTCCTGGTTGGCACCGAAGAGCTCGCGCACCGCGTCGACCGTGGTCAGGGAGTCCTTGCCGCGACCCGGCTCCTCGCTGTTCACGAGCCGCACGGCGTAGTCCGAGTAATAGGCCAGTTCCACTTGTAGTCCTTACGGGGGCGCTCTATGGTCGTGATGCGGGTCAGGTAATGGCTGCTCGTACTTACAGGGTATTACGCGGTAGACGGAAGATGCGGTATGCGGACAGAGGGGACCTCATGACCACCACGGCCGGAACCGACTGGCATGCCTGGCAGAAGAGCTGGGACCGCCAGCAGGAGTGGTACATGCCGGACCGCGAGGAGCGGTTCCGGGTGATGCTCGACATGGTCGAGGCCTTCGCCGGCCCCGAGCCCCGTGTTCTCGACCTCGCCTGCGGTACGGGTTCCATCACGTCCAGACTGTTCGCGCGGTTCCCGAAGGCCGTCAGTACCGGTGTGGACCTCGACCCCGCGCTCCTCACCATCGCCGAGGGCACGTTCGAGGGCGACCGGCGGGTCACCTTCGTCACCGCCGACCTCACCGACCCCGACTGGACGACGCGACTGCCGTACGACTCGTACGACGCCGTCCTGACGGCCACAGCCCTGCACTGGCTGCACAGCGAACCCCTCGCCGCCCTCTACGGTCAGGTCGCGGAACTCGTCCGCGACGGCGGTGTCTTCATGAACGCGGACCACATGATCGACGAGACGACGCCCCGGATCAACGCGGCGGAGCGCGCGCACCGTCACGCGGGTATGGAACAAGCCAAGGCGGACGGCGTCGTCGACTGGGCCGAATGGTGGCAGCTCGCCGCCCAGGACCCCGTGCTCGCCGTGCCGACGGCCCGCCGTTTCACGATCTACGGGGAGCACGCCGACGGTGACGTCCAGAGCGTCGGCTGGCACGCACGCGTCCTGCGCGAGAAGGGCTTCGCCGAGGCCCGCGCGGTGTGGTCCTCGCCCTCCGACTCGCTGGTGCTGGCCGTGAAGTAGAGCGCCGCCCGCACCAGTGCACGAGTGAGGGGCGGTACGGGATTCCGTACCGCCCCTCACCCCTGCCGCGCCGCTGCTCTACAGCACCTTGGACAGGAACGACTGGGTGCGCTCCTCCTGGGGGTTGGTCAGCACGTCACGGGGGTTGCCGGACTCGACCACCACACCGTCGTCCATGAAGACCAGGCTGTCGCCGACCTCGCGGGCGAAGCCCATCTCGTGCGTGACGACGACCATCGTCATGCCGGACTCGGCCAGGTCGCGCATGACGTCGAGGACGTCGCCGACCAGCTCCGGGTCGAGCGCCGAGGTCGGCTCGTCGAAGAGCATCAGCTTCGGCTCCATGGCCAGCGCGCGGGCGATGGCCACGCGCTGCTGCTGGCCGCCGGAGAGCTGGGACGGGAAGTTGCCCGCCTTGTCGCCGAGACCGACGCGCTCCAGCAGTTCGCGGGCGCGCTCGCGGGCCTGGGCCCTGCTGACACCCTTGACCTGGACCGGCGCCTCCATGACGTTCTCCGCGGCCGTCATGTGCGGGAACAGGTTGAAGCGCTGGAACACCATGCCGATGTCACGGCGCTTGAGCGCGACCTCGCTGTCCTTGAGCTCGTACAGCTTGTCGCCCTTCTGGCGATAGCCGACCAGCTCGCCGTCGACGTACAGCCGGCCGGAGTTGATCTTCTCCAGGTGGTTGATGCACCTGAGGAACGTGCTCTTGCCGGAGCCGGACGGGCCGATGAGGCAGAACACCTCGCCCGTCTGCACCTCCAGGTCGATGCCCTTGAGGACCTCGACGGGGCCGAACGACTTGTGGATGCCCTCGGCCTTCACCATGGCGGTCATGCCGAGACTCCCTTCGGGCGGCGCACGGGCAGCACGGCCGTCCTGAAACGCTGCATCGGTGTCGGCGGGAGGGTCCGGGAGGAGCCCTTCGCGTAGTGCCGCTCCAGGTAGTACTGCCCGACGCTGAAGATGCTGGTCAGGATCAGATACCAGGCGGCGGCGAGGAACAGCATCTCCACCGTGGAGCCGGAGCCCTGGCCGATGTCCGTGGCCGCCTTGAGCAGATCCACGTACTGCACCGTCGAGACGAGCGACGTGGTCTTCAGCATGTTGATGACCTCGTTGCCCGTGGGCGGCACGATCACGCGCATCGCCTGCGGGATGACGATCCGGCGCAGGGTCTTGGAGTGGCTCATGCCGAGCGCGTGCGACGCCTCGGTCTGGCCCTCGTCGACCGACAGCAGACCGGCACGGCAGATCTCCGCCATGTACGCGGCCTCGTTGAGACCGAGGCCGAGCAGCGCCGTCAGCAGCGGCGTCATGAACGAGGACCAGTAGTCCTTGTAGATCGGGCCGAGGTTGATGTACTCGAAGACCAGGCCCAGGTTGAACCAGACGAAGAGCTGGACCAGGACCGGCGTGCCGCGGAAGAACCAGATGTAGAACCACGCGATCGACGAGGTCACCGGGTTCCTGGACAGCCGCATCACGGCGAGCAGGATGCCGCCGACGATGCCGATCACCATGGACACCACGGTGAGCAGGAGGGTGTTCAGGACACCCTCGATGATGCGGTCGTCGAAGAAGTAGTCGGGGATCGCGCCCCAGTTGATCTTCTTCGCCTGCGCGAACGCGTAGATGATCGAGCCGAGGAGAGCGAGCGCGATGGCCGCGGACACATAACGCCCCGGGTGCCGGACCGGAACGGCCTTGAGGGCCTCCGGGCCGGCGGGGGGAGTGTCCGAGGGACCGTCCGTCTTGCTGACGTCAACAGTCACGGGTGGAGCCTTTGCCTTTCAGAACCGAGCCGAGATTCAGGAGCCGCCGTTGACCTTGGCCTCGGTGATCGCGCCGTCCTCGACGCCCCACTTCTTGATGATCTTCTCGTACTCGCCGCTGTCGATGATCGCCTGGACGGCGGCCTGCAGCGCGTCACGCAGCTCGGTGTTGTCCTTGGCGACGGCGATGCCGTACGGGCCGGCCTCGACCTGGTCACCGACGATCTCGAAGTAGGCGCCGCCGCCCGAGGTCTTCACCGAGTACGCGGCGACCGGGTAGTCGGCGGAGACGACGTCCGCGCCCTTGGAGCGCATCCGGGTCTCGGCCTCGGGGTTGGTGGCGAAGTCCTCGATCTTGAGCGCCTTGCCGCCGTCGTCCTTGCACTTCTTCGCCTGGTCCTTGGCGAGATCGTGCGAGAACGTGTTGCGCTGCACCGCGATCGTCTTGCCGCAGAGGTCGTCCCAGGTCTTGATGGACTGGTCGTCGCCCTTGTTGGTGTACAGCGAGACACCCGCGGTGAAGTAGTCGACGAAGTCGACGCCGGAGCCGACCTTCTTGCCGGTGTCGGCGTCGATGCCCTCCTGGCGGTCCTTGGTGTCGGTCATGGCCGACATCGCGACGTCGTACCGCTTGGCCGCCAGACCACCGATGAGGGTGTCGAAGGTGGCGTTCTGGAACTTGAAGTCCACGCCGAGCTGCTTGCCCATCGCCGCGGCGATGTCGAGGTCGATGCCGACGACCTTGCCGGACTCGTCCTTGTACTCCACCGGTGCGTACGCGATGTCCGAACCGACGTTGATCACGCCCTTGTCCCGGACGGCCGCGGGGAGCTTGTCGGCGAGCGGGGCCGCGCTGGTGGAGGCGGTCTCGGAGCCGGTGTCCTTGCTCTTGGTCTGGTCACCGCAGCCGGTGAGCAACAGGGTGCCCGCGACCGCGATCGCTCCGACGGCGGCTGTACGGGAACGCAGGCCGGTCGTACGACAGGTGGTGCTTGCGGTCATGGTGGGTTCCTCCGGCGGGGTGGTGTGGAGTTGCCGACAGGTCGACGATTAACACGCGTCTTCGAGTGTGGCGACCTCGTGTGATTACGGCATCTTGCCATTCGGGCATGTGCAATCAGATGACCAGCCATGTCAAAATCGGATAACGGGTGACCCCCGAATGACCCACGAACCGCTGCGGACCGGGTGATCACACCGGATCCTGTGCGGCGATTCCTCCTTCCGGCCGGAAGATCTTCGGCGCATCTCAGGATGCGGTCGGCCGCGATCTCCGCACTCGTGGCCGTACAGGACTTGTCGTGATGTGAGCCGACTTGTCCCGTCATCCGTCGATGAGTCGAACGATCCATGATCGTCTTCAAATGACCTTCGAGTTGTGACCTTCGAGGTATGAGGACGTGTGGACTCGTCGTCGGTACCGTCCGTCCGGTAAGAAGGTTCCTTACACCCCTCATCCGGGGCCCAGGGCGCGTGTGCGGCGCGCCCGTCGCGTCTGAGCCCGCAGGCGTCGCTGTACGTATCGGTGACCTGGGCCTTACGCGGTGCCCGCCCGCTCCCGAACCGGGAGCGGAACACCCTCGAACCATGAAGATCTAAGGGGTAACAAAAGTGGCAGCGGAGATTGTCAATCCTCGCACCGACAGCGGCGACGGCAGTACGGGTCAGGAGGGCGGAGGGGAGCCTCTCAATTCCCTCGACTCCATCGACCCCGCCTTCGCGCTGCACCGCGGCGGCAAGATGGCCGTGCAGGCCACCGTGCCGATCCGTGACAAGGACGACCTGTCCCTCGCCTACACGCCCGGCGTCGCGCGGGTGTGCACCGCCATCGCCGAGCAGCCGGACCTGGTCAACGACTACACCTGGAAGTCGTCGGTCGTCGCCGTCGTGACGGACGGTACGGCGGTTCTCGGTCTCGGCGACATCGGCCCCGAGGCCTCCCTCCCCGTGATGGAGGGCAAGGCGATCCTGTTCAAGCAGTTCGGCGGCGTCGACGCGGTGCCGATCGCGCTCGCCTGCACGGACGTCGAAGAGATCATCGAGACCGTGGTCCGCCTGGCGCCCTCCTTCGGTGGCGTGAACCTGGAGGACATCTCCGCGCCCCGCTGCTTCGAGATCGAGAAGCGGCTCCAGGAAGCCCTCGACATCCCGGTCTTCCACGACGACCAGCACGGTACGGCGGTCGTGACGCTGGCGGCGCTGCGCAACGCGGCGAAGCTGACCGGCCGTGGGCTGGGCGATCTGCGGGCCGTGATCTCGGGTGCGGGTGCGGCCGGTGTGGCCATCGCCAAGATGCTGCTGGAGGCCGGTCTCGGCGACGTCGCGGTCGCCGACCGCAAGGGCATCGTCTCCGCGGACCGCGAGGACCTCACGCCGGTCAAGCGGGAACTTGCCACGCTCACCAACAAGGCCGGGCTCTCGGGCTCCCTGGAGGACGCCCTCGCGGGCGCGGACGTCTTCATCGGCGTCTCCGGCGGTACGGTTCCGGAGCAGGCGGTGGCCTCGATGGCTGAGAACGCTTTCGTCTTCGCCATGGCCAACCCCAACCCCGAGGTGCACCCGGACGTCGCCCACAAGTACGCGGCCGTCGTCGCGACCGGGCGCTCCGACTACCCGAACCAGATCAACAACGTCCTCGCCTTCCCGGGGATCTTCGCGGGCGCGCTGCAGGTGCGGGCCTCCCGGATCACCGAGGGCATGAAGATCGCGGCGGCCGAGGCGCTGGCGTCGGTCGTCGGGGACGACCTCGCCGCGGACTACGTCATCCCGTCGCCCTTCGACGAGCGGGTCGCCCCGGCGGTGACCGCGGCGGTCGCGGCGGCGGCGCGGGCCGAGGGTGTGGCTCGGCGCTGATTTCTTCGGGGGCGGTGGGGGGGGTCTTCGCCCCCGCCGCCCCTACCCATTCCCTTCCCCAGGGGCTGTGCCCCTGCGACCCCCATCGCGCGGGACGGTTCGGGGTGGGTGGGCGGGCGCGGGTTCGGTGGGGGCTGGTCGCGCAGTTCCCCGCGCCCCTGGCAAGGCAGGGGCTGCGCCCATGCTTTTCGGCCCGAAAGGGCCGTGGGCCCTCAAGGGGCGCGGGGAACTACGCGAGAAGCCGCACTCGGCCGCAGTCGCCCACGAACCCGCCCCCCCCGAGCTGTCAGGCGCCGAGGCCGACTTGGGACGGGACGCGTGTCACAGTGCTCTTCCGTTCCATCGCCCCCGGCGTCCCCCTATGGTCAGGCGCATGTTCGCTGCCTACGCCGCCCGCATCGACCGTGACCAACCGCTCGACGGACTGGAGTTGGGCGACCGCCCGGCCCCGGGACCGAGGCCCGGCTGGACGACCGTGAAGGTGAGGGCCGCCTCGCTGAACCACCACGATCTGTGGTCCCTGCGGGGGGTCGGCCTCGCGGAGGACAAGCTGCCCATGATCCTCGGCTGTGACGCCGCCGGTGTCGACGAGGACGGCAACGAGGTCGTCCTGCACTCGGTGATCGGCCAGACCGGCCACGGTGTCGGCCCCGAGGAACCCCGCTCGATCCTCACCGAGCGCTACCAGGGCACCTTCGCCGAACTCGTCTCCGTCCCCACGTGGAACGTGCTCCCGAAGCCCGCGGAACTCTCCTTCGAGGAGGCCGCGTGCCTGCCCACCGCCTGGCTGACGGCCTACCGCATGCTCTTCACCAACGCAGGTGTACGCCCCGGCGACTCGGTCCTCGTCCAGGGCGCCGGTGGTGGTGTCGCCACCGCCGCGATCGTGCTCGGCAAGGCGGCCGGACTGCGGGTGTTCGCCACCAGCCGGGACGAGGCCAAGCGCAAGCGGGCGCTGGAGCTGGGCGCGGTGGAGGCGCTGGAGTCGGGGGCGCGGCTGCCGCAGCGCGTCGACGCGGTCATCGAGACCGTCGGCGCCGCCACCTGGTCCCACTCGGTGAAGTCGCTGCGCCCCGGCGGCAGCCTCGTCATCTCGGGCGCCACCAGCGGTGACCGCCCCTCCCACGCCGAACTGACCCGCATCTTCTTCCTCGAGCTCAAGGTCGTCGGCTCCACCATGGGCACCAAGGACGAACTGGAGGACCTCCTCTCCTTCTGTGCCGCGACCGGCGTCCGCCCCGTCATCGACGAGGTGCTGCCCCTGGACCGCGCCCGCGAGGGCTTCGAACGTCTGGCGGCGGGGGACCAGTTCGGCAAGATCGTGCTCACCAACCCCTGACGGACTCTGTCGAGACGACGACGGCCGGCCCGGAGCTCCGGGCCGGCCGTCGTCGTGTCAACTGGGGTTGACGCATCCACGCTGTCAACGTAAGTTGACATCATGACCGAAGCAACGGATCTCGCCGAGCGCGCGGGCGATCGTGACCCCCGGGTCGGGCTGCGGGCCGTCGCCGCACTGCGGAGGCTGCTGGAGCAGTTGGAGTCGGTGCAGGTGCGCAGCGCGCGCAATCAGGGCTGGTCGTGGCAGGAGATCGCCGCGGAACTCGGAGTGAGCAGGCAGGCCGTGCACAAGAAGTACGGGAGGCATTGATGTTCGAACGGTTTACGAAAGATGCCCGTGCCGTGGTCCTGGGCGCGGTCGACCACGCCGAGCGCTCCCATGCGAGGGAGGTCACCGAGGAACACATCCTCCTCTCCTTGCTGGACCGCAAGGCCAGTCGGGCCTCGTTCGCCCTGGCCGCGCTGGGGCTCGCCGAGGCCGACCGCCGGGGCTCCGTGGAGCGGTCGCTCGCCGAGGCCCGCCGCCGGGGCGGTCTCTCCCGCGCCGACGTGGATGCCCTCTCCGGCCTCGGTATCGACCTCTCGGAGATCGTCTCCCGCGTGGAAGAGGCCCACGGGGTGGGGGCGTTGGAGTCGGACCGGAAGGGAGCCAGGAGCGGCTGGGGGCTGCGCTCAGGCCATCGCCCCTTCACCCGTGAGGCCAAGGACGTCCTCACTCGCTCCCTCCGCACCGCCCACGCCCACCGCGACCGGCACATCGGCGACGAACACCTCCTCCTCGCCCTCACCACCCGCCCCGGCGTCCCGGCCGAGGTCCTCGCGGACCATGGGGTGACATACGAGGCGCTGGAGCGGGTTCTGTATGGGGCGGGGGAGGCCAAGGCGGGGTGAGTGGGCCGGGTGGTGCGGCGGGGGCCTTCTCCTGCGGTGGGGTGCGGACTGGGTGTCGGTGTCGGTGTTGGTGTTGGTGTTGGTGTCGGGGTGGGGGCGATCGTGCGTCGCGGGCAGCTCGTTCGTCGTGGCCTGTCGCGCAGTTGCCCCCGCGCCCCTTACGGGGCGGTGGCTCTGACGGGGCCGCGTACCATTGCGGCTCATCGCCTGGGCGCCCTCAGTACCACTCCGATGTGGGCCGCCGCTGTCGACAGGTGGCGGCGGGCGTCGCGGAGTTGGTCCTCGGTCACGCCGTGGTCGCGGGCCGCGTCACGGATGTCGTCGCGGAAGCGGTCCAGGAGGCGGTCGAGGTCGCGGGCGGGGTCCCCCGTGGGGGTCTCGTGCACCCAGGCGGGCTCGTAGTCGGCCGGGAACTCCTCGGGAGTGGCCGAGTACTCGGGCTCCCCGACACCGGCCCGGGTTCCGGTCCTCCCGGCGCCGGAACCCGCTGAGGCCTCAGCGCCCGAACCGCCCTCCGTGCCGGCGGCTCGCGAGCCGGACTCCGCTCCTGTGCGACCGAAGCCGAAGTCCTTGCCGAACTCCTTTCCGAAGTCCTTCCCGAACTCGCCGAACTCCTTGGCCAGTTCGGTCAGGCCCTCCCGTACGCCCGTCGGCCAGTCGCCCCGGGTGAAGTGGTCCTGGACGTGGTCCTGGACTCGCTTCGCGATGCGCTGCAGCTCCTCCTGAGCCTGGGTGCGGGCATGCTCCTGAGCCTCCTTGGCCTGGCGACGGGCGCGCTGGGCCTCCTCGCGGGCGCGTCGGCTCTCGTCCTTCGCGCGGCGGGCCTGTTCCTTCCACTCCTGCTTGACGCGGCGCATCTCCTCCTTCGCCGCGCGCCAGGACTCGTTGTCGGCGTACCCCCCGAACTCCCCGAGCGGCCCCTGCTCCCCGTCGCCCGTCCCGCCGCCCCTGCGGGCCTCGGAGGCAGCCGCCCGCATCTCGCGGCGCAGGTCGCCCGCCGCGCCCCGTACGTCGGCCCGGATCTCGGCGGCCAGCTCCACCACGGACTCACGGATCTCCAGCTCCAGGTCGGCCAACTCGCCGCTGCGGTCGGCCAGTTCGGCGCGGCCCGCGTCCGTGATCGCGTACACCTTGCGGCCACCCTCGGTGGTGTGGGTGACCAGGCCCTCGGCCTCCAGCTTGGCCAGGCGGGGGTAGACGGTGCCGGCCGAGGGTGCGTAGAGGCCCTGGAAGCGTTCCTCCAGCAGCCGGATCACCTCGTAGCCGTGGCGAGGTGCCTCGTCCAGCAGCTTCAGCAGATACAGCCGCAGGCGTCCGTGGGCGAAGACGGGAGGCATGTCAGAGCACCTTCTTGTCGGTCGTGCGGCCGGTCGTGCGGCCGGTCGTGTCGTCGGCCCGGCGGTCGGTCCCGGCGGTCGGCGCGGGTGTGTGGCCTGGTGCGTTGTCCGGCGGCTCGGGTGAGCCGTGGAACGGATCGTCGGTCGCATCGTCGGGCGGGCCGGCGGGCGGAGGGCCGGTGACGTCATCGGTTCGGCCGGTGGCTGAGGGGGTCGGCGGAGCGCTTGACGGTGTGCCGGGCATGTTCCCCGGCTTCTCGTCCCACGGTTCGCCCTCCTCCGCCGGGGGCCTGCGCAGGAGGGCGATGGAGCCGGAGACGGTCGTGGCCTTGAGGCGGCCGTCGCCCGTGCCGAGGCGGCCGGTGACCTTGTGGGCGCCCCAGGGACCGCTGACGCGGAGGTCCTCGAAGGCGTTGGAGATGGTGCCGCTGGCGGTGTTGGCCTCGACCTCGGCGTCGGTGGGGTGGGGGAGGCGGATGGCGATCTCGCCGGAGACGCTGGTGAGGCCGACGTCGGTGGGGCCGCCCGTGGGGTCGAGGTCGAGGATGATGGAGCCGCTCACCGAGTCGGCCTTCACGCTGGGGCAGGAGCCCTCTATGACGGTCAGGTCGCCGGAGACGGAACTGAGCCGCAGGTCGCCCGTGAGGGCCTGCGCCTCCACGTTCCCCGAGACCGTCGTGGCGCGCACCGGGCCCGACAGGCCGACCAGGGTGGTGTCGCCCGAGATGCCCTTCACCTCAGTACGCCCGGCCAGCCCGGACACGACGGCCGTGGCGCCGACCACGCCCACCTCGACACGGGTGCCCGTCGGGACGGCGAGCGACACCAGGACGTTGCGACGCCGGCCCTTCCGGTCGAGCCACTTCAGGAAGCCATTCCAGGGCAGGTCGTCGTAGGCCACGGTCAGTGTGCCGTCCTTCTGCGTCACCGTCAGAGGCGGGCCCTCGACGTCGGACACCTCCAGACGGGCGGAACCCTCGTCGGTGCCCACCACGTTGACCGTTCCGTTGACGACTCGCACACGCAGTGCCGTCACCGGTTCGTCGAACGTGAGCTTCCGCGGCTCGGCGACGGACCACTCGGACATGGTGCTGACCTCCTCGACAGACCTGACAGGACGGAATACGCCACACACGCGACACGCCACGCACGGCACGCACGGCACGCACCTCACGCCGTACGTGCCGCACGCGCTATACGCGCAATATCGCGTTTTCCGTAATTCACGATATATCGCGGTCACGGAAAGTCAAGACACCCGTTCTGGTGATCCCGCAGGGAGGTATGGACGCAAATCGCCCTAGCGTGGGGTACATGTCGACGGAACGTTCCCAGGGATCCCGTGACCCCCGGCCCACGCCCGGCCCCGGCGCGCTCCTGCTCTGCCGGGCGGATGCCGACTCCGTCGCCCCGGTCGCCCAACTGCTCCGCGAGCGCATGCTGCTCACCCCGGCCGGTCCGGAGTGGACCGCGCTCGTGCCCGAGGGAAAGCCCTGGCTGCAGGGCGGAGAACCGGTCGATCGCGTCCTCACCGGCTGGGCGGGTGCCCTCGCCGTCGGCGTCACCTGGCCCGTGCTCGCCCTCTGGTGGGACGCCGACCGCAGCGGCTACACCCTCGCCGCGGGTTTCCGCCGCACCGTCGGCTACGTATGGCTGGCGAACGGCACGCCGGCCGGCGAGGACGAGGCGATGCGCACGTTCGCCGCCCGTCTGGGCCTGGACCCGGTCCTCGACGCGCAGTCGCTGGACGGCCTCACGAGGCCCGACCCGGCGGCGGACGCCCGCGCCCGACTGCTGGGCCTCCTCGCCGTCCTCACCCGCGCGGGTGTGACGCTCCCCGCCGGCCTCACCCCGGGCGAACCCGCCGACCGCCTGCGCGAGGTCGCCCGCGTCCAGCCCGGCGTCCAGCGCATCGAGTGGACCGGCTGGCGCGGGGCGGTCCGTACGGAACTCGACGCCCTCGAACGCGGCCGCCTCGGTCCCTGGCTCCCCTGGGCCGGCACCCCCAGAGCCCGTGCCCTGGCCACCGCCCAACTCCTCGCGGGCCTACCGCTCACGGCCTGGGGTCTGCACCGCCGAAGCCCCGGCTGGGTCGTCTCCGGTGGCCTTTTGATCGCCCACGGCGCCCTCGGCCTGCTGTACGACCTGGCCCACCCCCGCGACTGACCGCCCCGACGCCTCGGGGATCCGGAGAAGGCCTCTCGGGGCGGTTACTCGTCCTCGTCCTCGTCGTCCAGCCGCGCCAGCCACGTCGCCAGCCGCTCCACCGGCACCTCGAAGTCCGGGTTCAGATCGACGAACATCCGCAACTGCTCGGCGAGCCACTCGAAGGAGACCTCCTCCTCGCCGCGCCGCTTCTCCAGTTCCTCGATGCCACGGTCCGTGAAGTACATGGGTCAAGGATAAGTGCGTCGAAACGGCCGGGCCGCACCCCCGAGAGGGGGTGCGGCCCGGTTGCGTGCGGACTTCGAGGGCTGTCAGGCCTCGAACACCTCACGCACCAACTGCTCCTGCTCGGCCTGGTGCCGCTTCGCCGAACCCACCGCCGGCGACGAGCCGTGCGGGCGCGAGATGCGCCGCAGCCGCTCGCCGTGGGGGACGTCCGCGCCGACCGCGAGGTCGAGGTGGTCGATCAGGTTGAGGGCGATGAAGGGCCAGGCGCCCTGGTTCGCCGGCTCCTCCTGGACCCAGAGGTACTTCTCGGCGTTCGGGTACTTGTTGACCTCGGCCTGGACCTCGGCACCCGGCAGCGGGTAGAGGCGCTCGATGCGGATGATCGCCGTGTCCGTGGCGCCGCGCTTCTGACGCTCGGCCTCCAGGTCGTAGTAGACCTTGCCGGCGCAGAAGACGACCTTCTTCACCGCGGTCGGGTCGACCGAGCTGTCGCCGATGACCGGGCGGAACTCGCCGCTCGTGAACTCCTCCGCCTTCGACGCGGCGGCCTTGAGGCGCAGCATCGACTTCGGGGTGAAGACGACCAGCGGCTTGTGGTGCGGGTTGTGCACCTGCCACCGCAGGAGGTGGAAGTAGTTCGACGGAGAGGTCGGCATCGCGACCGTCATGTTGTTCTGCGCGCACATCTGGAGGAAGCGCTCCGGGCGGGCGGACGAGTGGTCCGGGCCCTGGCCCTCGTAGCCGTGCGGGAGCAGCAGGGTGACGCCGGACGTCTGGCCCCACTTCTGCTCCGCCGACGAGATGAACTCGTCGACGACCGTCTGGGCGCCGTTGACGAAGTCGCCGAACTGGGCCTCCCACATCACCAGGGACTCGGGACGGGCGAGCGAGTAGCCGTACTCGAAGCCCATCGCCGCGTACTCGGAGAGCAGGGAGTTGTAGACGTTCAGCCGCGCCTGGTCCTCGGAGAGGTACATCAGCGGCGTGAACTCCTCGCCCGTCTCACGGTCGATGATCACCGCGTGACGCTGGCCGAAGGTGCCGCGCTGCGAGTCCTGGCCGGCCAGGCGGACCGGGGTGCCCTCCAGGAGGAGGGAGCCGATCGCGAGGGTCTCGCCCATGCCCCAGTCGATCGTGCCGTCCTCGACCATGGCCGCCCGGCGCTGCAGCTGCGGCAGCAGACGCGGGTGGGCGGTGATGTGGTCCGGGACGTTGACCTGGGACGCGGCGATGCGCTTGACGGTCTCCGCCGTGATCGCGGTGTTCACCGCGACCGGGAAGCCGTCCTGCGGGTCGTGGACCTCGCCGGAGACCGGCTGCGAGGTGGCCTCGCGGACCTCCGTGAAGACCTTCTCCAACTGGCCCTGGTAGTCCTGCAGGGCCTGCTCGGCCTCTTCCAGGGTGATGTCGCCGCGACCGATGAGGGACTCGGTGTACAGCTTGCGCACCGAGCGCTTCTTGTCGATCAGGTCGTACATCAGCGGCTGGGTGAAGGCCGGGTTGTCCGACTCGTTGTGACCGCGGCGGCGGTAGCAGATGAGGTCGATCACCACGTCCTTGTTGAACGCCTGGCGGAACTCGAAGGCCAGCCGCGCGACGCGGACCACGGCCTCCGGGTCGTCGCCGTTCACGTGGAAGATCGGGGCCTCGATCATGCGCGCCACGTCCGTGGCGTACATGGAGGAACGCGAGGACTCCGGGGCGGCCGTGAAGCCGACCTGGTTGTTGATGACGATGTGGACCGTGCCGCCGGTGCGGTAGCCGCGCAGCTGCGACATGTTCAGGGTCTCGGCCACCACGCCCTGGCCCGCGAAGGCCGCGTCGCCGTGCAGGGCCACCGGCAGGACCGTGAAGTCCGTGCCGCCCTTGTTGATGATGTCCTGCTTGGCGCGGGAGACACCTTCGACGATCGGGTCCACGGCTTCCAGGTGCGAGGGGTTCGCGACCAGGCTGACCTTGATCTGCTCGCCGTCGAGGCCCGTGAACGTGCCCTCGGCGCCCAGGTGGTACTTCACGTCGCCCGAGCCGTGCATCGACTTCGGGTCGAGGTTGCCCTCGAACTCGCGGAAGATCTGCGCGTACGACTTGCCGACGATGTTCGCCAGGACGTTCAGCCGGCCGCGGTGGGCCATGCCGATGACGACCTCGTCGAGACGGGACTCCGCCGCCGAGTCGATGACCGCGTCGAGCAGCGGGATGACCGACTCGCCGCCTTCGAGCGAGAAGCGCTTCTGGCCGACGTACTTCGTCTGCAGGAAGGTCTCGAAGGCCTCCGCCGCGTTCAGCCGGCGCAGGATGCGCAGCTGCTCCTCGCGCTCCGGCTTGGTGTGCGGGCGCTCGATGCGGTCCTGGATCCAGCGGCGCTGCTTGGGGTCCTGGATGTGCATGAACTCGACGCCGGTCGTACGGCAGTACGAGTCACGCAGGACACCGAGGATGTCGCGGAGCTTCATCAGGGACTTGCCCGCGAAGCCGCCGACCGCGAACTCGCGCTCCAGGTCCCACAGGGTGAGCCCGTGCTCGGTGATGTCCAGGTCGGGGTGCTTGCGCTGGCGGTACTCCAGCGGGTCGGTGTCGGCCATGACGTGGCCGCGGACCCGGTAGGAGTGGATCAGCTCGAAGACGCGGGCGGCCTTGGTGACGTCGTCGTCGTGGCTGGCGTCGATGTCCTTGAGCCAGCGGACCGGCTCATAGGGGATGCGCAGCGCCTCGAAGATCTCGTCGTAGAAGCCGTTCTCCCCGAGGAGGGAGTTGGCGACGACGCGGAGGAACTCGCCGGAGGCGGCGCCCTGGATGACCCGGTGGTCGTAGGTCGACGTGAGCGTCATGACCTTCGCGATGCCGAGCTTGTTCAGGGTGTCCTGGCTGGTGCCCTGGAACTCGGCCGGGTAGTCCATCGAGCCGACGCCCATGATGACCGACTGGCCGGGCATCAGACGGGGCACGGAGTGGACGGTGCCGAGGCCGCCGGGGTTGGTCAGGGAGACCGTGACACCGGTGAAGTCGTCCATCGTCAGCTTGCCGTCACGGGCGCGGCGGACGATGTCCTCGTAGGCCTGCCAGAACTCGAAGAAGTTCAGCGTCTCGGCCTTCTTGATGCCCGCGACGACCAGCTGACGGTCGCCGTTGGGCTTCACCAGGTCGATGGCGAGGCCGAAGTTGACGTGCGGCGGCTTGACGAGGGTGGGCTTCCCGTCCTTCTCCGCGTAGTGCCAGTTCATCGACGGCATGGCCTTGATGGCCTGCACCATCGCGTAGCCGATCAGGTGCGTGAAGGAGATCTTCCCGCCCCGGGCGCGCTTCAGGTGGTTGTTGATGACGATGCGGTTGTCGAACAGCAGCTTCACCGGGACGGCGCGCACGGACGTGGCCGTGGGCAGCTCCAGGGAGGCGTTCATGTTCTTCGCGACCGCGGCGGCGGGGCCGCGCAGCGTGATCAGCTCCGGGCCCGCGGCGGACGCGGCCGGCG
>NZ_LRTR01000165.1 GCF_001550375.1 Streptomyces europaeiscabiei | reverse complement strand
ACCGCCGCCACCGCCCGTCCCCTCCTGTCCCTGGGGGCTGCGCCCCCAGACCCCCTGGCGCGTGGGTGAGTGGTCGGGTGCGGGTCGTGTGTGGTTGCTCGCGCAGTTCCCCGCGCCCCTGAAAAGCCTGCGGTTGGCCAGGCCCCGGAAGCCCGTCCTCGCCCGTGGCCTCGGAAGGCGGTCCTGGGGCGTGGCTGCGAGAGTCTGTGGTTGGCTGCGGTCTGGAGAGGCTCGCGGGTGCGGTTGTCTGCCGTCCCCGAGGGTCTTCGTTGCCTGGAGCCCTCAGGGGTCTGCGGGTCGGCCGTGGGGTGACAGGCTCGCTTCGCCTCGGACGTGGTGTCAGACCTGTGCCGGGCGCTGGGCGTTCTGTGCGGGCACCCCCGGCAGGAGCACCTGGATGCGGCAGCCCTTCGGGGACTCGGCGACGCCGATGCGGCCGCCGTGGAGGTCCACCGCCCAGCGGGCGATCGCGAGCCCCAGGCCCGTGCCGCCGTCGCTGCCGGGGCCGTGGGGGGAGCTGACGGCGCCGCGGTTGAAGCGTTCGAAGACGCGGTGCCACTCGGATTCGGGGATGCCGGGACCCTCGTCGAGGACTTCGAGGTCGAGGGACTCGGGGGTGGGGCCGCGGCGGGCCTTCACCGTGACGCGGCCGTGCGCCGGGCTGTGCTTGACCGCGTTGTCGATGAGGTTGGCGACGACCTGGTGGATGCGCTCCGGGTCCGCGTTCGCGGTGAGCTCCGGAGGGTGGACGTCCAGGTGCAGGTGGACGTCCGTGCGGGTGTGGTTGCCGGAGCCGGAGGTGATGCCGCCTCGGGCCGAGGAGACCATCTGGGCCTCCTTGAGGACGCCCGAGAGGTACGGCCACACCTCGAAGCGGCGCCGCCGCAGCGGGACCACGCCGTTGTCCAGGCGCGAGAGGTCGAGCAGGGTCTCCACCAGACGGCCCAGACGTTCCGTCTGCTTCAGGGCCGTACGCATCGTCTCGGGGTCGGCCTGGGTGACACCGTCGACGATGTTCTCCAGGACCGCGCGGAGGCCGGCGATGGGCGTGCGGAGCTCGTGGGAGACGTTCGCCACGAGCTCCTTGCGCTGGCGGTCCTGGGCCTCCAGCTCGTCGGCCATGAGGTTGATCGTGTGCGCGAGGTCGCCCAGCTCGTCCCGGCGGTTCTCGCTGACCCGGCGGGTGTAGTCGCCGCGCGAGATCGACCGGGCGACCGCGTTCATCTCGTCCAGGGGGGCCGTGAGCGAATGCGCCACGAACTGCGTAATCAAGAGCGTGGCGATCATCGAGAACACCGTGATGAAGCGCAGCTCCGTCTTGGTGTGCACCGCGATCATCGACAGACCGGTCGTGATCAGGACCGAGATGACGACGAGCGCACCGAGCTTCGTCTTGATCGAGAAGGGACGCAGACCGCCGAGCGGTCCCGCGCCCTTCCGTGACTGCGCGCCTCCGAGATTCCGCGACCTCGGGTCACCGACTCCGCTCATGACGCCACCAGCCCTCTGTCCCTACGTGCCTGCGTATGCCCTGCGCACACGGTGCGAGCACGGGTTCAGGGGGTCGGGGTCTCCAGGGCGTACCCCACACCGTGCACCGTGCGGATCCGCTCCGCGCCGATCTTCCGCCGCAGCGCCTTGATGTGGCTGTCCACGGTCCGTGTCCCGGACGCGTCCGCCCAGTCCCACACCTCGGCGAGCAGTTGTTCGCGCGAGAGTACGGCACGCGGGGTGTTCGCGAGACATACGAGGAGGTCGAACTCGGTGGGCGTGAGGTGCACGTCCTCGCTGCGCACCCGGACGCGGCGCTGTGCGTGGTCGATCTCCAGCTCGCCGAGGCGCAGGATGCCCGAGCGAGGTGTGGTGGCGGCCAGCGCGGCCCGCTCCACCCGGCGCAGCAGGACGTGCACGCGGGCGGCCAGCTCACGCATGGAGAACGGCTTGGTCATGTAGTCGTCGGCGCCGACGCCGAGCCCGACCAGCATGTCCGTCTCGTCGTCCCGCGCGGTGAGCATCAGCACGGGGACGGGCCGCTGGGCCTGGACGCGCCTGCACACCTCCAGGCCGTCGAAGCCGGGCAGCATGATGTCGAGGATCAGCAGGTCGGGCTGCCAGGCCTCCGCGGTGTCGACCGCGGCCGGCCCGTCCGTCGCGGTCTGTACGACGAAACCCTCGGCGCGCAGGCGGGCCGCGATGGCGTCGACGATCGTCGGGTCGTCCTCGACCACGAGCACCCGGCGCTGTGCGCCCGGCGTCGCTGTGGTGCTGCTGTGGGTGGTGTGTGTCTGCTCCATCGCCCGCCCCTGTGTTGCTTTCCGGAATCAGTGGGGTGATCCCTTGACTACGCACGGCTGCGCATGACTGCGATTGACGCTTGAATGATCGGCGCCAGGAAAGCAGGGTACGGGCAGTCACCGCACCACGGCTATCCAGGTCGGATCGCAAGGTGCACCACGTCCGGAACTCCTCGGGCAACCGCGATCTCTTCGGTACGCACCTGCCGGAATCCGGCATTCCGCAAGGTTTCCTCGAATTCCGCAGAAGGTTGCGCCGACCACACGGCAAGTACCCCGCCAGGTCTCAACACCCTTGCGCAGCTTGCCAATCCAGCTGGTGAGTACAGGTTTTCGTTGGCCTCGGAGACGGTCCAGTCGGGCCCGTTGTCGATGTCCAGGCAGAGCGCGTCGAACGTGGCGGATGTCTCATTGACGTACGCGACGAGATCGGCGTCCACGATGTCCGTACGGGGGTCCGCGAGTGCTTCCGCGGACACCTCGGCCAGCGGACCCGCGCGGTGCCACTCGATGACGGAGGGTTCGCGTTCGACAACCGTGATCGCTCCCCAGCGCGGATCCGCGGCGGCGTGTGCGAGCGAGAAGCCGACACCCAGACCCCCGATCAGCAGACTTGGCCGAGAACGGCCGGTCAGGGCGTCGAGGGCGGCGTCGACCAGCAGCCGTTCCGAGCGTCCGTCCGAGGTGTCCATCAGGAAGCACCCGTTGGCGATGATCTGCAGCAGCTTTCCGTGCCGCCGCAGCACGACCTCGCCGTAGGGGCCCTCGCGCCGGTCGATGACTTCGGGTGCGCCGACCTCGGGTTCGTCGATGATGGGCATCCGCCCATCCTTACGTCTCCGTGGCGCGGGGGCTGCCGAATTACGGCGCCCCGGTGACGACTTGGCGCGATCGGAGCACGAGCGGAGAAGGACCGGAGCGTCAGGCCGCGGCCGTACGGGAAGACCGGGTTCTCGGTGTCGTCGGGCACGTCGGGGCGGGACGCCTCCACCGCCGCCAGGGAACGCGGGAGTTCGCAGGCGGCCGGTCCTCGGCCCGCGTCCGTCCGAAGTCCACGGCGAGCAGGGCCGCGTCGCGGGCCCGTGGCCGGTGACGAGCGCGGCGGCCTTCGCGGCGAACTCTCGGGAGTACGGCGGTCGCTCCGGATTGACGCAGGCCGGTGACCCCGAGGGGAAGAGGACTCGAAGAACCCGGGCGGAACGGGCGGCGCCGGGCCGCGCCGTGTCGTCGAGGGCCGTGAACTCGCTCGCGCCGACGGTCTCCTCGGCGCGGTGGTCTCGTAGGGCTGCCGGGCAAGCAGGGCTGTCGGGTTGGGGGTCGCCCCGGCTGTCGGGTTGCTGTGAATCGCGTCGGGGGTGGCCCCGGTCACAGACAAGGGCGTATCGGGGCGTCGAGGGTGAGGTGAAACGGAAGGAGCGCCTCATCTTGGATGCCGCCGAGACTGTGGAGCCCGTGGAGACCGAGGCGGGTGCGGCACGGGCCGACGTCACACCGTCGCCGGTCGGGCCGGTCCTCGACGGCATCCCGCGGCAGCCGGGTTCGGCGCCCGCGCGGGTGGCGGAACAGGAGCCCGCGGGGCTCGAACGACGCGCGTCCGCCCGGCCCACGCGCTCCCCGTACCCGCGTCCCTGGCGGCTGCTCCCCACCCCCGTCGGCACGCCCTTCACCTTCTTCTACGCCGGGGTCCTGGTGATGACCTCGCTCGTCGCCGAGTACGCCGACCCGGCCCTGGTGCACGCGCTGCACCAGGGCTCCAGCACGGACGTGGCGCACCTGGTCCGGACTCCGGTGCTCGTACTGTCCGCCAGCGCGTTGTGGGTCGCGGGTGGCCTCGCCTCGCCGTACGCCCTCGCTTTTCTGCTGGTGCTGACCGCGCTGGAACGCCGGATCGGCGGGTGGCGTACCGCCGGGGTCTTCCTGCTGGGCCACGTCCTCGCCACCCTCGCCACCGAGGTTCCGGTGGGCCTGGCCGTCCTGGCCGGTCACCTTCCCGACAGCTCCCTCCACCGCCTCGACTACGGCATCAGTTTCGGGGTGGCGGCGAGCGTGGGCGCGTTGGCGGGACTGCTGCCGCCGTGGCTGCGGTGGCCGATTCTGCTGGGGTTCGGCGGGATGCTGGTGGACGACCTGATCGCGTACACGGACCCGATGACGAACTGGGGGCATCTGATGTCCCTGGCCATCGGCGTGGCGACGTGGCCGGTTGTGCGTGGGTGGTGGAGGGCCGGTCGGGGCGGCCGGGGGGTCCCGGAGGCCGGTGCGGGGCGGGATCGGGCCGCCACGATCGCCGCGTAGCCGTCGGCCGCGTCCAAGGCGGCCCCGGCTTCCAGGGCGTCCAAGGCGCCGAGCCCGGCCGGTGGAAGGCGACGCGCTCGGAGGACGCTCGGAGGAGAGGACGGTGACGTCGTCGCACGCGCCCTCCACGTCCTCCGTGCGGTGCGTCGATACGACCCCGTAGGCGGACGGCCTCCTCCGCGTTCACGACCGCGTCCGGGAACACGGCTGCCCGGCATGTCGAGCGGTCAGGCGGCGCAGGACCGGAACTTGGGTGGTTGGCGTGTCGCGCGACCGGAACTTGGGTGGCTCGCGTGTCGCGCGGGCGCCGGTCGGCGGGTGCCCGGGGAACGCGTACGCCCTCCCGCCATGGCCGCCCGCCGGTCACGGCCGCCCCGTGAACTTCGCGCTCGTCAGCGGCGCCTCCGCCCTCCACCCGAGCGACTCGTACAGCGCCCGCCCGTCCGGCGTTCCGCCCAACACGCCCACCTCGGCGCCCTGTTCGAGCGCGGCACGGGTGAGGGTGCGCATGACGACCGTGCCGAGGCCGCGGCGGCGGTGGTCCGGGGACGTCTCTATCTGGTCGACGACCGCGGTCGCTCCGGTCGGGGCGATCTGGCCGCGCGCGGCCAGAGAGCCGTCCGGCGCGGCGACCATCACCCGGGTCACGCCACCGGACGTCCAGGTGTGGAGCCGATAGCCGTCGGGGACGGGGGCCGGGGCCTCGTGCGTCCTGAGCCGTACGGACATCAGACAGCCCGGTTCCGGGTCGACCCACCAGCCCTCACCCAGCCAGGGGCCGACCTTCGACGATTCCGCGAAGACCTTGAGCCAGATCCCGGCCCCGGTGACGGCGTCGGCGACCTTGCGGACCGTCGCTTCCTCCACCTCGTCGTTCGTCGCCGCGAAGACGTGGCGGGTGACGTGGTGGGCCATTCCCATGTCGATCGTGCACCCCCACGGCTCGACCACCGGGGGCGCGGCACCGCGCGACACGACCCATCCGTCGACCCAGGCCCGCACGATTCCGTCCACCGCAACCCCCGCGCATGTAATAGATGAGATTGCTTAAAGGCTATTACAGGGATCGGGATGGGTGCGATCCCCGCCGAGGGGTTGGCCGGCCGTCCACCCCGTTCGGAGAGCAGGCGGGGGAGTCGGGGATGCGCAGGGCGGGAAGCGCCCGTGTGTCGTGTGCCCCGATCCGGACGGCCGGCCCTGATTCCAGGGCTCCGGCCGCGCGTTGGGGCTCACAGGGTCTTCGGCAGGAGTGTGCGGGGCGGCGGCTGATCGCCCACAGCGAACGGGCCGCCTCTTGGGGAACATTCCTCGGCTCACGTGCATTGAGTCGGCATAGCTCAACTTGACTGCCTAGGGAGAGATCATGGCATCGACCTCCGCACCGCTCACCCTGCCCGTGTTGCCGCTCGACGAAGAGGTCGTGCTGCCGGGAATGGTGGTGCCGCTGGACCTCAATGACACGGATGTACGGGCCGCGGTGGAGGCCGCGCAGGCCGCGGCGCGCGCGGAGCCGGGGAAGCCGAAGGTGCTGCTGGTGCCGCGGATCGACGGGGCGTACGCGGGCACGGGTGTGCTCGGGACCGTCGAGCAGGTCGGACGGCTGGCCGACGGTGATCCCGGGGCACTCATCCGCGCCGTTCGCCGGGTGCGGATCGGGGCCGGGACCACCGGGCCCGGCGCCGCCCTGTGGGTCGAGGGGACGAGCGTCGACGAGAACGTGCCGGATCCGCTGCCCGGGCAGGTCGCCGAACTCGTCAAGGAGTACAAGGCACTTGCCACCAGCTGGCTGCGCAAGCGCGCCGCCTGGCAGGTCGTGGACCGGGTGCAGGCGATCGACGACGTGTCGGCGCTCGCCGACAACTCCGGGTACTCGCCGTTCCTCACCACCGAGCAGAAGATCCAGCTCCTGGAGACCGGCGACCCCGTCGCCCGGCTGAAGCTCGCCACCCAGCAGCTGCGTGACCACCTCGCCGAGCAGGACGTCGCCGAGACCATCGCCAAGGACGTCCAGGAGGGCGTCGAGAAGCAGCAGCGCGAGTTCCTGCTGCGCCGGCAGCTCGAAGCCGTGCGCAAGGAGCTGCGTGAGCTGAACGGCGAGCAGGACGGCGAGGAGTCCGACGACTACCGGGCACGCGTCGAGGCCGCCGCTCTGCCGGAGACGGTACGGGAGGCCGCGCTCAAGGAGGTCGACAAGCTGGAGCGGTCGAGTGACCAGTCGCCCGAGGGCGGCTGGATCCGGACCTGGCTCGACACCGTGCTCGAACTGCCCTGGAACGAGCGGACCGAGGACTCCTACGACATTCGGGGCGCCCAGCGGGTGCTCGACGCCGAGCATGCCGGGCTGCAGGACGTGAAGGAGCGCATCACCGAGTACCTCGCGGTGCGCAAGCGACGTGCGGACCGGGGGCTGGGCGTCGTCGGCGGGCGGCGCGGCGGTGCCGTGCTCGCGCTCGTCGGGCCGCCCGGTGTCGGCAAGACCAGCCTCGGCGAGTCCGTGGCCCACGCGATGGGGCGGAAGTTCGTCCGGGTCGCGCTCGGCGGCGTTCGGGACGAGGCGGAGATCCGCGGGCACCGGCGTACGTACGTGGGCGCACTGCCCGGTCGGATCGTCCGGGCGATCAAGGAGGCGGGCTCCATGAACCCCGTCGTCCTGCTCGACGAGATCGACAAGGTCGGCTCCGACTTCCGGGGCGACCCGGCCGCCGCGCTGCTCGAAGTCCTCGACCCCGCGCAGAACCACACCTTCCGGGACCACTACCTGGAGGTCGAGCTGGACCTGAGCGACGTCGTCTTCCTGGCCACGGCCAACGTCCTGGAGGCGATCCCCGAGGCGCTGCTCGACCGCATGGAGCTCGTCCGGCTGGACGGCTACACGGAGGACGAGAAGGTCGTCATCGCCCGGGACCACCTGCTGCCCCGGCAGCTGGACCGGGCCGGGCTCGGCGCCGACGAGGTCGTCCTCGACGAGAGCGCGCTGCGCAGGCTCGCCGGTGAGTACACGCGCGAGGCGGGCGTACGGAACCTGGAGCGGTCGGTCGCGCGGCTGTTGCGCAAGGTCGCGGCCCAGCACGAACTGGGGCAGCGGGAGCTGCCGTTCACCGTCACCGACGGGGATCTGCGCGGGCTCATCGGGCGCCCGCACCATGTGCCCGAGTCGGCCCAGGACCCGGCGGAGCGGCGTACGGCCGTGCCGGGTGTCGCGACCGGGCTCGCGGTCACCGGCGCGGGTGGCGACGTGCTGTACGTCGAGGCGTCGCTCGCCGACCCGGAGACGGGCGCGGCGGGGCTGACCCTGACCGGCCAGCTGGGCGACGTGATGAAGGAGTCCGCGCAGATCGCGCTCTCCTTCCTCCGCTCGCACGGCGCGGAGCTGGAGCTGCCGGTCGCCGACCTGAAGGACCGGGGTGTGCACATCCACTTCCCGGCGGGCGCGGTCCCCAAGGACGGCCCGAGCGCCGGCGTCACCATGACGACGGCTCTCGCCTCGCTGCTGTCCGGGCGGCTCGTCCGCACCGACGTGGCCATGACCGGTGAGGTCTCGCTGACGGGGCGGGTGCTGCCCATCGGCGGCGTGAAGCAGAAGCTGCTCGCCGCGCATCGGGCCGGCGTCACGACCGTCATCATCCCGAAGCGGAACGAGGCCGACCTCGACGACGTCCCCGCCGAGGTTCTCGACAAGCTCGACGTCCACGCGGTCACCGACGTCCGCCAGGTGCTGGAGCTGGCGCTCGCCCCGGCGGGGGCGGGGGTGGAGGTGCCGGTGGCCGCGTGACCGCCGGGGCGGCGGTCCTCCGGGCTTCGTCGGCCCGGCCCCGGAGGCGGCTCTCCGGGGGTGGGCCGACGGTGGTCCGGTTCGTGGGCGGGCGCGGGTCCGGTGGGGGCTTCTCGCGCAGTTCCCCGCGCCCCTGAAAAGCAGGGGCTGCGCCCCGTGCTTTTCGACCCGCAGGCCGGTCGCTCTCGGGCCCGCGGACCGATCACCCTCGGGCGCGCAGGCCGGTCGCTCTCGGACCTGCAGACCGATCACCCTCGGGCCCGTAGGCCCGGTCGCCTTTCGGGCCCGTAGGGTCATGGCCTTTCAGGCCCGCAAGGGCCTGATCTTTCAGGGGCGCGGGGAACTGCGCGACCAGCCCCCACCGGGCCCGCAGTGGACCCGGGCGGTGGTTCGTCAGGCTCCGTCGGCCGCTCGGCCCCCGTCCGACCTCCGTGCGGCGTTCCCCCAAGGCTCCGGTGGTGGTGTGACGGACGCCCGCCGGACGGTGAAGGCCCGGGTCGTCCCCCGTGAGGGAGACCCGGGCCTTTCCCATGGGCCGACGGGCACGCGGGCCGAGAAGCCGGCCCGGCACACCCTGCGGAAGCGCCCGCGAGGGCGAGGCGGTCCGTGTCGGTCCGTGGCTGCGAAATACTGAACGGCGCTGCCCGCCACGGCGGCCCTGGCGGAAACCTTCAGGAACCCGGAATCGGAAAGCAGGAGCGCTGACGTGCACGACGAGGGCGGAAACGGCGACGGCGGTGGTGCCGGGGCCGGCATGCCGACGGGCGGTATGGACCAGGCGTTCCTGGCACTGGAACGGGAGTTGACGGTCCTGCTGCGGCGGGCCCGCGCCAAGTCCGGGGAGATGGCCCGTGCCGTCCACCCCGACCTGGAGTCCGCCGCCTACGGGCTGCTGGCCCGCCTCGACGAGGCCGGCCGCCTCCGCGCCACCGAACTCGCCGCCTACATCGGCGTCGGCAAGGCCACCATGTCCCGTCAACTCCGCGCCCTGGAACACCTCGGCCTCATCGCCCGCGAACCCGACCCCGCCGACGGCCGCGCCTGGCTCGTCCATCTCACGGAGGAGGGCCGGGCCCGCTTCCGGGCGGTCCGGGACGCCCGCCGGGTCGCGTACGTACGGCAGCTCGCGGGGTGGGACCGGGACGAGGTGGCCCAACTGGCGCAGTTGCTGCACCAGCTGAACCGAGGCGTGGAGAGCTGAGGAGAACTGAGGGCGGAGAAGCCCTCACAACTCCACGAACACCACGCTCGCGTCGTCGTGCCTCTTGCCGCGCCCGAGGAACGCGCGTTCCACGTCAATGACTTCGAGCTCCCGCACCCGCTGCACCAGGCCGTGCGCCCCCGCCTTCCGCACGAAGGTGAGGCAGTCCGACCAGCCGCCCTCGCGGAACTTCTCCACCCAGCGGCTCGCGCCGTCCGTCAGCGCGACCAGCGAGCGGACCTCCTCGCGGGGGACTGTTCCCGTCACCGCCCGAGCGGCCACGGCGGGATCGGCGGCCGCCGTCCAGAAGCCGCCCTCCCTGTTCCGGAGGGTCGAGTCGACGCTCGCGGCCGTGGCCAGGGCGGCCCTTGGCAGCAGGGACAGACGGTCGTCCAGTACGGCCGTCACCGTGCCGTCCGGTCGTTCGATCAGCAGGGCAGAGTCCGACAACACCAGGTACTCCACGTCCGTCGACGACCAGCGGGCGAGGGCCAACGTGGCCTGCGGGGTTCGTGGGTGAGAAAGGTCACAGGTTTGGGCGTGTGCCAGGGCGGTACGGGAAATGGCCTGTGAAAGCACGTCGGGCAACGGTACATCCCGCTCCGAAACGGATAGTTCGGTCAGGGTGCCGCCGAGGCGGGAAGTGAACCATGCGACTGGATGTCGACAGCCGTAGCCGTCGGGCGGCGGGGTCACGCCGTCGAGAACGACGAGGGCGCCGCCCTGTCCCCCCGCGGGCAGGGCCACCGACGCGAAGTCCTCGTTGGGGCGGAGAGGGTCGCCGGGCTCCGAGACGAGTTCGGTGCGCATTCGGCCAGTCTGCACGAGCCCGCCACAAGATCCGTGAAAGGCCGACAACGGTCGTCGTACGACCCGGACCCTCCAGGAGGGGAGCCGGGTTTGGCATGGAATGATCGTGAGCGGTGAAGCGCGGCGGCGAATACTGTCAAAGCGCGTCGCCGACGTCCAACCGGCCCGAGGTGCGGGACAGCGGCACGAGCCGGAAGAACTTGCCCGCCAACTCCCCTGCGATGTTCACTCCTTCGGGTGGCGGGACTGATGATGCGGGACCACTGCCCACCGGCACTGGGAGGGTCGGGAGCCGTACCGGGGGGACGGCTGTACAGGACATACGTCATGTGAGTGGTCGACGGATCGTCACCCCGGCCCATGGGTACACGAGTCAGGAATGCGAGCACCGGTGCAGAAGACGCGGCCTCGGCGCGCAGACAAGCAGGCAGCCTCGAAGGCCTCCGCGGCCTCCCCGAACCAACCGGGGACGGCACAGGCGCAGGCCCCCGTCGGCACCGGGCGGAAGGCGCGCGTACGCAACCGGCTCATCGTCGCCGTGGCCGTCGTGGCCGCCGCCGTAGCGGGCGCGGGAGCGCCCTCGATCCTCGCCGCCTCGGAGCAACTGCGCGACACCCAGAGCCTGGTCACGCTCGCCGGACAGACCCAGGAGACGCTCACCCTCGCGCACGCGCTGGCCGACGAACGCGACGAGGTCACCGCGTACATCGCCGCCGGGCGACCCAAGTCGTCCGTGCCCAGCAAGCAGCGCAGTGACCGTGTCGACACCCAGGTCGAGGAACTGAGCGCGGGCACCGGCACCTCCGCCGCGATGCGGGAGACCACCGAGAGCGCCGAGTCCATCGCCGGCATACGGCAAGCGGCGCTCTCCGGGAAGAGCACCGCTCTCGAAGCGCACACGGCGTACACCGCCGTCGTCACCGAGCTCCACGCCCTCGCCGAGGAACTGGCCGAGCAACTGCCGCCCCGCGCGGGCGGCGGCGCCTACGCGCTCGCCGAACTCGACACCGCCGTCCAGCAGGCCGCCGCCGCCCGCGGGCTGCTCGTCGCCGCGCTCAGCGTCCCGACGACCACCCGGACGGTCGTCGACCCCGTCACCGGGCTGCCCACCACCACGACCGGCGCTTCGGCCGCCGACGCG
>NZ_LRTR01000164.1 GCF_001550375.1 Streptomyces europaeiscabiei | reverse complement strand
CCTCACCGCCGCCGCCCAGCAGGCCCGCGTCCGCTCCGACGCCGCCCTCGCCCACTTCCGCGAGACCGCGCCCGCCGCCGGCCGCTCGTCCTACGACGCCACGGTCAGCGGCCCCGAGGCCGACACCGCCGAGAAGTACCTGACGGACCTCACCGACCAGCCCACGCTCTCCGACAGCGAGGCCGGCACCAGCGCGAAGAAGGTCGGCGCGGCGCTCTCCGCCCGGGTGGACCTGATGCGCGGCGCCGAGTCCTCCCTGTACGACCGGCGCACCAAGGACCTCGCCCAGCTGCGCGACGAGGACGTCACCGCGCTGGAGATCCGGATCGCGGTCCTCGGCGCCCTGATGCTCCTCGCCGTCGGCGTCGCCACCGGCATGGCCCGCTCCCTCACCCGCCCGCTCGCGGTGCTGCGCATCGGCTCCGCCCGCGTCGCCGGCGACCCGGCCACCGAGGAACCGGTCAAGTTCACCGGCCGCGACGACGAGTTCGCCCAGGTCGTACGCTCCGTCAACGCGCTCCACGCGCACGCCCTCGCGCTGCATGAGCGGCTCGCGCCCCTGGAGGGCGACCGCAAGCACCTGATCGGCCAGCGCCAGACGATGGCCGACGACCGCGACCGGCTGCGCGCCGAACTCGCCGCGGCCACCGCGCACCTGACGAAGGTCCAGCACAGCGTCCACGCGACCTTCGTCAACCTCGCGCTGCGCACCCTCGGCCTCGTCGAGCGGCAGCTCGCCGTCATCGAGGCGCTGGAGGAGCGCGAACAGGACCCCGACCGGCTCGCCACCCTCTTCAAGCTCGACCACTTCGCGACCGTCATGCGCCGCCACAGCGAGAACCTCCTCGTCCTGGCCGGCCACGAGCACATCCAGCACCACGCCGGACCCGTCCCGCTCGTCGACGTCGTCCGTGCCGCGGTCAGCGAGATCGAGCGGTACGAACGCGTCCGCATCGCGGCGCTGCCGCCGGGCGCGCACGTCGCCGGGTTCGCCGCGGACGACCTCAGTCACCTCCTCGCCGAACTCCTGGAGAACGGCACGTCGTTCTCGCCGCCGGAGATGTCCGTCGAAATCTCCGGCTGGCTGATGGAGAGCGGCGAGATCACCCTCTCCGTCCAGGACGGCGGCATCGGCGTCGCCCCCGACCGGCTCGCCAGGCTCAACTCCCGCCTCACCGACTTCGACCCCGAGGCCCCCTACGAGCAGGAGGAAGGCGAGGGCCTCGGCCTCGGCCTGTACGTCGTCGCCCGCCTCGCCCACCGGCTCGGCACCCCCGTGCGGCTCCAGGAGCACGGGACGGGCGGCACCGCCGCCGTCGTCGTCCTGCCCAAGGGACTGCTGGCCCTCACGCCCGCCGTGCCCGTGGGCACCCCGGTCTCGATCACGCCCTCGCTCTCCCTGCCGGGCGTCGACGCCGAGGCCAACTCGAACGTCCTGCCCGGCCGTTCCGTCGCCGTACGTGAGCCCGAGGGCGACGGCGACCCGCTCATCGAGGCGGCCGAGCGGGCACTGCTGGCGAGGGAGGCCGTGGGGACGGCCGCCGACGCCACCGAGGCCGCCGGGAACGTCGTACCGGAAGACGACGAACCCGAGGCCGAATCCGAGGCCGGTCCCGAATCCGAGGTCGGTCCCGAGACCGGGGCCGAGTCCGTGTCCGAGACGACGATGGAGCTCTTCGCTCCGGTGGTCCCGGGGAAGGGTGCCGACGAGGAGAGCGACGAGTACATCGCCGGCGACGCCACCGACGAGCCGTACACGTTCGATCCCGACACCCATGAGCGTGCCGCCGACGAAGGGAACGCGGCGCGCACGGCGGAGGTGTCCCGGGCCGGGACGGCGGGGCAACGCGTCGAGGAGGCCCCGCGCCTCACCGACAAGGGCCTGCCCAAGCGCACGCCCAGGATCACCGCGCCCACACCCACAGCTCCCCGGCCACGGGTCGGGGGCGTGAACGCCGAGGAACTGCGCCGTCGGCTCGGCGGGTTCCACGAGGGGGCCAAGGAGGGGCGCCGCGACGTCGAGGCGGAGATCGCCGAGCAGTCGGGTGAGACGCGGATGCCCGTGGCACGTGAGTACCGGACAGAGGCAGTTGACACCACGGGGGGCACTTCCGAGGAGGAAAGCAGTTGACCGCGCCCATTACCTTCGGACTGAGCAGTGAAGCCCGCAACCTGCACTGGCTCCTGACCAACCTCGTCGAGGAGGTGCCGGGACTGCTGTCGGTCGCGGTCGTCTCCTCCGACGGCCTGCTGCTGCTCTCCTCCGACCCCGGCAGACACGCCGAGGCCCGCCAGACCCGGGAGGAGCGGCCCCAGGGCCCCCGGGGCTCCGCCGCAGACCTGGCCACCATCGTCTCCGGCATCGGCAGCCTCACCATCGGCGCCGCCAAGCTGATGGAGTTCGGCGGGGTCAAGCAGACGATGGTCGCGATGGAGGCGGGCAGCCTCTTCGTGATGTCGATCAGCGACGGCTCGCTGCTCGGCGTGCACGGCTCCCCCGACTGCGACATGAGCGTGGTGGCCTACCACATGGCGCTCTTCGTCGGCCGCGCCGGCCACGTCCTCACCCCGGAACTCCGCAGCGAACTCCGCAAGTCCCTGGAGGCCGAGGCGGCCGGGAGCAGCCGATGAGCGGCCAGAGCCAGAGCCAGAAGAAGAGCAGGGCGCGCGCCCCCGAGTCCGGTCCCGCGAAGCGGCCGACCGTGCCGAAGGGCGCGAAGAGGCTCCCCGTCCGCGGCGGCGACCGCAAACCCGCCCGCGTACGCCCCTACTCGCTCACCGGCGGCCGTACCCGGTTCGGCCACGTCCTCCTCGTGGAGACGTTCGTGGCCGTACTCGAAGCCCCGGCGGAGCAGCCCCGGTTGGCTGGGGGTTCCGCCCACATGCTCGGTGGTGGGGGAGGTTCACCCCACTCCAAGGTGATGCCCGAGATGCGGGCCATCGTCGAACTCTGCCGCCGTATGCGGACGGTGGCGGAGATCGCCGCGCTGCTGAAGATGCCGCTCGGTGTGGTCCGCGTCCTCCTCAGCGATCTCGCGGACCAGGGAAAGATCCGCGTGTACGGAACAGGTCACGGACCGGGACAGCCGGACCGCGCTCTGCTGGAAAGGGTGCTGAGTGGACTCCGCCGTCTCTGACGCCGCCTCGGCCGGCGTCAACCCCGCCGCCTCGGCCGGCGTCACCCCGGGCGTCGACGACGACGCCCCCCGCGTCGAGGTCGACGCGAACGCTCCTCGTCTCGACACGGGCACCGGGCGCGCCGACACGGACACCGGACGCGCCGGTCTCGGCGCGCCCGGTGTCGACGTGGACGCGGCCCCGCCCGGGGGCTACGCCCGCGCCGCCTCCCGCGGTCTCGACCGGCTCGCCGACACCGTGGCGGCCGAACCCGTGGCGGAGCCCGAGGAGGAGCTGAAACCCTGGCAGTCCGACCTCAGCCGGGCCCCCATCGCCACGAAGATCGTGGTGGCGGGCGGCTTCGGCGTCGGCAAGACCACCTTCGTCGGCGCGGTCTCCGAGATCACCCCGCTGCGGACCGAGGCGCTGATGACCGAGGCCAGCGCCGGCACGGACGACCTCTCCGCGACGCCGGACAAGCTCACCACGACCGTGGCCATGGACTACGGCCGCATCACCCTCGACGACGACCTCGTCCTCTACCTGTTCGGCACGCCCGGCCAGGAGCGGTTCTGGTTCATGTGGGACGACATGGTGCGTGGCGCGATCGGCGCGGTCGTCCTCGCCGACACCCGCCGCCTCGGCGACTGCTTCCCCGCGCTCGACTACTTCGAGAGCTGCGGACTGCCGTACATCGTCGCGGTCAACGCGTTCGACGGCAGCGTGCGGTACGAACCCGACGACGTACGGGACGCGTTGACCGTGCCCGCACATGTACCTGTCATGATCATGGACGCACGCAAGCGGGCCTCCGCGATGGAGACCCTGCTGGCGCTGTGCGGCCACGCGATATCCCTCAGCCCCGAGTAGTCCCTTCAGCCCCTCCCAGCGGGACGGCACGGGACGCCACGGACGAACCAGGAGACCTGTCCGGATGCGGAAGATTCTCGTCGTCGGAGCCGGCCAGTCCGGGCTGCACCTGGCCCTCGGGCTCCAGTCGCACGGGTACGAGGTCACACTGATGTCCAATCGGACCCCGGACGAGATACGCGCCGGCCGGATCATGTCCACCCAGTGCATGTTCGACTCGGCACTGCGCCACGAGCGCGACCTCGAACTGAACTTCTGGGAGTCCCAGACCCCGAGGATCGAGGGCGTCGGTGTCTCCGTCGCCGGACCGGACGGGGAGCGCGCCGTCGACTGGGTCGGCCGGCTGCGCGGGTACGCGCAGGCCGTGGACCAGCGGGTGAAGATGGCCGGCTGGCTGGAGACGTTCACGCGGCGGGGCGGCCAGCTGGTCGTCCACGGCGCGGCGGTCTCCGACCTCGACTACTTCTCCCGCGTGTACGACCTCGTGCTCGTCACCGCGGGCAAGGGCGAACTGGTGCGGATGTTCCGCCGCGACGCCGCCCGCTCGCCCTACTCGGAGCCGCAGCGCGCGCTCGCCGCCGTGTACGTCCACGGGCTGGGCCCCCGCCCCGAGCACCCGGAGTTCGACGCGGCCCGCTGCAACCTGGTGCCCGGCCTCGGTGAACTCATCGTCCAGCCGGTCCTCACCACCTCCGGCCGCGCCGACGCCCTGTTCTGGCTGGGCCTGCCCGGGGGCCCGCTCGACGTCTTCGACGGCGTCCGCGACGCCGAGGGGCAGCTCGCCCTGACCCTGGACCTCATGAAGCGGTACGTCCCCTGGGAGTACGCGCGCGCGGCCGGGGCCGAGGTCACGGACGCGGGCGCCGCGTTGACCGGCCGCTACACGCCGGTCGTCCGGCACCCCGTCGCCCGGCTTCCCGGTGGCGGCCCGGTGCTCGGCGCAGGTGACGTCGTCGTGGCCAACGACCCGCTGACCGGGCAGGGGGCGAACTCGGCGACCAAGTGCGCGGCCGTCTATCTCGCCGCGATCCTCGACCACGGGGACAGGGAGTTCGACGAGGCGTGGATGCGGCGCACGTTCGAACGGTTCTGGCAGGTCGCGGGGCCCGTCACCAAGTGGACCAACACGATGCTGGCTCCACCGGCCGAGCATGTGCTGGGGCTGGTCGGGGCGGCCGAGGGGCTGCCGGTGGTGGCGGATCGTTTTGCCAATGGCTTCGACGATCCGGCGGATTTCGAGGGCTACTTCTACGAAGCGGAGAAAACGCGGGCGTACCTGTCGGAGGTCGCCGGGGGATAGGCCGGGGCGCGTGAGGGTGGGTTCTCACGGGTGCCGGGAGCGCGTCGTGTGTGGTTGCCCGCGCAGTTCCCCGCGCCCCTGAGGGCCCGCGGCCCCCAGCGGCTTCGACGGGTCGGCCCCGGTGTTCTCGTCCGACTCCCTGATGCCGGCCAGCTGTTCCGGGGTGAGGGAGGCGAGGAGTTCCTCGATCTCGTCGAGGTGGTCGCGTGCGGTGTCGTGTTCCCTCTCGCGTCGTTCCGTGAGGGTGAGTTGGCGGTCCAGGGCGGCGCGGGCCCTGCGGGCGAGGGTGGCGGTGTCCTGTTCGCTGCCGATCATCCGTTCGATCGTTTCGGCCCGCTCCCGGGCCACCTGACCGATCACATGGCCCTGCTCCAGCGCCCGGTGCGGGTCGCGGGTCATCAGCAGCCGTACGTACGGGGAGAGCGCGGTGCTGCTGTTCTGGTACTGCTGCCGGGCCAGTCGGCCGGCCGCGCCCCGGCTGTCGTGCAGGGAGAGGCGGGCCGTCGCGAGCCGCCGGTCGAGGCTCGCCACCACGGCCCGCTGCTTCGTCAGCTCCTTGTCGGTCGCCGTGTACGCCTCGGTGGCCTTCTCGGTCTCGCGGTGGAGCCGCCGGAGATCGGTGAGGAGGCCGGCGACCGAGCGGGCGCCGGGGGCCGGTGTCGGCGTAGGCGCCGGGGCCGCGGGGGTGTCGGCGACGGGGGGTTCCGGTACGGCCATGGCCGGAGCGGGGGCCGCGGTGAGCAGGGCGCCGGTCGTGAGCGCCGTCACCGTCGCCGTACCGACCAGGCGCAGAAGCCTTCCTGACACGTCATCACCTCCGGTGCGGGGGTGGGCCGTCCACCTCGCATCGGCAGGATGGGGGGAGCCGGGGGCGGCCGCGCGCCGGGTGGACCGTTCGGTACCCGGGTGTCACTCGTCGGTGGGGCGCGGCTTCGCGGGCGGCGTGGCGGATTGCCCGTCCGGGGAGTCAGGGGAGTCCGGGGTGGCCCCGGTGCCTGGGCCGGTCGGGGTGTCCGGCGTGGACCAGGGCCACTTCAGGCGGCGGCGGGGGTCCGCGTCGGGTGCGTACTCGTACTTCCAGAGCTGGTGCATGAAGCCGCCCCGGCCGGCGTCGACGCGGCGGTAGACGAGCACGGTCGGCGGGCCGCCGTCGGCGCCCGGGACCGGGACCCGGTACGTCTTCGGGGGGTGCCCGGTGATGCCGAGCAGCACGGGCAGGACGCGCCCGTCGAGGGGGCCGCCCACGAAGGGGGTGTCTTGGCTCTTCACCGGACCAGTGTCACAGCAGGTGGCCGGCGTCGCCGACCACGGGGAGGATGCGGCGGGCCAGGGTGCCGACGGCGCCGGCGGCGGTCTCGACGGTCAGGGCGTGCCGTACCGCGGCGGCGGTCTGGGGATCGCGGCCGGCGGTGGCGGTGATGCACGCGACGAACTGTTCGACGAGCCAGTCGCGGAGTTCGCCGACGTCCGGCTGCTTGCCCTCGTCGAGCCAGATGAGGGAGGCGGCCTCCACGGAGGTGATCCACATACGGACGGTCATGCGCAGCCGCAGGCCCGGCTCGGCCACCTCCAGATGCCGCAGGATGTGGTCGGCGGCGGCCCGCCGGACCCCGTCCACGATGGCCGTCGCCCGGGAGGTCTCCACGACGCTGCCACCCTGGAGGAGCGCGCTGAACCCGGTGTCGTGCTCGTCCACGAAGGTCAGATAGCGGTCGAGGGCACGGGCCAGGCGGCTGGTCAGGGGGCCCTCGGCCGGCTCGTCGAAGCACTGCTCCAGCTCCTCGGCGGCCGAGCGCAGGGCGGCCTCGTAGAGCTGTTGCTTGCCGCCGGGGAAGTAGCGGTAGACGAGGGGACGGGAGACCCCGGCCGCCTCCGCCACGTCGTCGAGGGAGACGTCCTCCGGCGCGTTGTGCGCGAACAGCTCCAGCGCGGCGTCCAGCAGCTGACTGCGCCGCTCTTCCACACTCAGTCGACGGTACGCGCGGGTGGGGGCCTCGGACGTCATACCTCGCAGCGTAGTCGGGGGCGGGGAGGTTGGTTCGTGGAGATCGCGCCAGGGGGTGGGGGGTTCGGTGCGTCGGCGGGTGCGGGCCCGGTGGGGCTTCTCGCGCAGTTCCCCGCGCCCCTGAAAAGCAGGGGCTGCGCCCCGTGCTTCTCGACCCGCGGGCCCGTGGTCTTTCGGCTCCGCGGGCCCGCGCTCTTCCAGGCCCGCAGAACCGTGGCCGTTCAGGGCCGTACGGCCGTGGTCTTTCGGTTCCAGGGGCCCGCGCTCTTTCAGGCCCGCGGAACCGTGGTCCTTCAGGCCGGTAGGGCCGTGGTCTTTCAGGCCCGCGGGGCCTGGTCTTTCAGGGGCGCGGGGAACTGCGCGACCAGCCCCCACCGGGGCCGCACCCACCGACGCGCCGAGCCCCCCACCCCCTGACGCGCCGCACCGGGCAACCCTCACGCCAGCAACCCCGACGACCTCCACATCCGCCGCCCCACACCCTGCAGAACCCCGATGTCGTCCAGGAAGTCCGTCAGCCGCTTCGCCCCCGTCTGCATGATGTCGCGCCGGTGCGCACTGGCCCGCACCTGGGCGACGGCCACCCGCCGGTCGAGGCCTACGTTCGTGTAGACCTCGGGGTTGATGAAGGCGACGGCGAAGACCCGGGCGAACTCGCCGGAGGTGACCCGGGTGAAGCTCCGGGACAGCCGCGGGGCCGTCACCATCTGGCGGCGCAGCTCCTCGCGGGCGTAGCGCACGTGCCGGGCCTCCTCGACGACATGGATGCGGGTGACGCCCCGGACGAGCGGCTGGACGCGCTCGTCCGGGAAGGTCAGCCGCTGCATCCAGTCGAGGATCTCCTCGCCCAGGAGGGTGGAGGTGAAGGAACCGGGGGTCGTCGAGATCGTCTTGAACAGGCGGCCCAGGTTGTGGTGCAGCCGGCTCACCGGGTAATAGGGGGTGTCGCCCTTGCTGATCAGCCGGGCGAACATCTTCGAGTGCCGGCACTCGTCCTCGATCTCCGTCAGTGCGTAGCGGACGTGCGCGCTGGTCGCGGCCTTGTCGTAGATGTGCCGTACGAGCAGCTGCATGAGGATGATCTCGAACCAGATGCCGAGGGAGGCCAGCGCCGCCGCCTCGTGCTGGGACAGCGCGATCCGCTGTTCCTCCGACATCTTCCGCCACATCGGCGTCCCGTACAGGGACACCAGCTCCGGCGGCCAGAACCACTTCCCCTCCTCGAAGGGGGCGTCCCAGTCCAGTTCCTTGTCCGGGTCGAAGGAGTGCTTCGCGGAGGACAGCAGCAGCCGCTCGGCCACCTGTTCCCGGTCCTTGAGGAGCCCGAGCGCGTCGCGCAGCACCTCCGCCTCCGACACCGGGTTCGTCGCGTTCACCGAGGGCACCGTGGTCATGGCTGTCGCAGCTCCTCGTACGGAAGATCATGGGAGTTACCGGCGGTCACCGCTTATGAGACTACTTGTCAGCAAGGCCGTCAATCCCTTGTGCGCCACTTGTCGGCGACCGGTCCGACCGAGTGCGTGCGCGAGGTCCGGTGGCCGGTTCCCTGCGGTGGCGGCTCGTGCAGTAGCGTTCTGGCGTGTCCATGCCTCCACCGCAGCCCCAGCCCCAGCCGTACGGTCAGCAACCGCAGCAGCAGCCGCAGCAACCGGGTCCGTACGGTCAGCCGCACCCGCCGCACCCGCCGCAGTACGGCCAGCAGCCGTACCCGCCGCAGCAGTACGGTCAGCCGTACCCCGGCGGGTGGCAGCCCGCGCCGCCCCCGAAGAGCCGGGTGGGCCTCGTCCTCGGGATCGTCGGCGGCGTCGTCGCTCTCATGGTGGTCGGCGCGGTGGGACTGTGGGTCGTCGGGACGCAGGGCACGAGCGGTTTCCCGGAGGCCGAGTACAGGCTCGCACTGCCCGACACCGTGCTGGACGGCGAGTACAAGCTGGCCCAGGACCTCTCCGACACGTCGGGGCAGCAGCTGGAGCAGGAGGCGGAGGGCGCCTGGGACGCCCGCGACGTCAAGGCCGCCGTAGGGCAGTACGCATCCGCGGAGGACGGGGCCCAGGGCGCGCTGATCGTCTCGGGCATGTACGGCCGGTTCAAGAACACCGACGCCGCCCGCGACAACATGCTGAAGGGCGCGGCCGAGGTCGACACGATCACGGTGGTCGTGCCGCCCGAGGACTTCACCCCGGGCGGCTCGGGCCTCACGATCAGCTGCCAGGTCGTCACCCAGAAGCAGACCGGCACCGAGGTCACGTACCCGATGTGCGCGTGGGCCGACGGCAACACCGGGGCGTCCGTCGCGGAACTCGGCACGGCGAGCGTCGGGCAGGACCCCTCGGAGGTGGACGTGGAGGCCTTCGCGGAGCGGACCCTGAAGGTCCGCTCCGAGATACGGCAGCGGATCAGCTGAGGGCGGCGTCCGGCACGAGGGGTTCCGCCGGTCCGGCGGGGAACGACGTGCGCAGGGTGAACGCGTACGGGGCCGGGCCGCGGGCGCGGAGGTGGAGGAGCCGCTCCTCCGCCTCGGCCACGCTGGGCCGGTGGCCGGCGGGGACCCACCACAGGGCGGTGACCGCCTCGGCCAACCGCTCGAACCACTCCCGGCGGCGGGACAGCAGCTCCCGGTGCTGTCCCTGGTACATGAACGCCGTCAGGGCGTCGGTGTCCCGCCACACCGACATGTTGATGATGAGCCATTCGTCGCCGAGGACGGGGATGTCCGTCGCGTTGCCGGAGTCGCTCTGCAGGCGCCAGACGAAGCCGGCGGACTGGTCCGCGACCGCGTTCACCGGGTCCAGGGCATCCACGAAGTCCTTCAACTGCGGTGAGTCCAACGGGGCTTTGAGACGGGCGATGTTGACCTGGGCGAGTTCGTACGCGGCGGGAGTCATGGGCGCACGATAGGTCGGGATGTCCGGGGGTCACATCCGATTTCTCGGCTGATGGACGTGGTTCGTACGGCGCGCGCCGGTGGGGCTGGTCGCGCAGTCCCCCGCGCCCCTAGCGGGCGGCGGTCTTCAGCGCCGCCCTCATCACCTCTCTCGCGATCGGTGCCGCGTCCCCGCCCCCGCTGATCTCCCCCCGTTCCGCCTCCGCGTCCTCCACCACCACCGCGACCGCCACCTGGGGTTCCATCGCGTCGTCGGACTGGGCCCAGCCGATGAACCAGGCGAAGGGGGTGCCCGAGTTGCCGATGCCGTGCTGGGCGGTGCCGGTCTTGCCGCCGACGGTGGCGTGGCGCAGGGCGGCGTTGGCGCCGGTGCCGTCCTCGACGACGCCCCGCATGAGGTCGCGCAGGCGCCGCGCGGTGGCCGGGTTCATGGCCTGGCGGAGGGTGCGGGTGCCCGAGGCGGAGACCGTGCGGCCGCTCGCCGTGGTGGTGCGCTCGACGAGGTACGGCGACCGCACCGAGCCCCCGTTGGCGACGGCCGCCGTGACGAGCGCCATCTGCAGGGGGGTGGCCCGGGTGTCGTACTGGCCGATGGAGGAGAGCGCGAGCTGGGCCCGGTCCATCTCGGTGTCGAAGCTGCTGGGGGCGACCCAGAAGGGGATCCGCAGGCCCGAGTTGTCGAAGCCGAAGGCGCGTGCCGTGTCCGTCATGGCGCCGAGGCCGACGTCCACGCCCAGTTTCGCGAAGACCGTGTTGCAGGACCACTCGAAGGCATAGCGCAGGGAGGCGTCCTCACAGCCCTCGACCTCGTTGGAGAGGGACGTCGTGGTGCCCGGCAGGGTGTACGGGGCGGGGGAGCGGGTGGCGGCGTCGACGTCCGTGACCACCCCGGCGTCCAGCGCCGCGGCGGCCGTCACCACCTTGAACGTCGAACCCGGCGGATAGGTCTGCCGCACCGCCCGGTTGAGCATCGGCCTGCTCGCGTCCCCGTTGAGCCGCGCCCACGCCTCGGCCGTCTCGCGGCCGTTGCCGGAGAGCACTCCCGGGTCGTACGACGGACGCGAGACCAGTGCCAGGACGCGCCCGGTGGCCGGTTCGAGCGCGGCGACCGCGCCCCGACGTGCGCCGAGCCCCAGATAGGCCGCCCGCTGGGCCGACTCCTGGAGGGTGGTGACGACCTCGCCGCCCGCGTTCTGGTCGCGGGTGATGTCGTTCCACAGGGGGAGGAAGGACAGGAGCGGGTCGCTGCCGTCGAGGACGGAGTCCTGCGTGTCCTCCAGGAAGGTCGTCCCGTACTCCTGCGAGGCGAAGCCCGTGACCGGCGCGTACAACGGGCCGTCCCGGTAGGTCCGTTCGTAGCGGAGCTGCTCCCCGGTGTCCTTCGAGCCGGTGACCGGGCGTCCCTCGACGACGATGTTCCCGCGCGGCTGGCCCCAACGGGCGATCGCCGGGCGGCGGTTGGCGGGATTGTCGTCGTAGACCCGGGACTGGAAGACCTGGACGCGGGTGGCGTTGACGAGGAGGGCGACCAGCAGCAGGGCGCACAGGGCGGCGGCGCGGCGGATGTACTTGGTCATGCGCCCCGGACCTCCGGGCCGTCGAACGGGCCTCGGGGGAGGGGCCCGTGGTCGTACTGCCTTCTGGCGGAGTCGCTCATCCGCATCAGCAGGGCCACGATGATCCAGTTGGTGACGACGGAGGAGCCGCCCTGGGCGAGGAAGGGCATCGCCATACCGGTGAGCGGGATGAGACCGGTGACGCCGCCCGCGATCACGAAGACCTGGAGGGCGACGATCGAGGCGAGGCCGGTGGCCAGGAGGCGCCCGAAGGGATCGCGCAGGGCGAGGCCGGTGCGGAAGCCGCGCTCCACCAGCAGGGCGTAGAGCAGGAAGATCGCGGCGAGGCCGGCGAGGCCCAGCTCCTCGCCCGCCGTGGCCAGGATGAAGTCCGACTTGGCCGCGAAGCCGATCAGGACGGAGTGGCCGAGACCGAGGCCGGTGCCGAGCAGCCCGCCGGCGGCGAACGAGAAGAGGGACTGGGCGAGTTGGTTGGGGCCCCGGCCCGCCTCGATGGACGCGAAGGGGTGCAGCCAGTCCTCGACGCGGCTGTGCACATGCGGTTCGAGCCAGCCGACGGCCACCGCGCCCACGCACGCGAGCAGCAGCCCCACCGCGATCCATCCGGTGCGGCCCGTGGCGACGTACAGCATGATCACGAACAGGCCGAAGAACAGCAGTGAGGTGCCCAGGTCGCGTTCCAGGACCAGGACGCCGACGCTCAGCAGCCAGATGGTGACGATCGGGCCGAGGACGCGCCCGGTGGGCAGTTGGAGGCGCTTGAACCGCCAGATCTGGCGCCCGGCGTACGCCAGCGCGTTGCGGTTCGCCGCGAGATAGCTGGCGAAGAACAGTGCGAGCAGCACCTTCGCGAACTCGCCCGGCTGGAGGGAGAACCCCGCGATCCGCACCCAGATCCGGGCCCCGTTGACCGGCGGGAACAGGATCGGCAGCGCCAGCAGGGCCAGCGCGGCCACCACCGAGACGTACGCGTACCGCTGGAGCACCCGGTGGTCGCGCAGCAGGGCCACGACCGTGATGAACAGCGCCACCCCGAGCGTCGACCAGTTCAGCTGCGCGGGCGCCGCCAGGTCGGCGGGGGTCTCCAGGTCGAGCCGGTGGATCAGCACCAGGCCCAGGCCGTTGAGGAGTACCGCGATGGGCAGCAGCAGCGGATCGGCGTACGGCGCCCGCAGACGCACCACCAGATGGGCCAGCAGCGCGAGCACACCGAGCCCGGCGCCGTAGTCGAAGGCGCCGGGCGGGACGGTGCCGTTCTTCGCCAGACCGACGGCGCAGTAGCCGTACACGGAGAGCAGGACGGCCACGACGGTGAGGGTGAGCTCGACGCCTCGGCGCCGGAGCAGGCGTACGGCGGGCGGGGACGGCTCGGGGGGATCCGCCGCCAGGGTCGTTCCGGCTTTGGTGGTCATGACCGGAACTTACCCAAATGGGGTGCCTTGCGGGTCTTGTCGCTCAGGCGCACGAGCGTGGCGTTTTGAAGGCCTCGATGTAGCGGGCCGAGCCCCAGGCCCAGGTGCCGTCGACGAGCAGGTACCACTGCCGGTTGCCGTCGACGCTCTGGCCGTCGGCCCGGCAGAAGATCTTGACGATCTCGCCGTGGGGTGCGACCCGGATGACCGAGCCGCCGCGGGTCGGCGCGCTGCGCAGGATCAGACCGGAACGGGCGGTGACCTCGCCCCTGACGATCTGCTGGTTCTTCCGGGGGTCCTCCTGGCCGGTGTCGGCGGCGGCGGGAGTCGTTGCGGCGAACGCCAGCAGGGCGCCACCGGCAGCGGCTATACCGAACCGCATGAGCAGAATCCGCAGGGACATCGATACTCCTCCACAAAAGGGGCGAGGCTGACTGTCTGCCACGTTAGGAGGAGGGAGGACCGGGCGCCTTCTGCGATGGGCCATCGGGGCGTTCCGCCCCAGAGGGCGCGGCCCTCGAAGGGGCGCGGGGCCGTGTCCGGTGTGCGGCTGAGCGCGTGGGCGCGATCAGCCCCCGCCGACCGGCAGCCGCAGAACAGCCGACGCACCCCCGTCGGCGGCGCTCTCGAATTCCAGCCCCGCCCCCAGGACTTCCGCCTGCCCCACCGCGATGGTCAGCCCCAACCCATGGCCCTTGGCGGAGCCCTCCGTACGAAACCTCTGCGGCCCCTCGGCCACCAGATAGCCCGGGAACCCGTTCCCATGATCCCGCACGGTCACCACCGCCCCCTCCACGGTCAGCACCACCGGAGGCGCCCCATGCTTGTGCGCGTTGGCCACCAGGTTCCCCAACACCCGCTCCAGCCGCCGCCGATCCGTCTCCACGTACGCGTCCTCCACCACCCGCACCTCCGTCTCACCGCTCGCGTTCGCGGCCACCCGCTCCGCCAGCACCCCGAGCCGGATCACGTCGAGGTCCAGCCGCTCGCTGCCCGCGTCCAGCCGTGAGATCTCCAGCAGATCCTCGGTCAGCGTCCGCAGCGCGGCGACCCGGTCCCGCACCAGCTCCGTCGGCCGCCCCGCCGGCAGCAGTTCGGCCGCCGCGTGCAGCCCGGTCAGCGGCGTACGCAGCTCGTGCGCGACGTCCGCGGTGAACCGCTGCTCGCCGAGCAGCTTCCGCTGCAGTGTGGACGCCATGGTGTCGAGCGCGGCGGCCACCGCGGCCACCTCGTCGCGGTAGCGCGCCGGGTCCGTCGTCCGGGGGTCGCCGACCCGCGCGTCCAGGTCGCCCGCGCTGATCCGCCGGGCCACCTGCGAGGTCGTACGCAGCCGCCGGGTCACCCCGGTGACGCCGAGCGCGCCCACGATCAGCGTCACCCCGATCGCCAGCGCCGAGGAGCCCAGGATCGCCCGGTCGAGGTTCTCGATCGTGGCCGCGCTCTGCGCGTAGTCGATCTGTACGGCGAGGGCGCGGCCGTCGGCGGGAGCGGCCGCCCACATCGTGGGGTACCCGCCGACGGAATCGACCATGGTGCCGCGCCGCCCGCTCACCGCCAGCTCGCGCAGCGACTTCGGCAGCCCCGGCGCGTCGATCCCCGAGTCGGGCGGCAGCCGGTTGCCGGCCTCGTACGCCCGTACCGCCTCGTCGAGCCGCACGAGCGCCCGGGAGCGGGCGTCGCTGACGGTCCGGTCGGTGACGGAGACATGCACGAGGGCACCGAGCAGCGCCGCCAGCCCGCAGCACATGACCGTGATGAAGGCCAGCGCCTTCCAGGTGAGCGAGGAGGTCCAGCGGCGCAGGCCGAACCGTTTCCGCGCAGGCCTCACGGCGCTCACCTCGGGCTCGCCGACGAGGAGGCGGAGGGCGTGGCGGAGGGCGAGGCGGGCGAGGAGGCGGAGGGCGAGGAGGCGGAGGGCGACCGGGACGGCTTCGCCGATCCGTCCACGCGCAGGATCTCGTCGCGGGTGAGCAGCATCGCCCGTTGGTCCTCGTCCCAGGTCCACTGCGTGCGGTACTCGTAGCCGACGATCGCCGCGGGGGAGCGGATGATCACGGTGCGGCCGGCCAGCTCGACCGCGAGCACCGCGTCGTCGTCGGCCAGCACCTGCACCAGCCGGTCCGCCCGGAGCGTGTACATCCGCACCGCCGTCTGGTTGCCGGGCAGCAGCCGGAAGCCGAGCACCATGTCGTCGCGCCCGTCACCGGTGAGGTCCCGGTAGTAGGCCTTGAGGACGGGACACCTGGCGCGGTCCCCGCCCGTCCGGGCCGTCCCGGCCGTCCCGCCCGTTCCGTTCGCGTGGCAGTCGGCCATGCGCCCGGCCGTCCCGCCGTAGAGGGCCCCGGACCCGGAGTACACCTCGGGATGCGCGGCGATCTCGGCGCGTACGACCGCCAGCGGGTCCACCTTGTGGATGTCCTCGCCGGGAGCCCTGACGCCCTTGACGACCTCCGTCTCGGCCTCGCCGTAGTCGTAGGCGGGGGAGGAGGCGGGCGGCTCCCCGGGCCACAGCCGCGTCGGGCCGCTCGCGGTGGGTGTCGTGCCCGCGCTCACCAGGCCCCCGGAGTCGCCGCAGGCACCCAGCAGCAGGGCGGCGGCCACGGCGACCGAGGCGCAGACGGCCGCACGCGCGGGGCGGCTGGGGAACACGGGACTCCTGGGTGTGCGGGCATGCGGAAGGGGTGGCTGTGGTCCCGTACACCCTATTCGTGTGGAAGTGTTTTCTCCGTGACGGCTCGGTTCCGCAGCCCGCGCTACTGGGCCGGCTCCTCCAGCTCCTCCAGGAACCGGACCGTCGCCAGCCCCGTGTGCAGATACTCCACGAACAGCTCGTTGTGCAGCGCCCACGGCGAACGGCGGGTGCGGATCAGCCGGATCGCCTCCTCGGCGGAGTGCCCGTCACGGATGAGCGCGTGCGCCACGACCAGACCGGACCGGTTGTACCCGCTGTGGCAGCGGACGAGGACGCGTTTGCCGTCCTCCAGCGCGTCGCACGCCGCCTGCGCCAACCGCATCACACCCGCCAGCTGCGTACCGTCCAGCGGCCCGTCCGGGATCGGCCACACATGGTGCTCGACGCCGCCGTCCGGCCCGTACCCCGGTAGCCGCAGCAGGGTCAGCACCAGATCGAACTCATCGTGCACCACCGCGAACTCGATCTCCCCGGTGCCGGTCCGCCCCGCGAACTCGTGCCCGCCCATCCACAGTCCGGGCACGATCTCGCTCCACGGTTCGCCCGGAGCCGGAACATCGGGTTGTTTCCTGCCGGTCCGCAACGGCGCCTCCCCTGGGGCCTGTGTCGGAAGTGGCGTCGTCCACCCGCCAGGCGCCACTTCCGACACAGGCCCCGGCCCCTGACGACAGGTCGTCACCTCAAAGGTAGCCGGGTTCTTGCCGATGGAGCACCCCGCCTGTTCCCATGGTCCGGGGTGATGGTGCATGAGCGGACTGCGCGTCATACCGACCCGGCGCCACGGACAGGAGCGCCTGTACGTGTGCCGGACCGACGGGAGGAACATCGCCTGGTACGACCGTGAGGCGGGCCGGGTGAACCTTCTCAGCGAGGAGCACAGAGAGGATGTGCTGGCCGTCCTCGGCCCCTTTGTCACCGGCCAGGTCACCGTGGGCCCGCCGCCCGTGCCCACCCCCGCCGAACTGGCCCGGCTGAGCCTCCACCCGGACGACGACCTGGCCCCCAACCGCCCCGGCGAGGCGCTGCTGATCGCCCTCGACCGAGCCCCCGGCCCACCACGCCGGCTGCGCCCCGA
>NZ_LRTR01000163.1 GCF_001550375.1 Streptomyces europaeiscabiei | reverse complement strand
GCGCTGGACCGGCTGGAGGGCGCCGGCTGGCGCACCCTGCACTCCGTGCCACTGCCCGGCGGCGACCGCATCCACCACCTGGTCATCGGCCCCGGGGGCCTGTTCTGCGTCCGGTCCCTGCCCGCCCGCAGGCGGCGCGTCGTCATCACCGACCCCATGGTCGCGGTCGGCCGCCACGAGCCCCGCGCGCTGCTGCGCGGGCTGCGCGCCGACGCCGACCGAGCCTCCTACGCCCTCACCGCCGACGTCCACCCCGTCCTCGCCCTCGCCGAACCCTCCGGCCTCGACATCACGACGCCCCCGCGCGAGGTCCGTGTCCTGTGCGACACGGACCTCGCCGAACTCGCCCGCACGGGCGGGCTGCTCAAACCGGCGGACGTGGAGGGGCTGCACGCGACGGCCCGGGACCGGCGGACGTGGACCCGGGTGTAGGCCGTCACGGCAGGGCGTGCGCGGCCTCCGGGTCCAGGAGCGGCGCCAGCAGGTCGCCGTGCTCCTGAAGACGAGGGGCGATGTCAGGGGCGCGGAAGACCAGGTGGGCGGGGGAGGCGCACTCCTCGACCTCGGTCCAGGTCACCGGGGCGGAGACGGTCGGCTCGGGGCGGGCGCGCAGGGTGTAGGGGGCCGCCGTGGTCTTGCGGGCGGCGTTCTGGCTCCAGTCGACGAAGACCTTGCCGGGGCGCAGACTGCGGGTCATACGGTGGACGACCTGGCGGGGCAGCGCCTTCTCGGCCTCGACGGCGAGTTCCTTGGCGTACTCCGTCACCCGCTCCGAGGACGCCCCGCGCACCGCCGCCAGCAGATGCAGCCCCTTCGACCCGGACGTCTTCGCGTACGCCTCGATCCCGTCCGCCGCGAGCCGGTCCCGCAGCCAGCAGGCGACCTCGCAGCACTCGACGACCGTCGCGGGCACCCCCGGGTCCAGGTCGAGGACCAGCCGGTCGGCCTCGTCGTCGGAGCCGACGGTCCACTGGGGCGTGTGGAACTCGGCGACCTGGTTCGACGCCCACATCAGGCTCGGCAGGTCCTGGACCAGCACCATCCGGGCCGGTCCCTCCATCCGCCGCACCTCGGCGGTGGTGACCCAGTCGGGCGTGCCCGGCGGCACGTTCTTGGTGAAGAAGACCTGGCCGCCCGGCCCGTCGGGGTAGCGGAGGAAGGAGACCGGGCGGTCACGCAGATGCGGCAGCAGGGCGTCGGAGGTCGTGGCGTAGTAGTGCAGCAGCTCGCCCTTGGTGAAGCCCGTCGCCGGGTGGAGGACCTTCTCCAGGTTGGAGAGGGCGACCCTGCGGCCCTCCACCTCGGTGATCGGTGTCATGGGAGCCAGAATCCCATGATTCGACGCGAAAGCGGGCATAGCGCCCGGCGGTCGGACTCCCGCCTACGCGCCCCGGTGGCTCCGTGCTCCCGTACCCCCGTGCTCCCGTGCTCCTGTGCTCCCGTGCTCCTGTGCTCCCGTGCTCCCGTGCGGGGTCAGGCGCCCACGTACGCCGCCAGGTGCTCCCCGGTGACGGTCGAGCGGGCCGCGACGAGGTCGGCCGGGGTGCCCTCGAAGACGACGCGGCCGCCGTCGTGACCGGCCCCGGGGCCGAGGTCGACGATCCAGTCGGCGTGTGCCATGACCGCCTGGTGGTGCTCGATGACGATCACCGACTTGCCCGCGTCGACGAGCCGGTCGAGCAGCCCGAGCAGCTGCTCCACATCGGCGAGGTGGAGGCCGGTGGTCGGCTCGTCGAGGACGTAGACCCCGCCCTTGTCGCCCATGTGGGTGGCCAGCTTGAGCCGCTGCCGCTCGCCGCCGGAGAGCGTGGTGAGCGGCTGCCCGAGGGTGAGGTAGCCGAGCCCGACGTCCGCCATCCGCTCGATGATCCGGTGGGCCGCCGGGGTGTGCGCCTCGCCGCTGCCGAAGAACTCCTCCGCCTCGGCGACCGACATCGCGAGCACCTCGCTGATGTCCCGCCCGCCGAAGCGGTACTCCAGCACCGACGCCTCGAACCGCTTCCCCTCGCACTCCTCGCACGTGGTGGCGACGCTCTGCATGATGGCCAGGTCGGTGTAGATGACGCCGGCGCCGTTGCAGGTGGGGCAGGCGCCCTCGGAGTTGGCGCTGAAGAGCGCCGGCTTCACCCCGTTGGCCTTGGCGAAGGCCTTGCGGATCGGGTCGGCCAGCCCGGTGTACGTCGCCGGGTTGCTGCGCCGGGAGCCGCGGATCGCGGTCTGGTCGATCGACACCACACCCTCGGCCCCTGCCTGTCGGGCCATCGAGCCGTGCACGAGCGAGCTCTTGCCGGAGCCTGCGACGCCGGTGATGACGGTCAGCACGCCGAGCGGGATGTCCACGTCGACATCCTGGAGGTTGTTCGCCGCCGCGCCCCGGATCTCCAGCGCGCCGGTGGGCCTGCGCACCGTCTCCTTCAGGGCGGCCCGGTCGCCGAGATGACGGCCGGTGACGGTGTCACTCGCCCGCAGCCCCTCCAGGGTGCCCTCGAAGCAGACGGTGCCGCCCGCCGTGCCGGCGCCGGGGCCGAGGTCGACGACGTGGTCGGCGATGGCGATGGTCTCCGGCTTGTGCTCCACGACGAGCACGGTGTTGCCCTTGTCGCGCAGCCGCAGCAGCAGGTTGTTCATCCGCTCGATGTCATGGGGGTGCAGGCCGATGGTCGGCTCGTCGAAGACGTAGGTGACGTCGGTGAGCGAGGAGCCGAGGTGGCGGATCATCTTGGTGCGCTGCGCCTCGCCGCCGGAGAGCGTGCCCGAGGCCCGGTCGAGCGAGAGATAGCCGAGGCCGATCTCCACGAACGAGTCGAGGGTGTAGTGGAGCTTGGCGAGCAGCGGCGCCACCGACGGCTCGTCGATCGCTCGGGCCCACTCGGCCAGGTCGCGGATCTCCATCGCGCAGGCGTCGGCGATGTTGACCTTGCCGATCCGTGAGGAGCGGGCCAGCTCGCTGAGCCGGGTGCCGTCGCAGTCGGGGCACTCGGTGAAGGTGACCGCCCGGTCCACGAAGGCCCGGATGTGCGGCTGCATCGACTCGCGGTCCTTGGCGAGGAAGGACTTCTGCAGCTTCGGGATCAGCCCCTCGTAGGTGAGGTTGACGCCGTTGATCTTGACCTTGGTCGGCTCGCGGTAGAGGAAGTCGTGCCGCTCCTTCTTGGTGTACTGGCGGATCGGCTTCTCCTTGTCGAAGAAGCCCGACTCGGCGATGACCCGCACCACCCAGCCGTCCCCGGTGTAGGTGGGGATCGTGAACGGGTCCTCGGAGAGCGACTTGGAGTCGTCGAACAACTGGGTGAGGTCGATGTCGGAGACCTTGCCCCGGCCCTCGCAGTGGGTGCACATGCCGCCGGTGCGGCTGAAGGTGACCTTCTCGGTCTTGGTCTTGTCGGCACCGCGGTCGACCGTGAGCCCGCCGCTCGCGGAGACCGAGGCGACGTTGAAGGAGAACGCGCCGGGCGGGCCGATGTGCGGCTTGCCGAGCCGGCTGAAGAGGATGCGCAGCATCGCGTTGGCATCGGTGGCGGTGCCGACGGTGGAGCGCGGGTCGGACCCCATCCGCTGCTGGTCGACGGTGATCGCGGTGGTCAGCCCGTCGAGCACGTCCACCTCGGGCCGCGCCAGGTTCGCCATGAAGCCCTGCAGGAAGGCGCTGTACGTCTCGTTGATCAGCCGCTGCGACTCCGCGGCGATCGTGTCGAACACCAGTGAGCTCTTCCCCGAGCCGGAGACCCCGGTGAACACCGTCAGCCGGCGCTTGGGGATCTCGATGCTGACATCCTTGAGATTGTTCTCCCGTGCCCCGTGCACACGGATCAGATCATGGCTGTCGGCGGCGTGCGGCCCGGGAGACTGTGTCTGTGTCCCCGCCCTCGTGGCCTTGGTCATCGTTCCTCCATCTGTCGTGCGGAGCCGCGTCCCGCGGCCCCCGCCGGCGTCGCCCGACTGGATCCGATCCGTTGGGAACAGTACGTCTGGTCGTGCGTCTTCCGCGGTGCTACGGCGAAGGTCGCTGGTGCCGGCCGAGGGCCGCGCGTCCACTCGGCCGGTGGCGCGGGCCGGGGACGGGCGGGGTGCTGCCTTCGCTTCCGGGACTCGGCTCCCGGACCCGGCCCCCGGCCCTGCGGGAGCCATCCCCGGACCTCAGACCTCGCGGACGTGGATCAGGTTGCCCGCGGGATCGCGGACGGCGAGTCGCGGACGCCGTACGGCTGCCTCGTCGGCTCCTGGACGATCCCGGCATCGCCGGCCGCCAGTCGCGCGAAGCTGCCGTCGCGGCAGGCGGTGGCGAGGAGGACACGGGCACAGATGCCCTCGGCCGTCGTCTCGACGATCGTGCGTCGCTCGCCGTCGTCGACGGCCGGGTCGACGAAGCTCGCGTCGAAGGTGCGGTTCATGCCTTCACGCTAGGCGCGCTCCACGCACCCGCGCTTCTCGAATCCTGACCGGTCCGGTGACGGGCTCTGCCGAACCCGTCCGGTGACGGGCTCTGCCGAACCCGTCCGGTGACGGGCTCTGCCGAACTGGTCCGGTGACGGGGTCCGCCGAACCGGTCCGGTGACGGGGTTCGCCGAGCGGGTCCACGGGCGGCCGGCGGCCGACGGGCAGGCGTGATCGGTCCGCGTTACGGTGTGGACAAACCGGTATCAGGGGCCCGAAAGGTGAGTGCAGCCCGTGCGATCGATCTGGAACGGCGCCATCTCCTTCGGCCTGGTCAGCATCCCGATCAAGCTGGTGAACGCGACCGAGAGCCACTCCGTGTCCTTCCGCCAGGTCCACCTGGAGGACGGCGGCCGCATCCGCTACCGCAAGGTCTGCGAGCTGGAGGACCGCGAGGTGACGCAGGGGGAGATCGGCAAGGCGTACGAGGACGCGGACGGCACGATGATCCCGATCACGGACGAGGACCTCGCGGCGCTGCCCATCCCGACCGCCAAGACCATCGAGATCGAGGGCTTCGTACCGGCCGAGAGCATCGACCCGCTGCAGGTGGACGCCGCGTACTACCTCGCGGCGAACGGCGTCCCCGCCGCCAAGCCGTACACCCTCCTCCGCGAGGCGCTCAAGCGCAGCGGGAAGGTCGCCATCTGCAAGTTCGCGCTGCGCGGGCGCGAGCGGCTGGGCATGCTGCGGGTCGTGGACGACGTCCTCGCCATGCACGGGCTGCTCTGGCCGGACGAGATCCGTACGACGGACGGGGTCGCCCCCGACACGAGCGTCACCGTTCGCGACAAGGAACTCGACCTCGCGGACGCCCTCATGGACACCCTCGGCGAGGTCGACCTCGACTCCCTGCACGACGACTACCGCGAGGCCGTCGAGGAACTCATCGCCGCGAAGGCCTCCGGCGAGGAGCCGGCCGCCGCCCCCGCCCCGGCCCCGGGCGCCAAGGTCCTCGACCTCATGGCCGCGCTCGAGAAGAGCGTCCGCGACGCCAAGGAGTCCCGGGGCGAGGACGTCGCCGACATCACCCCCCTCCCGTCCCGCCCCACCCCCAAACAGTCCCCGGGCAAGAAATCCACCACCCCGACCAGGAAGACGGCCGCCTCCCCGAAGAAGTCGACGGCCCAGTCGACTCAGTCGGCGAAGAAGACAGCGGCGAAGAAGGCAACGGCCAAGAGGGCGACGGCGACGAAGACCACGGCGACGAAATCCGCAGCAGCAAAGTCCACGGCGACGAAGACCACGGCAGCAAAGTCCACGACAGCGAAGACCACCGCGAAGAAGACCCCGGCGAAGAAGGCGACATCCCGCAAACGCTCAGCCTGACCGCCCCTGAAAGCTCAGCCTGACCGCCCCCCGAACGCTCAGCCTGACCCCCGCTTCGCCGCGCAGCGCCCGGGGCTATGCGGAGCGCCGTAGCGCGAGCACCGCGTTGTGGCCGCCGAAGCCGAAGGAGTTGGTGAGGGCGAGGTCGCCTTCGGACGGGAGGGGGCGGGGGGCAGTGGTGACGAGGTCGAGGGTGATCGCGTGGTCCTGGTCGGCGCAGCCGATCGTCGGCGGGATGACGCCGTGGTGGAGGGTCAGGGCGGTGACCAGGGCCTCTACGGCACCGGCGGCCCCCTGAAGGTGCCCGAGGCTCCCCTTGAGCGCCGTGACGGGCACCCGGCGCCCCGACAGCACCGCGGTCAGCGCGTTCGCCTCCGCGAGGTCACCGTCGACCGTGGCGGTGGCGTGCGCGTTGACGTGGACGACATCGGCGGGTGACGCCGCCGCGTCCGCGAGTGCCCGGCGCAGCGCGAGCGCCACCCCCGCGCCCGAAGGATCGGGCGCCGCCATGTGATGCGCGTCGGCGGACAGCCCCCAGCCCGCCGCCTCGCAGTAGATCCGCGCACCGCGAGCCCTCGCACGGTCCTCCGCCTCCAGCAGCAGAAAACCCGCCCCCTCGCCGTTCACGAACCCGTCCCGGTCCTTCGCGAACGGCCGGGACGGGCTCCCCCCACCACCGTTCAGCCCGTGCCGGGACAGCGCCCGCATCGCCGCGAACGACGCCATGATCGCCGGAGTCACCACCGCCTCGGCCCCGCCCGCGAGCGCCACGTCCACCCGCCCGTACCGGATACGGTCCACCGCCTGCCCGATCGCCTCGGTACCGGAGGCACACGCACTCGTGACGGTCCGCGCCTCCCCGGTGATACCGAGGTCGAGGGAGATCTGCGACGCCGCCTGCGAGGGCACGCACATCGGCGTGGTGAGCGGCGAGACACTCCGCGGCCCTCGGTCCCTCAACTGCCGGTCGCCGGCCACGAGCACCGACGCGTCACCGAGGATCGCCCCGGCGGACACCCCGACGCGCGCCGGATCGAGTCCGCTCGCCGCCGTACCGACGGGGTCGAATCCCCCGTCCCGCCACGCCTCCCGCGCCGCCAGCACGGCGAACCGCGCGGCCCGGTTCATCCGCCGGGCCCGGGGCCGCGGCAACAGGTCGGCGGGATCCACCGGCACCATCCCCGCGACCCGCACGGGTAACTCCGCGAATTCCTCCCCCTCCAGCTCCCGAATCCCGCAACGCCCTTCCAGCAGCCCCTGCCACAGCTCGCCCACACCCACACCGAGCGGCGTGACAGCCCCCAGCCCCGTGACCACCACTCGCCGCCCCGCCGAGTACGACATGCGCCATCCCCCAGTCCTCCGGGCCCCGTCGGCCTCTTGTCCCAGAGATGGTTCCAGCTTCAACTGCCCACTACACCCAGCTACGGCGTGCCGACACCAGGGCCTCGCTGACGGCATGACGACACCGGGGGCCCCGCCCGAGGGCACCCGGTGCTCGTGCGCGTACGCCGGCCCGGCTCAGAGCACCTTCGCGCGCACCAGCGCCGACAGGACGAAGGTGCCCGGGAGGAGGGGGAGCCAGACGGTGAGGACGCGGTAGCCGATGACGGTGGTGGTGGCGAGGGTCGCCGGCGCGCCGAAGGCGACGAGCGCGAAGACGAGCGCCGCGTCCATGGGGCCGAGCCCGCCCGGCGCGGGCACGGCACCGGCGGCCGTACTGGCGACGAGGTAGGCGAAGAGCATCTGCGTCCAGGACACCGGCAGCCCGAGCGAGGAGCCGACCGAGGCGACCACGGCGCCCTGGCACAGGGGGAAGGCGGCGGCCCCACCCCACAGGGAGAGCGCGCGGACGGGTCGGCTGTGCACGAGCCGCGTGTCGGTGAGAGCGGAACGCAGCCCTCCGATGAGGGGCCGCCGCAACGGCCGTACGGTCGTGATCAGGGTGACCACGGCGGCCAGGCTGACCCCGGTGATCGCGCCGACCAGGGCGAGGGTCTCGCCTTTCGGGAGGAGTTCGGCCAGGCGGAGCGTGCCCGGGAAGGCGACGACGAAGGCGACGATCACCAGCGTCTTGGCCACCGGTTTGACCGCCGAGTACAGGGCGAGTGAGGAGGTGGCACGGGCGAGGGGCATGCCACGGCCCCGCAGAAAGCGCAGGACGACGGCGTGGGCGCCGATGTTGCCCGGCAGCGCGTGGCCCGCGGCCCCGGCGGCGAACTGCACGGCCAGCAACTGCCCCGGCGGAAGCCGCTCCGGCACGGCCCCCTGCCGTACGCATGCGGAGGCCACCGAGCACAGGGCCGTGAAGACGACACCGGCCAGCAGCCACCGGGGGTCGGCCGACGCCAGCCGCACCGCCCCGTCATGGACCGTCCGCCAGTCGACCGCCGCCCACACCGCGAGCAGCGCCAACGGCAGCAGCATGAGAGCGAACCGCAACCGCCGGGCGTTCGCGGCCGACCGGGCAGGGAGCAGCGCCTGCACCCTGGCGGGCAGAAACGCCCCGACGCGCGCCGGGCGGTCGGCCGCGTCCTGGCCGGGGGCGGGGGCGCAGGGAGAGTCGGAGAGCGCCTTGGGGCCCGAGCAAGGGGCGAGGCCGTGGCCGGGACCGGGATCGAGATCGGGGTCAATAGCCGGGGCCGTGGCCTGGCTCGGGACTCGGGTGACATCCGAGGGCCGGGCCGGGCTGGGTATCAGCGTGAGGGGGTCGGTGACTGGGGACGGGGTGGGCCGCGAGGGGGGCGGCGCGTCGAGCGGGAGCGGGAACAAAGGGCACGTCGTCCTTCCGCGTCGCGCTGGTACGGCGGGGACCGCACCGGCGGAGGCAGGGCAAGTCAAGAACGAAGGGAACCCCAGGACCGTTCCCACCCCAAATGACTCCCCGGTATGCACCACCCGAACTCCTGCCACCGACAGAACGACGACACCACTCCCGAACAGCGACTCTGCCACCGAAGCCCGTCCGAACCCCACCGCCCCACATGAGACACAAGTCACCTTCCGGCCACCCCGGCACCGGGCCCCCGCCGAGATCATCACGACCGCCGGTCGACCTCCGATCCCTCCCGACGGGTCCGCCGCCGACCCAGCGGTGGCCCGCCGACTCCCACACCCCGGGACGACCTGTCCGAACCGAGGGCCGCCGACACTCATCCAGCCGCCGGGCCGCCGGGATGTCAGCCGCCGGGCCGTCACCGCTTCCGGCGCACGGCGCCCTCCGTGCGCCCTCGCCGCGCCCCCCTCTCGCTCGGCCCCGGCATCGGGATGGGGTTGGCTCCCGAATCGGGCTTGGGGCGGGTCCGGAATCGAGGTTCGGGGTCCGGGGTTGCTGGGGCGGAGCCCCTGGTGGCGGGCTGGGGCGGGACGGCGGGGGCGAGTAAAATCCCCACAGTCAAAGCCCAGTTCACAAGCTCGTGAGGCCACCGGATGACGCCCCCCACACTCACCCGCCCGACGCCCTGGTGACCCCCGCACAGTCGAAGACGGGCCCCACGCCCTGCCGGGTAACAGTCTGCCGGGACTGCTGCTGCGGCACCCCCAAACTGCCCGGCGTGGACCACGAGGCCCAGACCACCCGCCTCCAAGCCGTCGTCCCCACCCGGATCTCCACCTGCCTGGACGCCTGCGACCAGGCCAACGTGATCGTGGTCCAACCCTCCTCGACCGGCCGAGCCGCCGGCGCCCGCCCCGTCTGGCTGGGCCTGGTCAACGACCCCGACGCGACCGAGGACATAGTCACCTGGGTCCAGTCCGGCGGCCCAGGCATCACCCCCATGCCCCCCATCCTCGACCTCTACGTCTTCACCCCACCAAACCGCCGAACCACCACCTGACGCCTCCCACAAGCTCTCCGTCCCACCGCCCCGCCCCGCCCCGCAAACGCGAAGGCCTGCGGTACGACGCCGCCCAGGCGACCCGCACTCGACTCGAACCCCCGGGTGGGCGGAACCGCGACAGCGGTCACGGAGACATACCGCGCTGCCCGCGCTGCCCGCGCT
>NZ_LRTR01000162.1 GCF_001550375.1 Streptomyces europaeiscabiei | reverse complement strand
TGCCCACCAGTACGGCGGCGCTCTGGTGCCCGTAGCCCCGCGTCGTGACGAAGCCACCGGGGAGCCGCGCGGCCGGCGCCGGCCGTGCGGCAAGACCCAGGGCGACGTAACGGCACTGGGCGCTTGCCTGAGGCGTACCCCATGACTCGTCCATAGTGGCCACGCCCTTCGTTGCCGGGTCCGTAGTCGCTCGGGAGGTGTGCCGAGTTGAGCGTGCGCCGTCGAAGTCTGAGTGGCTGAGCCCACGGTCGGTCAGCCGAGGTAATTCGATCCCCCAGGGGGCTGGCCGACGGGCTTTCGGGCGAAATCCCTCTTGCGGGCAGCGGAAAACCGTTCGACGGGCCGAGCCGCAGTCGTCATGATCTCCACTCGTGACGACTCCGAGGCAGTTCCTGGTCCGGGCCGCCGCCCGCAACAACGCCGAGTGGTGCGCGGCGATGAGCCGATCGCACGGCTTGGCGGGCGGGTTCGGGGCACATGCCTGGGCCGCTCCGTCTCGCACTCCGCTGTATTACCCCGACGCGGTGACGCTGGTGCCGGGCGCCGACCGGGCCACGCTGGTGTCCCGGATCGACACCGTCGCACCTGGCGCCTCCATCAAGGACAGCTTCGCCGACCTCGACCTGACAGAGGCCGGCTTCCAGGTGCTGTTCGAGGCGCAGTGGATCCACCGCCCGGCAAGTGCGGCGGCCCTGGCACTGGATCTTTCCTGGGACGTGGCTGGTGATCCGGACGCTCTGCGGGCCTGGGCGCTCGCGTGGGACGGCGGGGAGGGCGGCGCGGACCTCTTCCGGCCCGAACTGCTCGACGACCCGGCTACCTTCGTGCTCGCTGGACAGTCCGCCGACGGCCGAGTGGTCGCCGGAGCGGTGGCCAGCCGCAGTGACCAGGTGGTCGGAATCTCCAATGTCTTCGCACTTGACGGCGGCCCCGACGCGGCCTGGCCGGTCGTACTGGACGCCGTGACCAAGCTGTTCCCCACCCTGCCAGTGGTCGGCTACGAGCAGGGCGAGGACTTGGCGGCGGCCGTCCGCCATGGCTTCGAGCCGATCGGTCCCCTGCGGATCTGGCTGCACGGCCGGTAGCCGGGCCGGCTCAGGGCCGTCCGGGCCTCGTCTCTTGACCTGACCCGGAAACAGCCACCCTCGGTGAGAATTCTCGACGCAGCCGTCTCACCGGCCTGACACAGTTCAGCCCAGGCCAGCCCAGCCCAGGCCAGCCCAGCTCACGACGACGGATCAGCGTCGTCGTGATCGACGAGACCGCAAGAGCTAATGAGATGGGCATCCCGAAACGAACTGTCATGGGGGACCGGCAGAAGTCACCGCAGATCGTTTCCCGCGAGGAATCGATGGGCTGCCCGCAGACCTGCCTCGTCCCTGGCCCACAGCCCCCACTTGACCAGCCTCTCCTGCTGAAACAGCTCCGCGAACGTCCACCACAGGTGTACTCGAAACCCGTCGGACTCCCACCACCACTCCGTGTTCCCGGACCCTTCCCGGATCAAGGACAGCCGTGAAGCCGCCTCCCTGACCCCCGCGGTGGACTGCCCTACCTTCGGCTCCACCACGGGGATCCAGCTCTCGCACTCCCAGTACAGTGCGTCCGCCTCGATCAGGGCGTCGGCGTCCGCGAACACGGCCACGTCTATGCCGAAGCGGTACACCACCGCGCCGTCGCTCCGCAGCTTCACGGAGTACGGGTGCGCCACCTCGTGGTCGATGAACTCCGCAAGCGGCCCGTGGTCCACGCTCTCCTGGTAGTACGGCCACGGCTCGAAACGAATCTCCTCCTGGAACGACCAGGCGGAGGTGCGGTAGACCAGCCCGCCGTAGCGGTCTTGGGCCTGCCGGAGACCGGCGAGCGTCATCGTGGTGTCCACGTCGGGAAACGGCGCGAGCCGGGCGATGACCTCGGTGTCGTCAGGGTTGTCCTGCGTAGGGAACGGAACGGTGCGTGCCCGCGCAGCGAGGAAGCGCCGCCCCCTGTCCGTCAGCCGTCCCGGTGTGTCGAGGATGTACTGCATCAGGCCATGATCTCCCCGTTCTTGAGGTCATCCTTTTAGCGCCACCACTCCATTGTGGGGCACGCGGCTCCACGGCCGACATGCCGTCATGAACCCTCGGCAGGCCGCGGTCTCGTACGTGGGCGGCTACCGGCGGGCCCGCGGGCGTCGCCTCATCGCGCTCTTCGCCTGCATGTGGTGAAGATGCTCCGCGCGCACATCGAAGAGTTCGGCACAGGCAAGGACGGCCGGCTCTTCGGCAACGAGCGCGGGTGAACGGTCGCCGCGACGACGTACTGGCGTGTCTGGGGCGAGGCACGCCACATGCCACTCACGCCGGAGCAGGTGGCCTCGCCGCCGGCCGCTCGGCCGTACGACCTGCGTACGCCGCGCTGTCGTCCTGGCTCAGCGCCGGCGAGGACCCCACCGAGGTTGCGGAGCGCGAGGGCAACAGCGTCGAAGCGCTCCCGAGCCGGTACGCCAAGTGCCTCGACGGCCGACAGGACGTCGCCAATCGCCGCATCGCCCAACTCCTCGGAGACAACGGCGACCAGGAGGCCGGGCACGGCGACGGGGCAAGAGCCCGGGCAGGGAAATCGGCACCGCAATCGTTGCGCCGGACAGCAGCCTTGTTCGACACCTGGATGATCCAAACGACGGGCCCCAAGAGCTGTCCCGTAACCGCTGCTTGAGCCCTGTGGTGGAGGGACCTGTAGCCCCTGAGCTGTGGGTCTCAACCGATATCCTCGCGACTCGGACCTCGCAACTGTGGCAGCCTGCCGCCATGCCAGCGGAGCTGCGAGAACATGCAGGTCGTCACTACGCCATCCAGATCCACTACGCCTTGCCCGACGATGCCTGGGCAGTGGAGCTGAGCGAGGCTGTGCCCGCACCGGCCGCTTGCGCCGAGAACCCCGCCGCGGAGAGGCACCTGCCTGGAGCCGCGTTCTTGGTGGCATTTGTCCCGGATGAGGATCCGAATCTGGAACCGACCGTCCACATCCACAGCCATGACGAGCACGTCATCCCCTACGAGATCATGCGCTGGTTCATGGAACAGGCGGCCGAGCAGGTTGAACGCTGCCGCATCGCGTTCGAGCAGGGAGAGTCTGAAGCAGTGGAATGATCACGCGGTGACCGGTGTGATCACGGCGTCGGAGCCTTCCTGGATAACCCCGTTCACCGCCGGGCATCACGTGATCAAAGCGGGCGCAACCGCGAGAGCGGCGCAGCCCTGTCCGTCGCCCGGCTGGCGCGATCAGATGCGCCCCTGCCGCCCCAGCCGCTCCAGCCGCCCGAGCCGCTCCAGTGGTTCCAAGCAGATTCAGCAGGTGGAGCTGCTGGAGATCTTGATTCCGTTGACGACGTAGGCGTTGGCGAACAGAGTTTGGGCATTCGGCGAAAGGCAGATCGAGCCCCCACTCTGGAGCCGCAGATACACCACGTCGTCATTCCGGGTGTTCATGACCCCGTAGTGCGGCCGGGGCGTGACCGCTTGATAGGCACTGGTGACGTCCTTGTACTTCGAGATCGGCGTGCCCGTGATCAAGGCGTTGTTGTCCAAGTAGAAGCAGACGTAGGGGTATGGGCAGCCCAGGGTGGGGGACTCCGCGTGGGCTGCGGATGCACCGGTCAGGGACATGGCCGCGACGGCCACGCTCACCCCCGCGAAGCTTGCGACCTTCCGGATGACGGACTTCATCAAACCTCCAAAAATTCGGCAGATTGTTCGAGTCCGCCCGCGAGTAGTGACGGACATGACAAGGTGGGAGCATAGTCGGGACGATCATGTGCTGATGTCGCGAACTCCTCACGCTCCAAGGGGCCTTGAGGATGGTCAGGCCAGGCTCGGCCGGCTCGGCTCTGCTACTTCTCGCGGACGCTCCTCGATCTCCTCAGGGGTGTGAGCGGTGAATGACATCCGCGGGATCGCCGGGTCGGACGGGCCCGCGAGGAACGGGCGCCGGGGACGTACGCGACGTCATGGCCACGGCCCGGGCGGGAAGATCCCAGCAAACGCGAAGACGTTTCGATCCGCGGCTCACGGCCCGCAACACTTCTTCGAACCCGCCGGTGGCAGGAAGCCACCGTGAGCCGGGGTTGTACATGACTGCTCGTCAGGCCGGCCCCGGCTGCCCGGCTTCCCGGAAGCCACGTTCATCGTGCCCCACCCGGTCGGGTGGTCGGGGCGGACCTGCACCGGACCCGGGCCGCCGCAGAAGGCAATCGCACGAACACGTTGGACGCACCGCGAACCGAACGAATACGTTCAAGGGCATGGGTGATGTCCGTCGTCGGCGCTTGATCATGCTCGATGCGCTGGCCGCACTCGGATTCGTACTGCTCCCGCAGGTGTCGCCGCTTCGACCGGCCATGAGCGCCGAGGTGATCGGCGGCACCGTATGGCTGCTGTCGCTGAGCACCGCGCTGCCGCTGGCCGCCCGGCGGCTGTGGCCCGTGCCGGTCTTCGCGTTCGTCCTGACCGCCGCCTGCGTGTCGTCGGCCGTCGGTGTCGGACCGACCCCGTTCTTCGCCGCCGCCTACGCCCTCTACACGGTGGCCACGACCAGGCGGCGACAACCAAGGCTGTCCGCAGTTCTCGTCGCCGGGCTGTGCGCGGTGGGCGCGGCCCTGCTCACGGTGACGGGAGGCCAGAGCTACCAGGGTGGGACCCCGGCCGTGCAGGTCGTGTTCGGACTGCTCGTCCTCGGCGCCACCTGGGCGGCGGGATCGGCGGTCGGAGAGCGGCGGGAGAGCATACGGCGCGCCATCGAGCAGGCGGCCGAGCAGGCGAAGGTCGAGGAACGCCTGCGCATCGCCCGCGACATCCACGACGTCGTCACGCACAGCGTGGGCCTGATCGCAGTCCGGGCCGGGATCGCCAACCATGTGGTCGCCAGCCACCCGAAGGAGGCGCGGGAAGCCCTGACGATGATCGAGGACGTGGCCCGTGGTGCGCTGCGCGACATGCGGGCCACCCTCAAGGTGCTGCGCCGGGACCAGGAGGGCGCTCAGGACCTCAGGCCGGTTCTCGGGCTGTCGGACCTTCCCTCCCTGGTCCAGCCGGCGGAGGCGGCGGGCGTGCGGGTGGACCTGCGGACCCGCGGCACGGAGGAACCTCCGGACGGTGTCGCGCTGTCCGCCTTCAGGATCGTCCAGGAGGCGCTGACCAACGTGATCAAACATGCCGCGCCGACCCGCTGCCGGGTGCACCTCACCGCGGAGCGGGGCACGTTGACGATCGACGTGGCCGACGAGGGCCCCGGGCCCGGGAAACGGCCGAGCGTGCCCGGCGGCCAGATGGGCCTCGTCGGGATGAATGAGCGGGTCGCCGCGCACGGCGGCACCCTCAGCGCCGGACCGAGGCCGGGCGGCGGTTTCCGGGTCCTGGCGACGCTGCCGTACTGAGCCGGACTCATTCGTACCGGGCGGACTCATCCGCAGGTATGGCTTCGGCCCCGCGAAAGCCGTCCGGCAGTCCCGACCCGGGACCGATGCAGCCGGCGGGACGCCCGACGAGACTCACCATGTGATCGACGTCCAGAACCTGACCAAGCGGTACGAGCAGAAGACCGTCGTGGACGACCTCACCTTCACGGTGCGGTCCGGGGCCGTCACGGGATTCCTCGGCCCCAACGGAGCCGGGAAGTCCACGACGATGCGGATGATGCTCGGCCTCACCCGCCCGGACACCGGATCCGCACGCATCGACGGGCGCGCGTATCACGAACTGCGGTACCCGGTCCGGCACGTCGGTGCCCTGCTGGAGACATCGGCTCCGCACCGCAGCCTGACCGCCGCCGACCACCTGCGGTGGCTCGCGCAGAGCAACCGCATCGCCCGGCAACGGGTCGGAGAGGTTCTGGAGATGGTCGGCCTGACGGACGCTGCCCGGCGGCGGATCGGCACGTTCTCCCTGGGGATGGGCCAGCGCCTCGGCCTGGCCGCGGCGCTACTCGCAGACCCGCCCGTCCTGGTGCTCGACGAGCCGGTCAACGGCCTTGACGCAGAAGGGATCCGGTGGCTGCGCGAACTGCTGCGCTCGATGGCCGCCGAAGGCCGGACCGTCCTCGTCTCCAGCCACCTGATGACCGAGATGTCCATGGTCGCTGACCATCTGATCGTCATCAGCCGCGGGCAGCTCCTCGCCGAGACCAGCATGCCGGACTTCATCCAACGCCACGGACGTACGTACGTACGCGTGCGGACACCGGAACCCCTGCGGCTCAACAGGCAACTGGAACAGAAGGGAGCCTCGCTGAGGCTCGCCCCGGACGGCAGCCTGGAAGTCGGCGGTATGTCGGCGGCCGAGATCAACCGGTTGGCTGCGGCCGACGGGCTCTCGCTCGAAGAGCTGAGCACCCACACGGGATCCCTTGAGGACACCTTCCTCGAACTCATCGGCAAGGAAGGAAGGAACACCCATGGCTGAGACGGTCGCGGCCATCCGGGCCGAGGTCACCAAGCTGCGAGGCGTCCGCGGCACGCTCGTCGCACTGTTGCTGTTCGTTCCCGTCAGCGTCCTCATCGCCGCCCTGGGCGGCTGGTCCGCGAAGGGCGCGATCGAATCCGACAGCCCTGGGCTCCGCTCCGACTTCACCCCTGAGCAGGCAGGCCTGGACGGCATCCTCTACGGCCAACTCGCCCTGATCGTGTTCGGAGTGCTCATCGTCACCAGCGAGTACACGTCAGGCATGATGCGGGTCTCGCTGCTCGCCGTGCCCCGGCGAGGCCGACTCTACGCGGCGAAGATGGCCGTCACCGCCGCCGCCGCGGCCATCGCGATCCCCGTCACCGTCGTCAGCTACCTGGTCACTCAGCTCGCCCTGGGACCCCACGGCGCCGCGATCGACGCGAGCGGTGTCCCCCGCGCCCTGGCCGGCGCGGTGTCTACCTGATGCTGATGAGCCTGTTCGCGGCAGGTGTGGCCACCATGGCCCGCAGCGCCATCCTGCCCCTGGCCATTCTGCTCCCGATGGTGCTCGCCGGGTCCCAGATCCTGTCCGTCATCGGAGCGACGAAGGAGGTGGCGCGGTACTTCCCCGACCAGGCCGGCATGCGGATGCTCACCATCGACTCGCACGACGCGTACACCGGATTCGCGGTACTGCTCGTGTGGACCGTGGCGGCGCTGGCCGTCGGCTACCTCCGGCACAGTCGCTGGGACGCGTGACGGACCCTCCCTGAGACATGCGCCCATGCCAGTGGGACAGGCCTCCCCGTGGTTTCCCAGACAGATCACGGGCCGAACAGGTCGGCCCAAACGATATGGCCACTGGGATGAACCAAGTCCGCGGCCTGTGAGCCCCCGCCCTTCAGGACGCCGGCGACTTCGACCAGTTCATCAAGTGCCTAGGCGTCGGTAGCTGCGAGGAGTTCGCCCGGCTCGCGGAGCCGTACGGCGCCACCGTCACGGTCGGGGACAGGGGACAGGGGGCGGGGGGCGGGTGAGTTGGTGATCGGCGGGTCGTGACATCCGCGGCACGCCTCACCCTGGCCGCTCTTGCCTCAACAGCTCCTGGGAGCAAGGCAGTTGAGAAAACGGAACTGCTAAAGTCACGGATCCGGTGGCCCCGATGAGCAGCGTGCGAGGAATGCGGAATGGCTGAGGCGGTCCGGGTGCTGATCGCGGACGATCAGGCGCTGTTGCGCGGGAGCTTCCGTGTCCTCATCGATTCGACACCCGGTATGGAAGTGATAGGCGAGGTGGGGAACGGCGCCAGGGCAGTGGAACTCGCCCGGGAACTCAAACCGGACGTCGTCCTGATGGATCTGCGGATGCCCGTCATGGACGGCATCGCGGCCACGCGGGAGATCTGCTCCGACGAGACGATGGCCGATGTACGGGTACTGGCCCTCACGATGTTCGACATGGACGAGTACGTCTACCCGGCCCTCCAGGCGGGCGCGAGCGGATTCATGCTGAAGGACGCCTCACCGTCCGACCTGGTCGCCGGCATTCGCGTCATCGCCACCGGCGAGGGTGTACTGGCACCCACCGTCACGCGCCGTCTCATTGCGAACTTCTCCCGCAGCGACGAAACGACTCGGTCGGCCCCGCGGCTCGTCGGGCTCACCAAGCGGGAACAGGAGGTGCTCGTGCTGATCGCGAACGGATTGTCGAACGCCGAGATGTCCCAGCAACTGGTGATCAGCCTGCCAACCGTGAAGACCCATGTGAGCAGCCTCCTGTCCAAGCTGCATGCCCGCGACCGCGCCCAACTGGTCATCATCGCTTATGAAAGCGGCCTTGCCGAGCGCGGGATGCCGACCTGAGGGTGCGTAGGGGATCTCCGAGGCGACGCTCCGCAAAGGCGTGTTCGAGCTGAACGCGGTGAAGCGCCGCCGGGGGCGCCGTGCGTCGCCTGTACGGACGGGCCGCGATGGCCGACCAGCGCATCCAGGCATTGAGCGTCTCCCCGTCCACAGGTCCTGCGGGCATCTTCGAGGTGGCCCGGTTGATCGGGGCGAGGAGGTCGACTTCGTTACTGACCCGGTTGACGATCAGGTGGGCTTGAACGCGTAGCCGCCTGCGAGGGCGTAGCCGAAGTCGCCCGGCGAGCGCGTCGAGCCCGATGCGGATCAGTCGGCGGTGCAGCTCGTCCACTACGCCGCGGCCGCCGCAGGTGCCAGCTCGGAAAAGCGGGTCCGCCGGGCCGCACGGGCCGGAGCGGGCAGAAACAGGTCCGTCCAGCGCCGACGCAACAGACCGGCGTTCAGGTGTGCCCGCAGGGCAGCGGGTCAGCGGGTCAGCGTGTCAGCGGCGGACTGGGCCTCACGGATGACCCGCGCGTACATCAAGAGCAGGTCGAACTCGTCGGCGAGGCCGTAGCCCTAGCTCGGGCCAGTCGATGTGCCGGAATCGGGCCACAGCGCCGGAGCCCGGCCCGACCAACTCGTGGCCCGACTCCGGAAGCGCGCAGATCCTTGCTGCGGCCTACCTGCTCAAGTGCCCAGCATGCCGTGAGCCGTTGCGTCGTGGTACCGACGTTCGCATCTGACACGGCGACGGGCTGCCCACGGCATGCCAGGCACTGGCCACCAAAGCCAAATGCCCCGCTTCTCCGTATGCCGGATGGTGCTCCCTTGCGACTCTCCGCCCCACAAACAGCCCACGCAAGGAGATCTTGCGGGATCGGACATTTGAGATCGCATCCGTGTGGCGCCGCGAAGCCGCCGTGACCGTCCGCAGTCGTTGCCGTCAGGACTGCCGTCAGGACTGCCGTCACTGCGAGCGATAGGGCCATGGGACCGTCCGCTGCTTGCAGCACGCTAGCGGCACGTGCGGTGAACCCTGTTCAGGTGGTGTGCGCTCCCTTTGTGCGCTGGTTGCCACCTTGTGTGACTCGCCTGGGCGCAGCACGGTTCAGATGGATGCTGCTCGGTGCTGCGCTGCAAGACCACCAGGGGAGGGCGGTACGTCGTGGGTTCAGCCAGTCAATGGGCACGTGAGACCTTCGGGGACATAGCCGGTGAACTGGCGGACGTCATCCCGGCTTGCCTTCTCAGGGCTCATGATCGGGCCCGCACCGGACACGAGGGCGTCCACACTCAGACGCTCGAAGCCTACGGACATGGCCTCTACGCGGTGCAATACGAGGAACTAGCCTCCGGCATCTCCGGGCTCGGGGAAGCTGTGCGCCTGCAAGGACGCACGATGATGCTCGTCCGCGGCCACCTGATCTACCCCCTCCGCTATGCGAAGAAGGACGTGCCCGTCACGGCTGCACGTCTCCGTCGGGCCACGGGCTTTCGAGCCGAACTGATCCGACGCCACGGCCCTCCTCCCAGGCAGCAGGCATTCGACCTGGACTGGGGAGAACTCGATGACTCCGAGGTACATCCAGACCTGGAGCTGCTTCCCGAAGACGTGCAGCTCGTCCTCGTCGCCTATGCCTGCTCCATGGCGAAGGGCGTCATGCGCATTGAGTGGGGTTCCGCGGAGTTGCGCCGCGAGGACCGGTACTTGATCTGGCACCGTCACGAGCCGCTGCCAACCAGAGATTGAGGAGCCGTAGGCAGGCGGATACAGGTCGCCGAGCGCGCCGGCAACAGCGTTGAGGTCCTACTGACCCGCTACGCGCAGTGCCTCGACGGGCGGCAGGACGTCGCCAACCGGCGTATCGAGGACCTGCTTCGCGAATACGAGTGACGCGATCTTCCCGGGCTCTCTCAATCGGTTCGACCTGTGGCGCTTGGCGACCACAGTGTCATCAGCCGCAACGGGCGACGATGGTTTCCTCGACGCTGAAGACGGCATCGCACTCGGCGCACTGCGCGTTACCGAAGACGTAGGTCAATTTGCTTGCGATGTCCGGCTGACCGTCGGCGAGTGCGCGGGAGTAGAGCCTTTGGGCCAGCCCCTCCAAAGCTGTGGGCGCCTGAGGTAGCAGCGGCACCTGCCTCGCGGTGGGGGAAGGCTCCATGTACATGCTGTCGGTGGTCGAGAAGAAGCCGTACTTGCCGAAGGCTATGAAGTTCTCCGCACTGCACGAGGGGCAGGGCACCTCGTACTCTTCGTCGTTCAGCCCGTCGAGCTGCTCGCCCCAGACTTCGACGCCCTGGAAACTCAGCAGTGTGCTCAGCAAGTCGACGTAGCTCATGGGGGCGTCGGCCAGTCCCGGGTCCTGGAGGGCTTCCTCGGTGAGTTGCGCCAGGTCGGATATCTGGGAGGCGTAGGTCACTTGGGGATCCTCATCGCCGTACCGCTGATCTGTGCCGGCCACAATGGAGCCGGCCAGGTAGAGGGGCGCCCTCCGGTCCACCGCTGACCACTGACGAGCCATTTCCGTGAGAGCGGGCAAGGCCGCGTAGCTCGCCGAGTAGACGGTGCCCTGATGGCACAGCCGGGACCAGAGTTCGTCCCAGCCGGGGTCCTGCGCGTCCGGACCCACTGCGTCAAGCAGCTCGGGAACGTCTTCTGCCGTGCCGTAGGCGTGGTGGAGCCGAGACCAGTCCGTCATGCCGATGATCTAAGCAGTCGAGCGCGGCGCGATGCCGGGAAGGTCGCGTTCGCAGGTCGTCTCTGGAATCCGACAGTGACCTGCAGCGATGTGCCAAGATCCCGTCCACGGACCCCGACATACGGTCGCTTCGGGCGGCATCTGGCTGCACATACGCGAAGACCCCGGCCTCAGCGTTTCCGCTGGTGACGGGGTCTTTGGGCACCTCATACAAGGTGCCCCCGGCAGGATTCGAACCTGCGCACACGGCTCCGGAGGCCGCTTGACACCCGGGCAACGTAGCAGGTCATCGCTTTGCACGTGGCAGATCGGGCAAGGTGAGTCCACGGATAGGCCACAGTCGGCTGAGGCTTTAGGAGCGAGGCCGGGACGTCTTGCCCGTGCGCTGCGACTTCTCTGGCCGAGATGACGGGGACGGTTGCGCCCGCGGCGACTCGTTGTTACCGGGCCCAGCCCGGGAGGCTCTACGAGCACTCCATGCCTGAACTGCATCTGCGAGAGAGCGGCCCATTGCGATCGGCGCGGGGTAGTCGGACAGCCCCAAGGGTGAGTGCTTCATGCCGCGCACGTCAGAGGCTCTTGGCCCCCGCCTCATAGTCCTTTGCCTGAGTGGGTGTCAGCAGGTTCGACACACGGATGAGGATGCCGCCGACGACATAGTGGTACTCGGTCGCGCTAGGCATGGACTTGGCGATCGTCTCGATGTACTTCGCCCGAGCCTTCGCCTCGTCCTCGTTCTTGAAGACTTCGACGCTGCCGCCGCGCTCAATTGCGTCCTTGTCCAGACCCTCGACGTCCGCAGAGGAGACACGGCCGTCGGAGAATGCGGCCTTGCTGGTGTAGCCACCCGGCCGCCCGAGCAGGTGGTTCGGGTCGTTGGCCTCGGTATAGACCTGGACGAGCTTCAACTCCGGGATGGACTTCCCCAGCGCTGCCACGGCCTGCTGTGCGGTCACTGCGTCTGGCTTCTCGGCCGCGGCTGGGTCCACGGAGCTCGTGCTCTTCGGAGATGTGCTCGACGAGGTGTCGGTGGAGCTACAGCCGACCAACAGCACTCCGGCGAACGCGAGTCCGGCTGCGGTGGTGCGAATATGCATGATCCCCCCAAAAGCCTGCAGGTGAGGGCACATTACATGCCGTGCCGTCCTTCACGCAGGCGGGTGTGGCGACTGGCGGCGCGCGTAGCGGCACCCATCACCCGGCTCTGCCTCGTCTAGTGACGTCCCGTGCACCAAGTTCTGTGGCTCCCAGCCCCAGCTACGAGAGTCCGTCATTGTCGCCCCATGGTGGACTAGCTTCGGGCAAGCTGGTCTCTTTCCGTATTTTCTACATCGGAGTCGCCATGCCTCGCCATGCCATCGACGAGAAGCTCAAGAAAGACCACGGCATCACGGCCGTGACCATGAAGTGGATCAAGAGCGAGTTCGATTCGACGTGGGAACGTCTGAGTGAGTCGCGATGTCGCGAGCTGCAAGTGTGGCTGCAGTCGCAAGACATCGAGTACCTGTGCCCCGGCGACCACGACGGCCATGATCGGAAGGCCTGCCCACTGCCCTCCGTCGAGACAGCCGAAATTTTGCTGTATCAGAAGAAGTCGGCCATCGGTGTGATCATCCGACTGGCAACCTTCGAGACTCCGCTCAAGAATCAACCGCACCAGGCTGCCGGCATACTCACCCTCATGGCGGCCGTTCTGGACAGTCAATTCAAGGGTTCACTGCAGAACGGCCTCCCCGTACTAGGCGATGACATCGCTGAGCAACTGACATGACCTCTCAGGGCTGGTGGCAGTCATGGAGCTGTTTCCAACCTCAGCTTGAGCAGGTCAGATGCAGGGTGAGGACCGCACCCGCAGCAACCGCTTCAAGCGCTGAACACTTCGCGAAGCGCTGCAGGCGGTCGCGAGCTGGCAGGTTGGCAACGACGACGAAAGGCGGATCAGCGCGCCGGCTCAGACGTGCCTCGCGCCTGGTCGCGGCTGGCGACCACCAGGTATCCATCGCTCTCGGGGTCGAAGGTGGTGGACTGCACCGTGAGCCCGACGCTCCGCAACTGCGCCACGAGGTCCTCGTACCGGTAGGGCCAGATGGACAACCGCTCCGAGCAGGCTCGCACTGCCCCATCCGGCTCGATCTGGGCGACCACGATCTCGAGGAAGTGTTCCTGCTCCCAGCGCTGCTCGATCTGCCAGTAGTAGCTGACGACCGCATCGCGGTCGTTGCGGCGGATGAGTCGATCGCGGACGTCTACCCGTGAGCCGGCGGAGCGCACGAGCTCCCAGTTGCGTGAGTGGAGCACAAGGCGTCCGCCCGGATTCAGCAGCCGCGACATCGCTTCCAGTGCGGTCAGGCGCCCGGCTGCGCCCTCGGCGTGCCCGAGCGAGTTGCCGACGCAGAACACCAGATCGAACGTGGAGTCCTCCAGGTGGTCGGGCAGCTCATCCCAGCTCGCGCGGAGGGCTCGAAGCGAGACACCCTGCTCGTCGGCGGCCTTCTCGGTCCGGCGAACCATCCCATTGCTGGCGTCTGCGGCGACCACGTCAAGGCCAAGACTCGCGAGACCGACGGCGAGCTGGCCGGTTCCACACGCGCAGTCGAGGACGCGCGCGTTGGGCGGCAGAGAGCCCACGACATCGCTGTAGTAAACCGCGGCTGCCTTGGCGGGGGTCAACCTGTCGTCCCCGATCAGCCACTCGTATACGTCGGAAAGCGCCCCATAACCAGCCACCGCGATAACCTCCATCACTCGACGCCACGCGGGCTAGACCACGCCTGCGATTCGGACCTTGCGCCTCGCACTGTGCCGGGCCGTGTCAGCGAAGCATTGAGCAGGACTCAACCACTTCCGGCCGTTGAGACTCCACCGGATTTCGTGGGAAACCGCGGCACGCCGCACCGACGCAGGTCCCCACTCCACCAGCGCCCCATCGGCCACGATGGGGACAGTGGTCGGCAAGCGCGCGTTCACTGCGGAGCGCTTTAGGCACAGCCATCCAAACTGATTGCCGAAACGCCGCGTCCGGATGAAGGACGGCCAGCGACCGCCTCTACTGCCAAGTATCCCGACGAAGTCCACCGGTTTTTCCTACTTGGGCGTCATTTCAGTTGGTGAGCCTGCGGTGGCATATAAGGGTTGCGGCGATGGCGAGGAAGTGAACTGTCTCCAACCTCAGTTTGAGCAGGTGAGGTGCAGGGTGAGGACGGCCTGAACGAGCTTGGTGATGCGGGTGGTGCTGCAACGGAGCTTGCGCAGGAGGCGCCAGGTCTTGAGGGTGGCCATGGCCGGCTCGACGAGTGCGCGGATCCTGGCGTGCGAGCGGTTGACGGTTTGCTTTCCTGCGGACAGCGTCTCCCATCGGCCCCAGTAGGGCAGCCGTATCGTGCCGCCGGCACCCCGGTAGCCCTTGTCAGCGAAGCAGGCGACGCCGGCTTCGGTCAGGGCGTCGATGATGCCGTGGGTCCGCGCGGCCTTGATGTCGTGGACCGCGCCGGGCAGCGCGGGTGAGGCCCACAGCAGCCGCCCCGCGGGATCGGTGATGACCTGCACGTTCATGCCGTGTTTCTTGTGTTTTCCGGAGTAGTAGGGGCGGTCGGCGGCGATCCGGTCGATCGGCAGCAGCGTGCCGTCCAGCATGACGTATGCCTTGGCGGAGGCGGTTTTGATCGCTTCGGCGAGAGTCGGGGCGAGGGCGGCCAGGACATCGATGGCCTCGGCGATGTACCGGTAGGCGGTGGTGGTGCCGACGCCGAACCCGGCGGCGAGCTGGGCGTAGGTATGACCGCAGCGCAGGTGCGCCAGGACGAGCAGGGCCTGGCGGCCCGCGCTCACGCGGCGCCAGCGAGTTCCACGTTCCTGACGGCGGGCCCGCAGGCGAGCGGACAGGTAGCGCAAGGACGAGGTGGACACATCGACGCCGGACGGGTAGACAAGCACGCGGAAGCTCCTGTTGGACAGGCGATCTTGGTCGTGAACCCGTCTACCAGGAGCTTCTTCACGTCCGGACACCGCCCCACCAGCGCACCTACCCACCCACCGAGCCAGGTTGGAAAAGGCTCATGCTGTAGCGCGTACGTGTAGATGGCGGGCAGTCCACGACACGGTCCAGGAGCTCAGATAGTCCTCGGCTGGCTGAGCACCGCTTTAGGAGTTCGATCCAATTCCGCTCTAGCTGTGGCCGTCGACTGGTCCGACGGCCGGACAGAGACGCTGGTGTACGCCACCGTCCGGCGTCGTTGATGTCGGCCGTGGATGTCAGAAGCCTTCTGATCCGTAGCTCTACAGAGATCGGTCGCTGACGGACATACAGGTCGCACGTCGGCCCCAGGGAGACGCTTCGGGGTGGGGCCGGTTGCTGTGGGCGCTGTATCCGGTTGCTGTACAGCAGGATCCGGGTGGGGGTGACGGCATGGAGCGGGAACTACTCGAGCGGCTGCTGGTTAGCGACGACGAGGCGTCCGTGGTCGCTCTGGCCGCACTCCGCGGCGGCGGTTCTCACATCGTCTGGGACGAGCCTACGTCTGCTGAGCCGCTCGCCCATGTCTATGCACGTCGGCTGCGGCATACACGCCGCCGGGGCATCGAGACCACGAACCTGGCCCGCACTGTTGAACTGCTCGGCCGGCATCAGCTTCCGGTTCGTCTGGGGCAGATCAGGGCTGCGGATGGCTCCTGGACATTCATGCTGTTCCTCACCGAGGACGGCAGCAGGCTGATCGCGTGCGCCGGCGTGCGGAGGACCCCCGTGTGAACCTCAGCCAACGACAGTCAGCCACGACGGCGGGTGCGCCAACCGACCACGCTGCTGCACCCCCACCGGGCTCAGCCACGCTGTCACTGCCGTCGACCAGTGCAAGGCACGATGGCCGGTCCGTGCCCACGACGCCTGAGCCCTCAGCTTGGGAAGCTAAGAGTGGTGCGGCTTGTTCTAGGTCTGACCTGCAGCGGAGGCCGTGCGTGGCCGGTTCGTTTTCCAGCTCCGCGGCCAGCCACGCCCGCCACCGGGCGGCCAGGGAACCCCTGGAGGTGTACGTCGTCAAGGCGGACGCCGACTCCTTGGGCCAAGCAGCAAGGCAGCACCTGCTGCACAGGGACGGCCGAGTCCGACACCGGCACGAAGGAACCGGTCGCTGCGGGCAACTGCTGCTAATCCGCCGATGACCGACCTCGACACCAGCGAGGTGACCGGGGCGAGGGACCGGTCACGGCCTCGCCCCGCGTTGCCCGCCCTGTGCGCCACCCAGATCACCGGCTGGGGAATCGTCTACAACGCCTTCCCCGTCCTCAACCCGCAGATCACCGCCGTCACCGGCTGGTCCACGACCGCCACGACCGCTGCCTTCTCTGGTGCGCTGCTGATCTCCGCCCTCGCAGGCATGCCCGTCGGCCGCATCCTCGACAAACGCGGCCCCTGCGCCGTGATGACCACCAGCTCAGTGCTCGGCGTCGCGGCCGTGCTGGCCATTGCGTACGCACCCAACCTGGCTGTGTTCACCGCCGCTTGGCTACTGGCGGGGCTGTCCATGGCGGCCACGCAGGCTGCACCGGGCCAAGCAGATGCCGATCCGGGCGATCGCTTGGACACCTGGAGGTCTCGAAGTCCTTACTCATCTTGAGTCTGAGTGAGGTCTCCCTTGATCTTGGCCCGTTCTACCGTCTGGTCACCGGCACCCTTCATCTTCTGCTTCAGTGACCGGCCTTCAACGTCTTTGAACACCTGACGCCGCTGCCGCGACTCTTCGTTCTGTGTGAGCCACATCTGCAACGCAGCCCCCAGAACGATCAGAACGACCACGCTGGCCAGCCAAGCCCATGACCAGTCCTGCGTCCACTTGCCTACGGCCACGTTGATCGCCGCCGAGACGACGACCGTGGCTCCGGCAGCCAGGACACGTTTGCCTGTCATTCCCATCCCCGCACCCCCAGCGCGCACTTACCATTGCGACTCAGTCTGCACTACGGGGGCCGGCCATGTGGCGCAAAGTCCGACAAAATATCACCAGGACGCACGTAGATGGTGACCTCCTACAGATCCAAGTCCTCAACGGCGGACCTGTCAGCCCCATAGAAGACGCCGCAGCCAGGCTCCGAAATGCGCATAAAGCAAGCCTTGCGCGGGAGATCGGACGGCTTCGGCTGGACCATCCGGAGCCGATCCGGGTGCGGTGGTCGCGCTCAGGGCGTCCCGTTCACACCAAACCGCAGGTCTTGGGCTCCGGCGGTGCTCTACAACACGGTGACGTGCGGGACGTACCCGACTACTTTCGCAGTCTGCTAAGGCGGCAGGTGGTGGTCATCGGCAGGCCAGGGGCCGGGAAAAGTACGCTCGCGCTTCTCCTTACCTGGGAATTACTGAACTCATGGGAACCGGGCGAACCAGTGCCCATTCTTCTGTCACTTTCCTCGTGGCGCTCGAGCGATAGCCTGTCAGATTGGGTCGTCCGTAATCTCAAGAACTTCAGATATAGTCTGCATAAGAACCGGATTCTCGGTGAAGGCGTCGAGCGGAAACTTTTTGACGAGGGACAGGTCATGCCCGTCCTGGACGGACTCGACGAAGTCCCGGAAGCTGTCAGGGGGCAAGTAGTTAACGCGATCGAAGACGCGATCGTGTCGGATAAAGGGCTCCTGATGACGTGCCGTTCAGATGAGTACGAAGCTCTGGCTCGTGAGGGCCAACGCCTCAGCAGAGCGGCAGTCGTAGAGCTTGATCCCGTATCGACCGAGTCAGCTGAACGATTCCTTCAGCAAACGCTTGAGGAATCTGACAATCGATGGGACACCGTATTCCAGTCACTGCAGGAAAACCCGTATTCGCCTTTGGCGCAGGTCCTCTCTTCGCCTCTCATGCTCTACCTGGCGCGCATCGCTTATCAATCTCGGTCAACGAACCCGGACGAACTCCTCGAACTGCCGAGGTTCGGAAAGTCCGAGGACATTGAGGACCACCTTCTCGAGAGCTACCTGGATACGGTTTACAGGGAGTCACGCAGTCGATATCGTTCCGCTCGGGCACGGCGCTATCTTGAGGTGATTGCGCGGCAGATGCAATCGGATAGGACTCATGAATTTGCATGGTGGCAGATTGATTCATGGGTCACCAGTATCTTCGTCGGCCTAGCCTATGGTGTCAGTTGCGGCTGGCTGGGCTACATGATGCTCGGACAGATCGGAATATTTTTCGGAGCATTTATGGGGTCGCTTTCCTCGGTATTGGCACATCTAATTTTCCATGATCCCTTGCGGAACATCTATGTCGCGGAGGGCTTCGCCCGTCGTCCGGAAACCCTCAAGGTGCGGTCCGTTGGTCTTGCGTTGCTGACAGCAAGTGTCAGCTTTTTCGTTATGATGGGGCTGGTCGGTGGATGGCTATGGCTTGCTTTCGATGTTGATGGGCGACGCGCGACTCTCATTGCGGCCATTTCTGGCGGCATTGTAGGTGTCGCCACGCTGGTCGGGTCAGCATGGGCTTCATATCGCATCTCCCACCTATGGTTTCTACTCCGAGGCCAGCTCCCTTTGAGGTTCACTCGATTCATTCGGTATTCTCACGATCTCGGCGTGTTACGTCGCAGCGGAGTTGCCTATCAGTTCCGTCACGAACGATTGCATGTAAAGCTGTCCGGACACCAGTGGGAGGCGAATCGGTCTGTCTATAGGAAGACCAATCATGCAGGGTTTAAAAAGATCGCCCTGCATCTTACCCCGTTCATCGCTCAAGCGGCGGTCCTCTCTTTTACTCTGCTCTACATAACCGTCGTTGCATATGGATCGAACGCTTCGGACTACTTGAAAGTCGAGGCCGGGGCAAAAGCCGAGCTTGAGTCATTCTCTTTCTGTCCGCAGCCGCAGGCCTGTCCGCCCAATAACCCAAATTTGACCTGGAATCTTCCTCCAGGTGCCGATCTGAAGTCCGACCTCACTCCCTCCTCGAATGAGGACGGAGTGGTATACACGAAGATTGGCGGCATAATCAACGTATTTAACTGCAGAGGGGCCGTGGTGGAAGTCTCCATAACTCGACGAGGTAGGATTATGGATCACTTCACGGTGAAGGGCTCGCAGAAGAGTGTCGACCTGGGTGAGAGAACCATCATATCCTCACCCATTCGGCTTGTGGGGGGGATATCCATAGCTCTGCGCAGGTTGGACAACGTTTCATGTGCCGCCCAATTTCAATGGGGGAATGAATTCATCGTCAAGGACTCCCTGGAGCTGCTCAAAACGCAATTCTTGCAGAGGTCTTCACGCCTCGGCCTGTGACCTGCGTTGATTCCCACCGCGTCGCGGGAATAGGCGCGCTCGGACCACGTCCTACCGCGCCAACCGGCGCGGGCAGATCATCGTCATCACAGATCCACTCGGGCACACCACGACCCAGCAATTGGACCGGTACGACCACCTCGTGTCCCACACCGACCTGCTCGGGCGTACCACTCGCTGGAACCGAGACGAGCACGGCAACCCGACCTCCTACGGCCGGCACCTTCTTCGCGGCCCGTCCCAGCCTCAGCCGCCGAAAGCCCGCCACGACGGCGCGCCAGCCGACTGAGCAGGTGCGCGTGTGCCTCGCTGCACCCCCACCGGCCTCAGCCACGTTGCCAGAGCCGTCGACCAGAGCAAGCCCCGACGGCTGACCCGTGAAGGGGGCTCATGACGTGCCACGTGAGCGCTCCTGAGCCTGCTGCACCAGCCGCGTCGTACCTCTCCTCCCTCCCTGGTAGCACACGCCGATTGCTCTGAGCGCGGCACGGGCGCCGGCCGGGCTGGAGCGGGGCGGAGACAGGAGCGCAGGCCCGGCCGGCGCCCGGGCCGCGCGCGGTGAGCGGAGCGAGCCGCCTTGAACCAGTAGAGAAAGTTTGAATCATGCTGGTGCTGGCCTGTGTGTCCGGTCCCGGGAGATGCTTGACACTTCGATCCCATCTGATGGTTGACGGTGGCCATGATCGACTGTTCTGTTCCGTGCTGCCCTGTGGTGTAGAACCCTGAGCATGGGGAGTGAACGGCGGGACCGGATGCGGGCACTTGGCGCGCGTCTTCGTGTACTTCGGGCAGAGGCCGGGCTGACGGGTGCTGTGCTGGCGCAGCGTGCCGGGGTGGGGCAGCCGACCGTGTCCAAGGTCGAGACGGGGCGCATGGTTCCGAGCGTTGATGTGCTCGACCGGCTCACGCGTGCCCTCGACCTCGACGAGCCGACCATTCGCGGGGTGGTTGAGCTGCTGGACGCCGTGATGGCTGCTACTGATGCTGACCCGCCCACAGACGAGGTAACTCCGGTCGCCGGTACATCCGTTGACGACGAGATCCGATCCGCGCGGCTGGTGCGTTCGTTCCAGTGCGTTGTGCTGCCCGCTCTGCTTCAGACTGCGGAGTACGCCCGGCACGTCTTCGTGAGTGCGCCGAACTCGACGCCTGATGCCGTGGGTCGGGCCGTGGCTGCTCGCATCGAGCGGCAGAGTGTGTTGTACGAGCCGGGGCGGGAGTCGGTGTTCGTGCTGACGGAAGCCGTGTTGCGCACCTGGCCGGGGTCTCCGGCGCTCATGCTGGCCCAGCTCGACCGGCTGCTGGCTGTCGAGAGCCTGAGCACGGTACGGCTCGGGGTCATCCCCTGGCGCCGGCCGGTGCCGGTACTGCCTCGCCACGGGTTCACCCTGTGCGACCAGCGGGCCGTCGTCGTCGAGACCTTCGACCGTGAGCGTGTGTCGGCTGACTCCGCCGAACTGGCCGCCTTCGCGGAGACGTTCGTTCGCTTCGAGGGAGCGGCGATCTTCGGCGACGAGGTGCGGGAACTGCTGTTGCGGGTGATGGCGGACTTCCGCAACTTGGGAGACCTCCTCACTCGATAGAGGAATAATTCCTCAAGATGCCTGGCTCATCGACTAGTCGTGGGAATACTCTGCCGTTGCGCTGTCTAGCCCCCTAGACGTAAAGTGAGGGATCTCCCAATGCGAACCAAGTGGTGCCGTGCCTTTCCCGGCTTGGCCGAGGAGGTGGGCCATGCTCGACACTTCGTTGCTGCTCTGCTGGAAGAGCGAGGACCGGTCGACGAAGCGGTCTTGGTCGTCAGTGAGCTGGCGACCAACGCTGTGCGGCACTCGTTGAGCGGCGCGGCTGGCGGCTGGTTCGTCGTGATCGTCGGCCTCGGCGGCGACAGCGACCTCGTGCGCATCGAGGTAGTCGACCTGGGTGGCGAACGCGAACCGCGATTGTGTGACGTGACGGACCAAGCGGAGGGTGGTCGCGGCCTGGCGCTGATCGCCGCGTGCGCCAAGGACTGGGGCGTGAAGACCTGGCCTGACGGGCGGACCGTGTGGGCGGACCTGGTGCGGGAGAGCGCGTGACCGAGTCTGCCTTGACGGTCGTCTCTGGTCGCCTTGTGGGCGGTGGCGGGTGAGCCCTCGGGGTGTGCCCGGTAGGCGGTCAAGCTTCTACGTGATTGGCGTAAGTACGGGACGCCGTCTCCCGCCCATTCCGTCTAGGGCCCTAGACTCCTGGTTAGTGCTAGGAGGTGAGGTCATGTCGGACGAGTTGCAGCGGATCATGGCGATTGATGATCCGTACCGGCTGTTGCGCGAGGTCACGACCAGGTTGGCCGATGCACAGCAAGAGGTGACCGAACTGGCTCGCCTCCGTCGACGGGTGGTTCAGGACCTGCACGCGCAAGGGCTGTCGTATGCGCAGATCGCTGAGAAGGCGGGCCTGAGCCGCGGGCGCATTCACCAGATCCGGCACACCGGCCCGGCGCCGGAAGGGGCCTTCCTCGGCCGGGGCTCCGTCGTCGTCGCCACTCCCCTGCGGCGTGATGACGAGCGCGGGCGGACGGTCGTGGCCATGGACGACGTCAGCTCCGGCAAGCGGCTGGAAGACCTCGCGCGGACGTACGGTCTCGACGTCACCTCGGAGCATGTGTCGGTCGGCGGTGAGATCGACCTCAACCGAGACGGCCTCGTCGTCGTCTGCGGACCACGCATGTCCCAGGAGATGTGGGACACCTACGCGCAAGATCCCGTTCTGAGCTGGGAGCGTGCGGAAGACGGGCCCTGGACGGTGGTGGACCGACGTAGCGGCACCGTGTACCGGTCGGGTCAGGACGGCGACCCGTCTCGGCCGTACGACGTCGGATACCTCGGTCGGCTGCCGCGCCCGGACGGTAACGGGTCGCTCCTCGCCATCGCCGGTATCCATACGCAAGGTTCCCTCGGCGTCGTGCAGCTGCTCGCCAACGACCTCAACACCCTGTGGGGCCAGATCGGTGACCGCCGGTTCTCCACCCTGGTCGGCGTCGAGTACGACCCGGAGACCAGCGAACCGCAGTCCGCCGAACTGCTCTGCCCGCTCTACCGGCACGACGAAGAGGCGACGGGGTGAGGTTCACCCTCGCCACGCTGCCCGCTGAACCCGACCGCGAGAACGAGGACTTCGCCGCTGCCGCTCCCGGCGCGGCTGTTGTCCTCGACGGCGCCGGCGTGGGTGGGGTCGAGACGGGCTGTACGCATGGCGTCGCCTGGTTCTCCGGAACTTTGGGCAGCCTGCTCCTGCGCAGCATCACCGCACATGCCGCTCAGCCGCTCGTTGACTGCCTGGCCGACTCGATCGGCCTCGTCCGGTCCCTGCACGAGGACAGTTGCGACCTCGCGTACCGGGCCAGCCCGACCAGTACGGTCGTTGCGGCGCGGATCGGCGGGGGAGTGCTGGAATACCTGGTCCTAGGTGACTCCTCCCTGCTGCTGGCCGACCAGGACGGCCGTACGACCGTGGTCACCGACAGGCGCCTGGATGAGGTCGGCAAGCGGCTGCGCGGGCCCGTCGACCAACTGCCCACCGGCTCACCGGAACACACCGCCGCCCTCGCCGGGTACCGGGATGCCCTGACCGGGCTCCGTAACCGGCCGGGCGGCTTCTGGATCGCCGGCCCCGATCCGCGGGCGGCCGAACACTCTCTGACGGGGGCGGTACCGCTGGAGGCGCTGGCGTCCGTGACGCTGCTGAGTGACGGCGCGACGCGACTCGTCGACCGGTTCGAACTCACCGACTGGCAAGAGGCGTTGTCCGTCCTCGACTCGTCGGGGCCGGATGAGTTGATCCGCCGTGTACGTGAAGCTGAGGCCGGCGACCCTGAGGGTCGACGTTGGCCGCGCGGGAAGGCTCGCGACGACGCGACCGCCCTTCACTGGGCGCTGGGCTGACGTAATCCGCTCACGCGAGTGGTGAGGTCGCGACTTCTCGTATACCCCCCTAGACAGTTCATGGGTTGGCGGTTACCTTAGCTGTACACCCCCCTAGACAGTTGGGAGGTGACTCCCCTTCATGCTGTCTAGGGGGGTATCCAGTTCAGATCGCGACGCTCAGCGTGAGCGGCGCACACAACCAAGTGAGGTTCAGGCAATGCGTGTTATCCCCGTAGACACCTCGGCCGCGACGCTGCTCGTCACCAAGCTGCCGGAGGTCAAGGTGAGGGACCGGCAGACCGGTGAGGTTGCCGTCGACCCGGTGACCAACCAGCGGCTCATGACGGTGGAGCTGGTGTTCATCGCGTCCGGCGGTTCGGACATGATCAAAGTGACCGTTCCCGAGCAGGGCATCGGTGACGGCCTGATCATGGGCGCCCCGGTCATTCTGTCGGGCCTGATCGCCCGGCCCTGGGAGAGTGAGTTCGGCGGGCGTGCTCGGCACGGCATCGCCTACCGGGCCGACGCCGTCATGGTCAACGCTCCGGCTCCGGTTCAGGGCTGATCGCCGTGACCGACGACTTCCGGGTTCCGTTGTCGATTCTGCTGCCGGTACTGCTCGTCCTGGGCGTGCTGCTGGCCGTGCGCCGTCGTATGCCGGTCCTGTTCTGGTGGAGCGTCGGATATCCGGTCGCCGCCCTTCGGGTGCTGGTCTCCTACCGGGACACGATGGACGCTTGCGGCCTGACGGTCCCGGCCTCGGCCGTCCGTCGGGCCACTGCCCGGATGGTCGGGCGGCAGGCTGCGCCGGTACCGCCTCGGCGGTCGTTCCCGCTGCCGACCGGGTCCGGTCTCGTGATGCGGCTGCGTATGGCGGCCGGGCAGGCTCCCGAGGACTTCATGGCCTCCGCCGACCGGCTACGGCACGCCTGGGGCGTCCATGCCGTGTACGTCCGCACCACAAAGCCGGGGCGGCTCGAACTGCGGCTGGTCGGCTGGGACGTGCTCGCCGAAGTCAGGCCCGCCCGGCGTCGGCCGGCCTCCGATCCGCTCTGCCTGCCGCTGGCACTGCGGGAGGACGGCGAGTGGCACGTACGGGACTTCCGCACCGTGCCGCATGAACTGATCCTCGGCGCCACGCAGTCCGGCAAATCCGTGTACCTGCGCAACCTGCTGTGCGGCCTGGCCCGGCAGTCCGTCGTCCTCGTCGGCATCGACTGCAAATGGGGTGTCGAACTGGCGCCGTTCGCGCCCCGGCTGTCCGCGCTCGCCGACACCTCCGACCGGGCTGACGAACTCCTCGATGTGCTGCTGGACGAGATGGAGGCACGGTTCCGGCTCATCGGACTCCGAAGCGGTGCCGGGAGCGGGGTTGGTCCGGACGCCGTGCTCACTTCGGACGTGTGGGGGTTGCCGGAATCCGTACGGCCGGTACCGATCGTGGTCGTCGTCGACGAGGTGGCGGAACTGTTCCTCGCCGCGAGCCGCGATGACGAGAAGCGGCGGGACGCCATGGTCACCAAGCTCATCCGCCTCGCCCAGCTCGGGCGTGCGGCTGGCATCTATCTGGAGGTGTGCGGGCAGCGCTTCGGCTCCGAACTCGGCAAGGGCGCCACCATGCTGCGCGCCCAGCTGACCGGCCGCGTCTGCCACCGCGTCAACGACGAAGCCTCGGCGAACATGGCACTCGCCGACATCTCCCCGGAGGCGGCGATCGCCGCCACCTCCATCCCGGCCGAGCGGCCCGGCATCGCCGTCGTCGGCGACTCCTCCGGTGGCTGGTCCCGCGTCCGCGCACCGCACCTCACCCTCGACGACGCTGCGGCCGTCTGCCGTGACACCGCCGCCCTGGTCCCGGACCTGCCCCGGTTCGACTCCTTCCGGCCCGCCCTCGCCGTCGAGTCAAGCGGACCGTCCTCCTCGGCCGCTGCCATGCCCACCGCTCGCCCGGTGACCGAGTAGCCCCTTCCTCCCACCCGGTCGGCGTGACCGTCTCGCGCCGCCTCCCTACCCCTCCCATGCCAAAAACCGGAAGGAATCCGATGTTCTGCGAGCACTGCGGTGACGTCGACGGCGATGAAACCGGCGTCGACCACGACGAACGAGACTGTCCCTGGTACGGCGCCGACGACAACCCGGTGATCGTCGATGCCACCGAGCTGGCCGACACCCTGACGACCGCCGCTGACGGCTCCCCTGCCCTGCGGGCCGCGATCGGCCTCCTGGTCGGTCACGGTATGTGGGTCAAGCGGCTGGCCGAGCGGCCCGGTCTGCTCCTCATCGACTACTCGGGTCCGTTTCCGCGGCCGTACGGGATCGACTGGCCGAAGGTCGCCCAAGCTCTGAAGTCCAGGGAACTGCCCGCTTCCGGCGGGGAGTTGCGCATCCTGGCTCTGGCTGCCTCGCTCGCCGACTCCGCTGCCCCCGTCCCGCTCGGTGACGCAGTCACCGGCCTGGACGCGACCAACCTCGACCTCGTCCTTCGGGCCGTCGCCACCGCCAACGGCCGTCCCCCGGCCCGGTGACGGCCATGGTCAAGCGCCTGCGGGTGGACGCCGTGATCATCCAGGCGGTCATTGCGGGTGCCCTGTCCTTCTCCCACCTGCACGACCTCGCGGCTGCGGCCGGACAGGGCGGCTGGAAGGCGTGGGCCTACCCCGTCAGTGTCGACCTGCTGCTGGTCGCTGCCTGGCGCCGGATGCGGCAGGCCCAGGAAGCGGGGGAGGGGGCTGGGGGACCACGTCTGTGGTTCCTGGTGGCCCTGGCCGCCTCCCTCGGCGCCAATGTCGCCACTGCCGGGCTCCTCGACCTCGACCACGTCCCCGCCTGGCTCCGCGTGATGGTCGCGGGCTGGCCGGCCGTCGCCTTCTTCGGCGGAACCCTCCTCGCCCACGCTCCCCACCACCCCCGGCAAAGGCCAGTTGCCCCGGTTCCGTCGACGACTGTTTCGCATGACGAACCGCCCGCCGTCCCGCCGGCCGTCGACGTGCCAGACCGAGACACGCTCCCCGCATCGCCCACAGTCCCTGTCTCCGACCCCACCACTGAGCCCACCACCAGCGAACCGGCCACCACCACTGCCGAACCGGTGGCCGACCACACCCCCGCTCGGGCCCCGGCACCCGTCCCCGCCGTCGCGCTCCCGCCCGCCCTCGTCGACCGCGTCCGCGCCCTGGCCGACGAACACCACTCCACCACTGGCCACCCGGCCGACCCCGACGTCGTACGCGCCCGGCTCGGCCTGCCCCCGTCCATGACCGCGTCCGTCGCCGCTCACCTCTGAAAAGGAGTCCCGCCATGCACCGCCGCTTCCGCAACGTCCGCCGTATCGGCCCCGTGAACGTCGCCTCCTACATCGAACGCGGCAAGCACCGCCACCTGGCCGCCTGTACCGCGCCCCGCTGCGACTTCTCCGCCGAGTACGACTCCTGCGCCGCCGCCGAACTCGCCGCCCGCACCCACCGCTGCTCGGCCTGACCTGACAGGAGATCAACCGCATGGACGTACCGCTCTGGCTTGCCCTGCTCTGCGTCGGGGTCCTGGGCGTCAAGCTCATCCGCCCGCCCTGGTGGCTCATCACCGTGCTCCTCCTCGGCGGCTACCTCATCGCCGACAGCCTGCTGGCCCCCGTCATCAACTCCCTCGTCAAGTAACCGAGAAAGGAGATTCGTCCATGCTCCGGCCGAAGATCCCGACCATGCCTCAGCCGACCGGCCTGGTCACCCCGCCCGTCCTCGTCGAGCCGACCGGCGCCGTCACCTCGGCGGCCCTGACCCCGCAACCGGTCCCCGCCACTCCGGCCCCGTCCCGCCCCGCAGTCCAGCTCACCCCCGGCACCGTGCTCGCCCTCGTCGGCGGCGGCACCGCCGTGGTCCTGGTCGTCGGCACCGTCCTCGTTTCCATGCTCCTCGCCGTCGCGGTCACGGCCGCCTCGGTCGCCGTGTGCGCCGTCGTCATCCGCTCCCTCCTGACCCACCGCTGACCTACCTCTGACGCGACAGCTCCACGGGCCCACCCTTACCCACACTGTCTAGCCCCCTCGACAGAAGGGGCGGGCCCGTCACACCTGAACCCCTGCAAGGAGGAACCCGCACATGCGTCCCCCGGCTCCCCTCGGAGCCATCCGTCACCTGGCCAGCCTCGCCCGACACGGCGACCTGGGTGCATACGCCCGACAGATCCAGCATCTTGGCGGCTGCGAGCGGCCCGTCCGCATGGAGGGCCACCGACTCGACGTCCATGCCTCAACTGGAGAGATCGTCCGGGAGATCGCCGACACCGACCTTCCGGCCGGACAGCTCCTCATCCGCTGCAACAACCGACGTGCCACCCGGTGCGCCGCCTGCGCTGAGGTGTACCGCAAGGACACGTTCCACCTCGTCACGGCCGGACTGAGCGGCGGCAAGGGCATCGGCCCTGCCGTCGCCCAACACCCCCGCGTCTTCGCCACCTTCACCGCCCCTTCCTTCGGCCCCGTTCACAACCGCCCCAACGGCGGCCGGTGCCGCTGCGGCGGGGCCCACCCGGAGGACGACCCCGCCCTCGGTACCCCGCTCGACCCCGACCGGTACGACTACCGCGCCGCCGTCCTGTGGAACGCACACGCCGGCGCCCTGTGGGCCCGCTTCACCACCTACCTGCGCCAGCAACTCGCCTCCCGCGCGGGCCTCACTCGCTCGGAACTCCGCGACAGCCTCAAGGTCTCGTACGCCAAGGTCGCCGAGTACCAGCAACGCGGCGCTGTCCACTTCCATGCCGTCATCCGTCTCGACGGCCCTGAGGGCGCCGAAGACACCCCACCGTCCTGGGCAACGACCGAACTCCTCACCGACACAATCCGCACGTCGGCGCGCCTTGCCGAAGCCCCCGGCCCTGTCCTGGACGCACGCCCCTACACCTTCCGCTTCGGCAAACAGCTCGACGTCCGTCCCATCCGCTCGGCCGACTTCGCGGGCACCTCGGAACTCTCCAGCCGCGCCGTCGCCTCATACATCGCGAAGTACGCGACCAAGGGCGCCGAGACCGCCGGCACCCTCGACCGCCCCATCCGCAACCCGATCACCGACCTCATCGGCTCCGGCGTCACCGACCACGCCCGACAGCTGATCCTCACCTGTTGGCACCTCGGCGCCCGCCCCGAACTCGAAGACCTGCGCCTGCGCAAGTGGGCCCACATGCTCGGCTTCCGCGGCCACTTCTCCACCAAGTCCCGCGCCTACTCCGTCACCCTCGGCGCCCTCCGCCAGGAACGCGCCGACCACAACGAAGCACTCACCCGCGAACGCGCCGCCGAAGCAGGCCATCCGCTGCCCGATCCGGACACCGTCCTCGTCCTCTCGCACTGGCGCTTCGCCGGCACTGGCCTGACCGCTGCTGAGACCTGGTTCGCGACATCGCGTACGCCCGACGCCACCCCCGACACGGAAGGAGACTCGGCGTGGATCGCCGACGAGACGAACTGATGACTGTCCCGCAGGTCCTCACCGAACTGGGTGGAATCTCTCGCCGCACCTTTTACCGCTGGCGTGAGCTGGGACAGGCTCCGGAAGCGATCAAGCTCCCGAACGGTGAACTCCGCTTCTGGCGCAGTGATTTCACCGCGTGGCTTCACGGACTTGGGGAGGCGGCGTGAAGTCGCATGACGTGAAGGTGTGGGGCATCCGCAAGCGGCCGTACAAGACGCCGTCATACGACGTGCGTTGGAAGGTCGGGGACGTCCCACCGTTCTCCGAGACCTTTCGGACCAAGGCGCTCGCTGACAACTTCCGCGCGAAGCTGCTTCGGGCTGCGCAAAAGGGCGAGGCATTCGACACGGACACCGGGCTGCCGGACTCCATGGCACCGGTCAAAGAGTCCCTCTCCTGGTACGACTTCGCGCGGGCTTACGTCGCCATGAAGTGGCCGCATGCTGCCCCGAACTCGCGTGACAGCCTGAACGAGACGATGACACTCGTCACGACTCAGCTCCTGGGCGACCGGCCCGGTCGTCCGGCAGACGAGGTGTTGCGGCGTGCCCTGCGCGGCTGGGCCTTCGTCGTCCAAGCCCCGGACGAGGAAGCGCCGCCAGTTGACATCGCCAATGCCCTCCGCTGGGTCGCCAAAGCCTCGCTGTCGCTGGCCACGCTCAAGAATGCGGCAGATATCCGCAGCGTTCTCGACTCGCTCAAGCTCACGTTGTCCGGGGCCCCGGCTGCCGCTGAGACGGTGCGGCGCAAGCGGGCCGTCCTGTTCAACGCCCTGGCCTATGCGGTCGAGCTGGGGGAGCTCCCGGAGAACCCGGTCACGCTCGTGAAGTGGAAGCTGCCGAAGGTGGCCAAGGAAGTAGACCGCCGAGTCGTGGTGAACCCGCGGCAGGCTGCTGAACTCCTTGGCGCTGTCTCGTACGTCGGTGGCTACCGTCGGGCTCGTGGGCGCCGCATGGTCGCGCTTTTCGCCTGCATGTACTTCGGTGGACTTCGGCCGGCGGAAGCGGTGGCGCTGCGTCGTCCGGACTGCACGCTGCCGGAAACCGGGTGGGGCTCGTTGATCCTGGAGAAGAGCCGTCCCACCGTCGGCAAGCGTTGGACTGGCACGGGGGAGGTGCACGACAACCGCGGGCTCAAGAACCGGCCCGCGAACGAGACCCGCATTGTTCCGATTCCGCCCCGCCTCGTCCGCATCCTGCTCGCGCACATCGAGGAGTTCGGTACGGCCAAGGACGGCCGGCTGTTCGCCAATGAGCGCGGGGGAGTGGTCGCCTCCACCACGTACTGGCGTGTCTGGGACGAGGCGCGGCACCTGGCGCTCACGCCGGAACAGGTGGCCTCGCCGCTGGCTGCCCGCCCGTACGACCTGCGGCACGCCGCTCTGTCGTCCTGGCTCAACGCTGGCGTGGACCCCACCGAGGTTGCGGAGCGTGCGGGCAACAGCGTCGAGGTGCTCTTGAGCCGCTACGCGAAGTGCCTCGACGGTCGGCAAGACGTCGCCAACCGTCGGATCGCCGAACTCCTCGGGGAGGACGACGACCAGGAGGACGGGCCCGGCAAGGGAACCTGATCCCGACACACCTCCGACACGTGCACCTGCGCCATGATGGCCCCTGGACTACGGTCCGGGGGCCTCGTCGTTTCCCTGGCCCCACCTGCGGATTCGTGCCCTGCGGCCAGTCCACACATAGTCCACAGCACCCGACATACGGCCGCTCCGAGCGGCATACGGCTGCACATACGCGAAGACCCCGGCCTCAGCGTTTCCGCTGGTGACGGGGTCTTTGGGCACCTCATGCAAGGTGCCCCCGGCAGGATTCGAACCTGCGCACACGGCTCCGGAGGCCGTTGCTCTATCCCCTGAGCTACGGGGGCGTGTCGGGCGCCTTGTTCGGCGGCGACGGGTAGAACCCTACCAGCTCTCCGAGGGAGATCATGAACGGGTTTTTGCGGGTGTGGAGGGTGAGGTTGAGCTGGGGGGAGACCGCCCGCAGGGGGTGGAAGTGGGGAAAACCCGGACGCGGCGGTGGGCGCGGACCTACTCTCGAGTTGTGCCAGGCGCGTCCGGCCGGGTGCTTGTTGTGGACGACAACAAGGTCATCCGGCAGCTGATCAGGGTCAACCTCGAGCTGGAGGGCTTCGAGGTGGTGACCGCGGCTGATGGTGCCGAGTGCCTGGACGTCGTTCATCAGGTGCGGCCCGACCTCATCACCCTCGACGTGGTCATGCCCCGCCTCGACGGCCTCCGTACCGCCGCCCGGCTCCGTGGCGACCCCCGGACGCGACGCCTTCCGCTCGCCATCATCAGCGCCTGTTCGCAGTACGAGGTCGAGGCCGGGCTCGATGTCGGTGTCGACGCGTTCCTCGCCAAGCCCTTCGATCCGACCGAACTCGTTGCCCTCGTAAGGAAGTTGATGGAACGAGGCAATGCAGGGGGCGGCGAAGTCGTGTCGTACGGGATCGAAGCCGATGGTCCCACCCCCGCAGGCGCCCCGGTTGGCGGGAGCGACCACACCGAGCGCGCGGAACGCGCTGGCCGAACCGGAAACTGACCTCGCGGACCTCGCGGACCTCGCGGACCTCGCGGACCTCGCGGACCTCGCGGACCTCGCGGACCTCGGGCGGCCCCGCCCCCCGACGCCGCTTCGCCATCCGTCCGACCGTCACCATGCAGCGCGCGAATCCCCGGCCGACCGAGCCCTCCACCACCCTCCACCACCGTCTACCTCTCGCCCCTCACCGCGGCGTCTGTCGCACCTCATCCCAGCGGCCTTCGGGCCTTCGCACCGGCGATCTCTCGCCCTCCACCCCCAGGACCCTCCGGCCCTTCCCCCTTCGTGACCTCCCGCCCCTCGCCGCGGCGTCCCGTCGCCTCCCGCCCCGTCCACATCCCGGACCCCGGGGTAAACCGGCTCGCATACCCACCCCCCTCCTCCCCTACGCTTGTCCCCGTGACCCCCGTCGAGCTCTCCCGCACCGTGCTGCGCGCGGTGCGTCGTGCTGTGGAGGAGGGGGAGCTGAGCGTGGCGGTGCCGGCACGGGCCGTGGTGACTCCGCCGGGGCCCGGAGGGAGCGGGGACTACGCGACGAACATCGCGTTGCAGCTGGCCCGGCCCGCCGGACGGCCGCCGCTGCAGGTCGCCGAGATACTGCGGTCCCACCTCAGCCGGAGCGAGGGCGTCGCCGCCGTCGAGATCACCGGCCCCGGGTTCCTCAACATCCATCTCGACCGGGCCGCCGTCACGGCGCTGGTGCGCCGGATCCAAGGAGCCGGGGGCACCCGGGACGGCCAAGGCCCCGGCCCCCTCCCGTACGGCCACAGCGACACCCTCACCGGGCAGGTCGTCCGGCTGCGGATCCCGTACGACATCCGGGCGGAAGTCGTCGCCGACGCGCTCGTACGGATCGTCGCCAGTCAGGGCGGTCGCGTAGAGGTCGATCACATGCGGCCCCAGGCCGCCGACAAGGCCAACGACCTCGACCACCCCGACAACCCCGACAACCTCGACCACGCCGTTCACCCCGGCCCGCCCCGTGAGCCCGGCGACTCCGGTCGGCCCGGCAAGGTCACCGAACCCCATCGGCCCAGCGACCCGGACGCTCGGCCCAGCGACCCGGACGCTCGGCCCAGCGACCCGGACACGGCCACCGCGCCCGACGCACCCATCGACCTCCGCCCCGTCCCCGCGCCGGAAGACCCCACCCCCCTCGGCCCCGACGCGCTCCGCTGGGCGCTCCTGCACCCGGCCGCCCACGACCGCCCCCGGATCACTGCGGACCACCTCGTACAGCGGGCCGGAAACCCCCTCTTCCGGGTCCGCTACGCCCACGCCCGAGCCCGCGCGCTCACCCGCAACGCCGCGGCACTCGGCTTCACCGGTACCCCGGGCGCCTTGGACACTGCTTCCGCCTCGGGCGACCCGGACCCCGCGGACACCCCGAGCGCCCCGGTCGCCGCGAACCGGCCCTCCGTGCGCCCCACTTCCCTCACCACCCCCGACGCCACCACCCCCCTCATCACCGCCCTCACCGCATACCCCTCCACCCTCGCCCGAGCGGCCACGCACCGCGCTCCCGATCGTCTCGCCCGGCACCTGGTCGTCATCGCCGACGCCCTGCTCGCCTTCCAGCACACGGTGCTGCCGCGCGGCGACGAGAAACCCTCGGCCGCCCACCGGGCCCGGCTGGCGCTTGCCGAAGCCGCCGGGACGGTGCTGGCCGGCGGCCTGTCCCTGCTCGGCATCGACGCACCCGAATACCTCTGAGGCGAGCCGCGGAGCTCAAGGACCAGACAGCCGACAGCGGAAGCCGACAGGCAAGCTGACAGTCAAGCCGACAGCCGACAGCCGACGCCGACAGCCAAAGCCCTCAAGCCCGAAGCTCCCACGCGCAGAGCCCAGAGAGTCCACAGAAAGCCGTACAGACATGAGCCGTTCCGCACACCCCGCCGGTCCCCGTCACGCCGACGTGCTTCCCGAGGGGCACTACGCCGCCCCGCCCGCCGACCTGAACACGCTGGACCCGAAGGTGTGGGCGCAGACCGTCACCCGCACGGACGACGGAGTCGTCAGCGTCGGGGGGATCGATGTGAAGACGCTCGCGGAGGAGTTCGGCACGCCGGCGTACTTCGTCGACGAGACCGACTTCCGGGCGCGGGCGCGCGCCTGGCGTACGGCGTTCGGGCAGGACGCCGACGTGTTCTACGCGGGGAAGGCCTTCCTGTCCCGGGCCATCGTGCGCTGGCTGCACGAGGAAGGGCTCAACCTCGACGTCTGCTCCGGCGGCGAGCTCGCGACCGCCCTGTCCGCCGGTATGCCCGCCGACCGCATCGCCTTCCACGGCAACAACAAGTCCACCGACGAGATCCACCGTGCCATCGAGGCCGGCGTCGGCCGTATCGTCCTCGACTCCTACCAGGAGATCGTGCGGGTCGCCCACATCGCGCAGTCGCTCGGCAGGCGGCAGAAGGTGCAGATCCGCGTCACCGTCGGCGTCGAGGCCCACACGCACGAGTTCATCGCCACCGCACACGAAGACCAGAAGTTCGGGATTCCGCTGGCCGGCGGGAAGGCCGCGGAGGCCGTGCGGCGGGCGCTCAAGCTCGACGGCCTCGAAGTCATCGGGATCCACTCGCACATCGGGTCACAGATCTTCGACACGTCCGGGTTCGAGGTCGCGGCCCACCGTGTCGTCGGGCTGCTCAAGGATATCCGTGACGAACACGGTGTCGAGCTGCCCGAGATCGATCTCGGCGGCGGGCTCGGCATCGCCTACACCAGCGACGACGACCCCCGCGAGCCCCACGAGATCGCCAAGGCGCTCACCGAGATCGTCAACCGGGAGTGCGAGGCCGCCAAGCTGCGCACCCCCCGTATCTCCGTCGAGCCGGGCCGCGCCATCGTCGGGCCCACCGCCTTCACGCTGTACGAGGTCGGCACCACCAAGCCGCTGGACGGGCTGCGGACGTACGTCTCCGTCGACGGGGGCATGTCCGACAACATCCGGACCGCGTTGTACGACGCCGAGTACAGCGTCGCGCTGGTGTCCCGGACCTCCGACGCCGAGCCGATGCTCGCGCGTGTGGTCGGCAAGCACTGCGAGAGTGGTGACATCGTGGTGAAGGACGCGTTCCTGCCGGCGGACCTGGCACCGGGTGACCTGATCGCCGTACCGGCCACCGGCGCGTACTGCCGTTCGATGGCGAGCAATTACAACCACGTACTGCGCCCGCCGGTCGTCGCCGTCAATGATGGAGAGGCCCGTGTCATCGTCCGCCGGGAGACGGAGGAGGATCTTCTCCGGCTCGACGTCGGGTGATCTGACCGGTGGTCTGTTGATCCGACCGATGGTCTGCTGAACCGACCGCTGGTCTGTATCCGACCGGTGGTCAGTGGGGTGACTCCACCCGACAGGCGATCGCCGCACAAAAGAAGTCCCGGAGAAACCCGGGCCGAAAGATCTCCGTCTTCCGGCCCGGTGAAAATGAAATAGATGTCTCACGATCCGGACGAGGGATAGAAACTCCCGTCCGGTGAGTGAGACTGGTTCCACCGTATTCGGTATGTCGGTATGTGAGGAAACGAGGTCGGATGATGCGTACGCGTCCGCTGAAGGTGGCGCTGCTGGGCTGTGGGGTTGTCGGCTCAGAGGTGGCGCGCATCATGACGACGCACGCCGACGACCTCGCCGCACGCATCGGCGCCCCGGTCGAGCTCGCGGGTGTGGCGGTCCGGCGGCCCTCCCGGGTGCGTGAGGGCATCGACCCGGCGCTCGTCACCACCGACGCGACCGCCCTGGTCAAACGGGGGGACATCGACGTCGTCGTCGAGGTCATCGGCGGTATCGAGCCCGCCCGCTCCCTCATCACCACCGCGTTCGAGCACGGCGCCTCCGTCGTCTCCGCCAACAAGGCCCTTCTCGCCCAGGACGGCGCAGCGCTGCACGCCGTCGCCGGGGACCACGACGCGGACCTCTACTACGAGGCCGCCGTCGCCGGTGCCATCCCGCTGATCCGGCCGCTGCGCGAGTCCCTCGCCGGCGACAAGATCAACCGGGTGATGGGCATCGTCAACGGCACCACCAATTTCATCCTCGACAAGATGGATTCCACGGGCGCCGGATATCAGGAGGCCCTCGACGAGGCCACCGCCCTGGGATACGCAGAGGCCGACCCGACCGCCGACATCGAGGGCTTCGACGCCGCCGCCAAGGCCGCGATCCTCGCCGGTATCGCCTTCCACTCGCGCGTACGGCTCGACGACGTGTACCGCGAGGGCATGACCGAGGTGACGGCGGCCGACTTCGCCTCCGCCAGGAACATGGGCTGCACCATCAAGCTGCTCGCCATCTGCGAGCGGGCCGCGGACGGCGGCTCCGTCACCGCGCGCGTGCACCCCGCGATGATCCCGCTGACCCACCCGCTCGCCTCCGTACGCGGCGCCTACAACGCCGTGTTCGTGGAGTCGGACGCCGCCGGGCAGCTGATGTTCTACGGGCCGGGCGCGGGCGGTGCCCCCACCGCCTCGGCCGTGCTCGGCGACCTCGTGGCCGTGTGCCGCAACCGGCTCGCGGGCTCCACCGGGCCCGGCGAGTCCGCGTACGCCGCCCTGCCGGTCTCGCCGATGGGCGAGGTCGTCACCCGGTACCACATCAGCCTTGACGTCGCCGACAAACCGGGTGTTCTCGCCCAGGTGGCGACCGTGTTCGCGGAGCACGGCGTATCGATCGATACGGTGCGGCAGCAAGGACGGCAAGACGGCGGCGGCGAGGCCTCTCTCGTCGTCGTCACCCATCGCGCCTCCGACGCCTCCCTCAGCGGGACCGTCGAAGCACTGCGCAACCTCGACACCGTGCGGGGTGTCGCCAGCATCATGCGGGTTGAAGGAGAGTAACCAGCAATGACCCACCAGTGGCGCGGAATCATCGAGGAGTACCGGGACCGGCTGCCCGTCTCCGACAGCACGCCGGTCGTGACGCTCCGCGAGGGCGGCACGCCCCTCGTGCCCGCGCAGGTGCTCTCCGAGCGCACGGGCTGCGAGGTCCACCTCAAGGTGGAGGGTGCCAACCCGACCGGGTCCTTCAAGGACCGCGGTATGACCATGGCCATCACGCGGGCGAAGGAAGAGGGTGCGAAGGCAGTCATCTGTGCCTCCACGGGCAACACCTCTGCCTCCGCGGCCGCCTACGCCGTACGTGCGGGCATGGTCTCGGCCGTGCTCGTCCCGCGCGGGAAGATCGCGCTGGGCAAGATGGGCCAGGCCCTGGTGCACGGCGCGAAGATCCTCCAGGTCGACGGCAACTTCGACGACTGCCTCACCCTCGCGCGGGAACTCAGCGACAACTACCCTGTGGCGCTGGTCAATTCGGTGAACCCGGTGCGGATCGAGGGCCAGAAGACCGCCGCGTTCGAGATCGTGGACATGCTCGGCGATGCGCCCGACATCCACGTCCTGCCGGTGGGTAACGCGGGCAACATCACGGCGTACTGGAAGGGCTACAAGGAGTACGCCGCCGACGGCATCGCCGCGAAGACCCCCCGCATGTGGGGCTTCCAGGCCTCCGGCTCCGCCCCGATCGTGCGCGGTGAGATCGTCAAGGACCCGTCGACGATCGCCACCGCGATCCGTATCGGCAACCCCGCGTCCTGGAGTTACGCCCTGGCCGCGAAGGACGAGTCGGGCGGCTTCATCGACGAGGTGACGGACCGTGAGATCCTGCGCGCCTACCGGCTGTTGGCCGCTCAGGAGGGCGTTTTCGTGGAGCCCGCCTCCGCCGCCTCCGTGGCCGGTCTGCTGAAGGCCGCCGAGCAGGGCAAGGTCGACCCGGGCCAGACCATCGTCTGCACGGTCACCGGCAACGGCCTCAAGGACCCCGACTGGGCCGTCGCGGGCGCCCCGCAGCCGGTCACGGTCCCGGTGGACGCGGCGACGGCGGCCGAGCGCCTCGGTCTCGCGTAGCCTTCGCTCGTCCCGGGCGTATCCTCTCGCCCAGCCGTTCGAAAGGCCTGGGAGTCGCGCGTAGACGCCGATTCCCGGGGGATAACCCTGACAGGACCCGACAGAGGGTGCACGGGGGGCTTACGACACGCATCGTGCGCCTCCTGTGCGCCCTATGTCGCCACAGAACCTTCCTTCGATAGGCTGTAGTGAACCCGCCCGCCGCATATGCCCCGCAGGGGTGCGGCGCAGCGCCGTCCTGAACGGCCGCAGGGTCCTCACGTAGGCATCGAATGTCATTCGACAATCGTCAATCTCGCAGCTCAAGGAGAGTCATCGAGCGATGGCCGGTCCAGCGTTCCGCGCCGCCGCCGTACGGGTGCGCGTTCCCGCCACCAGCGCCAACCTCGGCCCGGGCTTCGACGCCCTGGGCCTGTCGCTGGGGCTCTACGACGACGTGGTCGTCCGGGTGGCCGACTCCGGCCTGCACGTCGACATCGCGGGGGAGGGCAGCGAGACACTCCCGCGCGACGAGCGGCATCTGCTCGTGCGTTCCCTGCGCACCGCCTTCGACCTGCTGGGCGGGCAGCCCCGGGGCCTCGAGATCGTGTGCGCCAACCGCATCCCGCACGGCCGCGGCCTCGGCTCCTCCTCCGCCGCCATCTGCGCCGGCATCGTCGCCGCCCGCGCCGTGACCATAGGCGGCGACAACCGGCTCGACGACGCCGCGCTGCTCGAACTGGCCACGGAGATCGAGGGCCACCCCGACAACGTCGCGGCCTGTCTCCTCGGCGGCTTCACGCTCTCCTGGATGGAGGGCGGCGCCGCGCGGGCGATCAGGATGGAGCCCGCGGATTCCATCGTTCCGGTGGTTTTCGTGCCCGGAAAGCCTGTTCTGACGGAGACGGCGCGCGGACTGCTCCCGCGCACCGTCCCGCACGTCGACGCTGCAACCAACGCGGGCCGGGCGGCCCTCCTCGTGGAAGCCCTGACCAGGCGTCCCGAGCTGCTGCTGCCGGCCACCGAGGACCGGCTGCACCAGGAGTACCGGGCGCCCGCCATGCCGGAGAGCGCGGCTCTGGTCGAGCGTCTGCGGGCCGACGGCGTCCCGGCGGTCATCTCCGGCGCCGGACCCACGGTCCTGGCCCTGGCCGACGAGGCCAGTGCCGACAAGGTGGCCGATCTCGCGGGTTCGGGCTGGGCCGCCAACCGGCTGGACCTCGATGCCCGAGGGGCGTGCGTCATGCCGCTCACCACCACCGTCGTCGAACCCGGCGCCGGCAGCGGCGGCGAATAGTCGTTCGGTTGCCGGATTTCGAGAGGGGGAATGTTTGTTGGATCCGGTAGTGTTAACCTCAAGTCTGCACCTGCCTCAGCCATGGCGAGGTGCTTATCGTCCCAGTTCGGGACAGCCATTCTTCCGGGAGTCTCCCAAGCCGCACTGCGCTTCGTACGTCAAGCTCTACGCCGTACGCAGGCACTGAGCGGTCTGCTGAGCAGGCCCCGGAACCGGCGTGGCCGAGCCGCGTGACACAGACACTCAGTGCCACGGCTCGGACAAGCGCCGAATCATCAGAAATTTTCCTCCGCCGCCTCCTTTGGCGGACCACCGCCCCGGCACGGTCCACCCGAACAGGACCGAAGCCGGACAGCACAAACGGTCGCCGAGCCAGAAGGCCGACGTCCGCTCCAGGGAAGGACCCTTCGTGAGCGACACCACCGATCTGATGGGCGCACGTGTCGAGGACACCGCTGCCGCGCCCGCCACGGACGCCGCGCCTGCCAGCGGTGCCGGCTCCCGGCGGCGCCGTGGCACCGGCCTCGAGGGCATGGTGCTGGCCGAGCTGCAGCAGGTCGCATCCGGCCTCGGCATCAGGGGCACCGCGCGTATGCGCAAGAGCCAGCTGATCGAGGTCATCAAGGACGCGCAGGCGGGAGGGGGTGCCCCGGCGAAGGCCGAGGCAGCCGCCGAGACCAAGCCGAAGCGCCGCGCCACCTCCAAGGCGCGCACGGGCGATGACGCCGCCCCGGCCGAGAAGGCCGCTGCCAAGAAGGCCGAGGCGCCCGCCGAGAAGGCCGAGAAGGCCGTGGCCCAGCAGCAGATCGAGATCCCCGGCCAGCCGGCCGGCGGCGACGAGGCGCCCACCGAGCGCCGTCGGCGCCGTGCCACCGCCGACGCGGGCAGCCCCGAGACGGTCACCGCCGAGGCCAAGAGCGAGCCCAAGGCCGAGACGTCCGCCCAGGCCCAGGCCCAGGGCGACGGTGACCAGGGCGGCGAGGGCCGTCAGGGCCGTCGTGACCGTGGCCGTGACCGCGGTGAGCGCACCGACCGCACCGACCGCACCGAGCGCACCGACCGCACCGAGCGCGGCCGTCGGGGCAAGAGCGACGAGCAGCAGGGCGGCGGTGGCCAGCAGCAGCGTGACCGCGGCCAGCAGCAGAGCCAGCAGCAGGGCGGCCGCCAGGACCGCCAGGACCGTCAGCGTGACAACGGCCCGCAGGACGACGACGACTTCGACGGCGGACGCCGTGGCCGTCGCGGCCGTTACCGGGACCGTCGTGGCCGTCGTGGCCGTGACGAGATCGGCGCTCCGGAGCCGCAGCTCGCCGACGACGACGTCCTGATCCCCGTCGCGGGCATCCTGGACATCCTCGACAACTACGCGTTCATCCGTACGTCGGGCTACCTGCCGGGCCCGAACGACGTGTACGTGTCGCTCGCCCAGGTCCGCAAGAACGGCCTGCGCAAGGGTGACCACGTCACCGGCGCGGTCCGTCAGCCCAAGGACGGCGAGCGCCGCGAGAAGTTCAACGCGCTGGTCCGCCTCGACTCCGCGAACGGCATGGCCGCCGAATCGGGCCGTGGCCGCCCGGAGTTCAACAAGCTGACGCCGCTCTACCCGCAGGACCGGCTCCGTCTGGAGACCGACCCGGGCGTGCTCACCACCCGCATCATCGACCTCGTCGCGCCGATCGGTAAGGGCCAGCGTGGTCTGATCGTGGCCCCGCCGAAGACCGGCAAGACCATGATCCTGCAGGCGATCGCCAACGCGATCACCGTCAACAACCCCGAGTGCCACTTGATGGTCGTCCTTGTCGACGAGCGTCCGGAAGAGGTCACCGACATGCAGCGGTCGGTGAAGGGCGAGGTCATCTCCTCGACCTTCGACCGCCCGGCCGAGGACCACACGACGGTCGCCGAGCTCGCCATCGAGCGTGCCAAGCGACTCGTCGAGCTGGGCCACGACGTGGTCGTGCTGCTCGACTCGATCACGCGTCTGGGCCGTGCCTACAACCTGGCGGCGCCGGCCTCCGGCCGCATCCTGTCCGGTGGTGTCGACTCGACCGCCCTGTACCCGCCGAAGCGCTTCTTCGGTGCGGCCCGCAACATCGAGGACGGCGGCTCGCTGACCATCCTCGCCACCGCGCTGGTGGACACCGGGTCCCGCATGGACGAGGTGATCTTCGAGGAGTTCAAGGGCACGGGCAACGCCGAGCTGAAGCTCGACCGGAAGCTCGCGGACAAGCGGATCTTCCCCGCGGTGGACGTGGACGCGTCCGGTACGCGTAAGGAAGAGATCCTGCTCGCCCCCGACGAACTCGCCGTCGTCTGGAAGCTGCGCCGGGTGCTGCACGCCCTCGACCAGCAGCAGGCCGTCGAGCTGCTTCTCGACAAGATGAAGCAGACGAAGTCGAACGCCGAGTTCCTGATGCAGATCCAGAAGACGACGCCGGGCAACGGCGGCGACTAGTCCGCACGGCAGAGCGCTGGGGTCACCCTCCTTTGTGAGGGTGGCCCCAGTTTTCTATATGGGACACGTGTACGATCACGGTCTTCATGCTCTGATCAAACCATTGCACTCCCAGGGGGGAATTGAGTGGCTAGACCTTTGTCCGGAGCCCTTGCCGCCGCGATAGCCGGGACGCTGCTGATGTCGTCCGCGAGTGGGGCGACCGCCGACAACGGCCCGACGCCCAACGAGGCGGACGTACGGATCGCCAAGGCGATGGCGGCGGATGACACCGCGAAGGTGGCCGAGCGGGAACCGTCGTCGAGCGCGAGTTCGGACGGTGGCCTGGAGCAGTCCGCCCAGATCATCGGCGGCTCGGAGACCACGATCGGCTCGGCGCCCTGGATGGCGCAGCTCTGGTACTACGACCCGAGCCTGGATCTCGGGTTCTTCTGCGGCGGTACGGTCGTCTCGCCGACGAAGATCCTCACCGCCGCGCACTGTGTCGACAAGGACTACTACGACTGGGCCGCGTACGGCGAGATCGTCACCGGCACCGACCGGCTGCCCACGGCCGTCTACAACGACGACGGCAGTCTTGACCACCTCGACTACCACGGCGGTACCGCTACCGCGGTCTCACGTCAGTGGAACCACTCCTCGTGGAACGAGGACGCGATCGACAACGACGTCGCCGTCCTGACGCTGGCGTCGCCGGTCAAGGCCACGCCGATCAAGATGACGACGTCGGACGACACCACCTCGTACAAGGCCGGCACCAAGGCCAAGGTCTACGGGTGGGGCCGTACCAGCTCCAAGACCCAGGACATCTCGGAGACGCTGAAGACGGCCACGCTGCCGATCGTCAGCGACACGACCTGCGGGAACACCTGGGGCGGCTACTTCGTCAAGGGGCACATGGTCTGCGCGGGTCCGCCCGCCGGCGGCACCGACGCCACGACCACCGCCACCTGCAACGGTGACTCCGGTGGCCCGCTCATCGTCAACAACAAGGTCGTCGGCGTCGTCTCGTGGGGCGTCCTGGACTGCGTGGAGAAGGGCGCGTACCCGGTCTTCGCGAAGGTCAGCAAGTACGTCGGCGCGACCTACCCGAGGGTTGACGACGCCGCCATCACCCGGGACGGCAAGGCCGACGTCTTCCTGCGCAACAAGGAGACCGGCACGGGCTACGTCCGCGCCTCCACGGGGTCCAAGCTCGGCGACCGCAAGGCCCTGACCGCCGAGGGCAGCTGGACGGGCTACAACCTCGTCCAGCAGACCGACCTGAACCGGGACGGCTACCAGGACTTCGTCCTGCGCCGCTCCTCCGACGGTGACGTCTTCTGGCGGCGGCGGTCGGCCTCGTCCGACACCTGGACGACCACGCAGCTCTTCGACGACTGGAAGACCCGCACCCGGATCGTCACCCCCGGTGACGTGACCGGTGACGCCCTGCCCGACCTGCTCTCGGTCGACTCGGCGGGCGCCCTGTGGATCTACCCCGGCAAGGGCACCGGTTCCTTCGGTACCCGCGTCAAGGTCGGCACGGGCTGGAACTCGTACAACGCGGTACTCGGTCACGGCGACTTCACCGGCGACGGCAAGGCCGACCTGATCGCGCGCACCAAGACCGGCTCGAACGTCTACCTCTACAAGGGCACCGGCAAGTCCGGCACCGGCGCCTTCGCCGCCCGCGTGAAGGTCCGCTCGGACTGGAGTGCCTACAACACGCTCATCACTCCCGGTGACGTGAGCGGCGACGGCAAGGCGGACCTCCTGGCCCGCACACCGGCCGGCACGCTGTACCTCTACAAGGGCACCGGCAAGGCCACGAGCGAGATCTTCAGCACACGGGTCTCGGTCGGCACCAGCTACGCCCAGTACGACCTGCTCGGCTGAAACACCAGATGAGCCCGGTCCCACCGGGCCCATCCGTCACGCACGGTGCCCATCGCTCTCACGCGATGGGCACCGTTCGTTGTGCAACCCTTTCCCGGAATATCCCGTCTGACCGGACGGAGCGACCATGGAGTGTCATGGCCGTATCCGACCCGACAGGCCTGGGCCTGAGCGCAGGGGGTAACCGACCGGAAAGAGAACCGAGGAGCAGATGTCCGCCGAGAGTACGCCGGACCCCGCCATATCGGGGAAGATCGGCACCACCGCCCCGCGCCACCGCGCGGCCAGGGGCCGCCGCCGCAAGTCACGTGACGGGCACAGCAGGGCGGCACTCGCCGTCGTCTGGACCGCCGCGGGCGTCCTGGTGTTCGGCGGCACCGGAATCGGCTACCTGTACTTCAAGCTCAACGAGAACCTCAAGAGCGTCGACATCAACCAGGCCCTCGGCACCGACCGGCCCCTCGACGTCGACAACGGCTCGCAGGACATCCTCGTCCTCGGTTCCGACACCCGCTCGGGCAGCAACAAGAAGCTCGGCGGCGGCACGGACGACGGCAGTGCCCGCTCCGACACGGCGATGGTCGTGCACGTCTACGAGGGCCACAAGCGGGCCAGCGTGGTCTCCATACCCAGGGACACCCTCGTCGAGCGGCCGGAGTGCACCGACGCGAAGGGCAGGACGTACCCGGCCGCCTCGTACGCGATGTTCAACTCGGCGTACTCCACGGGGGGCGCGGCGTGTGCGGTGAAGACCGTCGAATCCATGACCGGTATCCGCATGGACCACTACCTCGAGGTCGACTTCGCGGGCTTCGAGAAGCTGATCAACGTCCTCGGCGGGGTCGACATCACGACGACCAAGGACATCAAGGATCCCGACAGCCATCTGAACCTGAAGGCCGGGGAGCACACCCTCACGGGCAAGCAGGCGCTGGGCCTCGTCCGTACCCGGCACGGGGTCGGCGACGGGTCCGACCTCGGGCGCATCCAGCTTCAGCAGGCGTTCATCAAGGCCCTCATCGAGCAGGTCAAGGACGTCGGCATCCTCAGCGACCCGAAGAAGGCCTACGACCTCGCCGTCTCCGCGACCGACGCCGTCACCACCGACTCCGACCTCGACTCCGTCAAGGACCTCGCGTCCTTCGCGAGCGGCCTCAAGGGCATCGCCTCCAAGAACATGACCATGGTCACGATGCCCGTCCAGTACGACCCCGCCGACCCGAACCGTGTGCTGGTGGACGAGGCGAAGTCCAAGCAGGTCTGGGCCGCGCTCAAGGCCGACAGGACGATCCCGAAGTCGGCGACGAAGGGCACGGCGACGGGGGCCGCCGAGGGCGTGGTGACCGCCGGCACCTGAGGGGGTGCGGGGAACTGCGCGACCAGCCACGTACGGTCCGGCAGTCGCCCACCACGCTCAAGAGGCACCGCCCGGGGCGTGCTGGGCGGGGGAGGTCACGCGGCCCGGCGCTTACGTGGTGCCGCTGGGCCCACCCGTGCCGCCCCTGCGGAACGACTGCCCGCAGCTCTGTCCACCGCGGTGGGGAATACCTGAGCCCACCCCCTGGTTTGGGCAGATGGCACCAGTGCTGGCAGACTGGTACGTCGGCTCCGGTTCACGCTCTCGCAGCCCGCGACAGCGACCCGGCGCCCTCCCGAAACTAGGAGACACCTTGAAGCGCGACATTCACCCCGAGTACGTCGACACGCAGGTCAGCTGCACCTGTGGCGCGTCGTTCACCACCCGTAGCACGATCCAGAGCGGCACCATCCGTGCCGAGGTCTGCTCCGAGTGCCACCCGTTCTACACGGGCAAGCAGAAGATCCTCGACACCGGTGGCCGCGTGGCCCGCTTCGAGGCCCGCTTCGGCAAGGCCGCCGCTGCCAACAAGTAGCGAGCCCCCAGCGCCGGTCCGCGGTGCCCCTCCGGGGCGTCGGGACCGGCGCTTTGCGGTGCAGCGCACAGGCACGGCCCACACAGGCACAGCCCATGGGTGCGGCCTACTCACAACGTCGTACAGGGAGCCGGAGAGATGTTCGAGGCGGTCGAGGAACTGGTCGGGGAGCACGCCGACCTGGAGAAGAAGCTCGCCGACCCGTCGGTCCACGCCGACCAGGCCAACGCGCGCAAGCTGAACAAGCGCTACGCGGAGCTGACCCCGATCGTCGGCACGTACCGCTCCTGGAAGCAGACCGGCGACGACATCGACACCGCCCGGGAGTTCGCGGCGGACGACCCGGACTTCATCGCCGAGGTCAAGGAGCTGGAGAAGCAGCGCGAGGAACTGACGGAGAAGCTGCGGCTGCTCCTCGTCCCGCGCGACCCCAGCGACGACAAGGACGTCATCCTGGAGATCAAGGCCGGCGCGGGCGGCGACGAGTCCGCCCTCTTCGCCGGTGACCTCCTGCGCATGTACCTCCGGTACGCCGAGCGCGTCGGCTGGAAGACCGAGATCATCGACTCCACCGAGTCCGAGCTGGGCGGCTACAAGGACGTCCAGGTCGCCGTGAAGACCAAGGGCGGCCAGGGCGCCACCGAGCCCGGTCAGGGCGTCTGGGCCCGGCTGAAGTACGAGGGCGGGGTGCACCGCGTGCAGCGCGTGCCGTCGACCGAGTCCCAGGGCCGTATCCACACCTCCGCGGCCGGCGTGCTCGTCACCCCCGAGGCCGAGGAGGTCGACGTCGAGATCCACGCGAACGACCTGCGGATCGACGTCTACCGCTCCTCCGGGCCCGGCGGGCAGTCCGTCAACACCACCGACTCCGCCGTGCGCATCACGCACCTTCCCACCGGAGTCGTCGCCTCCTGCCAGAACGAGAAGAGCCAGCTGCAGAACAAGGAGCAGGCGATGCGTATCCTGCGCTCCAGGCTGCTCGCCGCGGCACAGGAGGAGGCGGAGAAGAATGCCGCCGACGCCCGCCGCAGCCAGGTCCGTACCGTCGACCGCTCCGAGAAGATCCGCACGTACAACTTCCCGGAGAACCGCATCTCGGACCACCGCGTCGGCTTCAAGTCCTACAACCTGGACCAGGTGCTGGACGGTGAACTCGACGCGGTGATCCAGGCCTGCGTCGACGCGGACTCGGCCGCGAAGCTGGCAGCCGCGTAAGGCACGTACGAGTAGACCAGCACGACGGAGGACTTGCGTGAACCTGCTGCTCGCGGAAGTGGCCCAGGCCACCCAGCGCCTGGCCGACGCCGGCGTGCCCTCGCCGCGCAACGACGCGGAGGAGCTCGCCGCGTTCGTGCACGGCGTCAAGCGGGGCGAGCTGCACACCGTCAAGGACTCCGACTTCGACGCCCGGTACTGGGAGGTCATCGCGCGCCGCGAGGCCCGTGAGCCGCTCCAGCACATCACCGGGCGGGCCTACTTCCGCTACCTCGAACTTCAGGTCGGGCCAGGGGTGTTCGTGCCGCGGCCGGAGACCGAGTCGGTGGTCGGCTGGGCCATAGACGCCGTCCGCGCGATGGACGTCGTCGAGCCGCTCATCGTCGATCTGTGCACCGGCTCCGGCGCCATCGCCCTCGCCCTCGCCCAGGAGGTGCCGCGCTCGCGCGTGCACGCCGTGGAGCTGTCCGAGGACGCCCTGAAGTGGACCCGCAAGAACATGGCGGGCTCCAGGGTCGACCTGCGCCAGGGCAACGCCCTCGACGCCTTCCGCGACCTCGACGGTCAGGTCGACCTCGTCGTCTCCAATCCGCCGTACATCCCGCTCACGGAGTGGGAGTACGTGGCGCCGGAGGCCCGCGACTACGATCCCGAACTCGCCCTGTTCTCAGGGGAGGACGGCCTGGATCTCATCCGGGGCATCGAACGCACGGCGCATCGGCTCCTGCGCCCCGGCGGTGTCGTCGTCATCGAGCATGCCGACACCCAGGGCGGCCAGGTGCCCTGGATCTTCACCGAGGAGCGGGGCTGGGCCGACGCGGCCGACCACCCGGACCTCAACAACCGGCCGCGGTTCGCGACCGCCCGCAAGGCGCTGCCCTGATGAGCACGAGCATGAGCACGCGCCCGACGACCACCCCCCAGCAGCAGTACGTGTACGAGGAGGCCCGCTAGATGGCACGGCGATACGACACCAACGACGCGACCGACCGCGCCACCGGTCTGCGCGAGGCCGCGTCCGCCATCCGCCGGGGCGAGCTCGTGGTACTGCCGACGGACACCGTGTACGGCATCGGCGCGGACGCCTTCACCTCCGAGGCCGTGGCCGACCTCCTGGAGGCCAAGGGCCGGGGCCGCAACATGCCCACGCCCGTGCTCATCGGCTCCCCGAACACCCTGCACGGCCTCGTCACGGACTTCTCCGAGATGGCCTGGGAGCTGGTCGACGCCTTCTGGCCGGGCGCGCTGACCCTCGTCGCCAAGCACCAGCCGTCGCTGCAGTGGGACCTCGGCGACACCCGGGGCACGGTCGCCGTGCGCATGCCGCTGCACCCGGTCGCCATCGAGCTGCTGACCGAGGTCGGCCCCATGGCGGTCTCCTCCGCGAACCTGACCGGTCACCCGGCGCCGGAGAACTGCGACGCCGCCGAGGCGATGCTCGGGGACTCCGTCTCCGTGTACCTCGACGGCGGTCCGACCCCCGGCAACGAGCCGTCCTCCATCGTCGACGTCACCGGCAAGGTGCCGGTGCTGCTGCGTGCGGGCGCTCTGTCGGCGGAGGAGCTGCGCAAGGTCGTACCCGACCTCGAGGTGGCGAATTGACGGCCCCTGACGCGGGGCGTGGCATATGGGACGGGGAAGAGACGCGGACCTTCACGGGGCTGCCGCGGGACACCTTCCGCATCCTCCACGTCAGCACAGGCAATGTGTGCCGCTCGCCGATCACCGAGCGGCTGACCCGGCATGCCCTGGCGGACCGGCTCGGGGACCCGCTGTGGGGCGGTCTGGTCGTCGAGAGCGCGGGGACCTGGGGGCACGAGGGGGCGCCCATGGAGGCGAACGCGGAGGCGGTCCTCGCGGACTTCGGCGCGGACGCCTCCGGCTTCACCGGGCGTGAGCTGCTGGACGAGCACGTCGTCCGCGCCGACCTCGTGCTGACGGCCACCCGCGACCACCGGGCCCAGGTCATCTCCATGGGGCACTCCGCAGGGCTGCGCACCTTCACCCTGAAGGAGTTCACCCGCCTGGTCCGCGCCATCGACCCGACCACGCTCCCTCCCCTGGAGGAGGGCATGGTCGTACGGGCGCGTGCGCTGGTCCGCGCCGCGGCGGCTCTACGCGGGTGGCTCCTGGCCCCCACCGCCGAGGCCGACGAGGTCTACGACCCGTACGGGGCGCCGCTGCCGTTCTTCCGGTCGGTGGGCGACGAGATACATCAGGCACTGGATCCCGTGGTGACGGCGCTGACGGGGGTGCCCGCGCGGGCCTGACTCCCTGCGGTTCGCAGCGGTTCGCGGTGACAAAGTCGAGCATCCCGGGCGTCTGCGGCCTACATTGGTCGTACGTCACCGTCGACGCCCCGGAGTCCATCATGTCGGTCACCCCTGTCCTAGAGGCCGATGTCCTGCGGCGGCAGGATCCCGAGCTGGCCGACATCCTGCTCGGTGAGCTAGATCGGCAGGCGACGACGCTTCAGCTCGTCGCCGCGGAGAACTTCACCTCGCCCGCCGTGCTGGCCGCTCTGGGGTCGCCGCTCGCGAACAAGTACGCGGAGGGCTACCCGGGGGCCCGGCACCACGGTGGCTGCGAGATGGTGGACGTCGCAGAGCGGCTGGCCGTGGAGCGGGCGAAGGCGCTGTTCGGGGCCGAGCACGCCAACGTCCAGTCCCACTCGGGCTCTTCGGCCGTGCTCGCCGCCTACGCCGCCCTGCTGCGCCCCGGCGACACCGTGCTGGCGATGGGCCTGCACTTCGGCGGTCACCTCACCCACGGGTCGCCCGCGAACTTCTCCGGCCGCTGGTTCGACTTCGTCGGGTACGGGGTCGAGGCGGAGTCCGGGCTCATCGACCACGAGCAGGTGCGGACCCTGGCCCGTACACGCCGCCCCAAGGCGATCGTGTGCGGGTCGATCTCGTATCCCCGGCACATCGACTACGCGTTCTTCCGCGAGGTCGCCGACGAGGTGGGGGCCTACCTCATCGCCGACGCGGCCCATCCGATCGGGCTGGTCGCCGGGGGAGCGGCACCCAACCCGGTGCCGTACGCCGACATCGTGTGCGCCACCACGCACAAGGTGCTGCGCGGGCCGCGCGGCGGGATGCTGCTGTGCGGGGGCGAACTGGCCGAGCGGGTGGACCGTGCGGTGTTCCCGTTCACGCAGGGCGGCGCGCAGATGCACACCATCGCCGCGAAGGCCGTCGCCTTCGGGGAGGCGGCAACACCGGCGTTCACCGCGTACGCCCATCAGGTGGTCGCGAACGCCCGCGTACTGGCCAGAGGGCTGGCCGAACAGGGTCTCGTGGTGGTCACCGGCGGCACGGACACCCACCTGCTGACCGTCGATCCCGCGCCACTCGGCGTCGACGGCCGAACCGCCCGGGGCCGGCTCGCCGCCGCCGGGTTCGTCCTCGACTGCTGTGCGCTGCCGCATGGCGGAGCCATCAACGTCACGGGCGGAGACGCCCGTGGCCTGCGGCTCGGTACGGCCGCGCTGACCACACAGGGCATGGGCGAGACGGAGATGGCGCGGCTCGCCGTCCTGTTCGCAGGGGTGCTGCGGGACGGCGGGGACGGCAAGCGCACGCGTGAAGAAGTGCGGGACATGGCCGAAAGATTTCCGCCGTATCCGCGCTGAGGTGGGGTAGACGGATCACCAGGCACAGCATCACGTGCAACCATCGTCGCTACCCGGATGTCCCCAACCATATGCGCGCATCGCTAGTGTGTGGGGCTGAGATGGCCAGCGAGACCTGTGGGGAAGCCCGTGCGTGAATACCTCCTGACGCTCTGCATCACGGCCGCGGTGACGTACCTCCTGACAGGACCGGTGCGGAAGTTCGCGATCGTGGCCGGAGCCATGCCGGAGATCCGTGCGCGCGACGTCCACCGAGAACCGACGCCACGCCTCGGTGGAATCGCGATGTTCTTCGGACTGTGCGCCGGTCTGCTGGTCGCCGACCATCTGACCAACCTCAGCGAGGTCTTCGCCAAGTCCGACGAACCGCGCGCGCTGCTCTCCGGGGCCGCGCTGATCTGGCTGATCGGCGTCCTGGACGACAAGTTCGAGATCGACGCCCTGATCAAGCTCGGCGGTCAGATGATCGCGGCCGGCGTGATGGTCATGCAGGGTCTGACGATCCTGTGGCTGCCCGTCCCGGGTGTCGGCATCGTCGCGCTGACCCAGTGGCAGGGCACCCTGCTCACGGTGGCCCTGGTCGTGATCACCATCAACGCGGTCAACTTCGTCGACGGCCTCGACGGCCTCGCGGCCGGCATGGTGTGCATCGCCTCCGCCGCGTTCTTCATGTACGCCTACCGCCTCTGGTACAGCTACGGCATCGAGGCCGCCGCCCCCGCCACGCTGTTCGCGGCCGTCCTCATGGGCATGTGCCTGGGCTTCCTGCCACACAACATGCATCCCGCGCGGATCTTCATGGGCGACTCCGGCTCGATGATGATCGGCCTGGTGCTGGCGGCCGGCGCGATCTCCATCACGGGGCAGGTCGACCCGGACATTCTGGGCCTGTACAACATCTCGGAGCGCAGCACGGTCTACTCGATGGTCCCGGTCTACATCCCGCTGCTGATGCCGCTGACCATCATCGCGATCCCGGCGGCCGACCTGATCCTCGCGATCGTGCGCCGCACCTGGCGCGGCCAGTCGCCGTTCGCCGCCGACCGGGGCCATCTGCACCACCGGCTCCTGGAGGTCGGGCACTCGCACAGCCGGGCCGTGCTGATCATGTACTTCTGGTCGGCGGTCATCGCCTTCGGCACCCTCGCCTACACCGTGAACGAGGCGTCCATGTGGATCGTCCTCGCCATCGCCATGCTCAGCGGAGTCGGCCTCTTCCTCCTGCTGCTGCCCCGCTTCACCCCGCGCGCCCCGCGCTGGGCGGAACGCTTCGTACCGCCCCGCTACCGCCGCCGCGCAGCCGTCCCTGCGACCCCGGAGCCCGTTGCCGACTGGACCCCGTCCCTCAACGGAGCGACGGCGATCGGCGGCCGTACCCACGAACCGGAACGCAGCCCGGCGGGCGCGCGCCGCTGAACCGAGGCGGTGCGGCAGGGTGCTCGTCGCAGTACCTAGGGAACCGGCCCAAGGCCGTGTGCGGCGGACCGCACACGGCCTTGGGCCGTCCGTCGTGCGAGCGCAGGGGTGGGGCGTGGCGCTGACGGCAAGGTAAGAATCTGACTAACACTTTGCCGATGCCATGCAAGAGCGTGACGGTGCAAACCGTCCTTATACCAGACAAGTCGGCGCTCTTTCTGCACAGACGGGCGGGTTCACTCTCATGTGTGACACCTGGCACAGCGTTCAGGTAAAGACCTCATCAAATAGTTTGTGATACGGTTCACGAGAACCCGGGACAGAGTCGAAGGACCGCAATGCGACGGTCCATTGGCGTGAGATTTCCGCTCGCCCCCGGGGTCTACGCTCGTCCATGACGACACCCTGCCCCCTCAGCAAGCGGAGTTGCCGCCATGCCGTCCAATGACGTCCGGACCCTCCTTCAGGCTGCCGTACCCACGGCTGCCGCCGGCGCGATCGCCGCTGTCATCAGCGGTGTGGTCGTCGGAGGCAAGGGGGCTCTCGGTGCCGTCGTCGCGGCGGTGATCACGATCCTCTTCATGGGAATCGGGCTCTACGTTCTGCAGCGCACTGCCAAATCGCTTCCTCATCTGTTCCAGATGATGGGGTTGATGCTCTACGCGGCACAGATCCTGCTGTTGTTCATCTTTCTGTCCGCGTTCAAGAACACCACTCTGTTCCACCCCAGGGCCTTCGCGTTCACGCTCGTCGCCACCACGCTCGTGTGGATCGCCGCACAGACGCGCGCACACATGAAGGCCAAGATCCTCTACGTCGAACCCGATGCGCCGACGGGCAACAAGCCCGAAAAATCGGGGCACTCGTCGTGAGGAGTAGGGCCGGGATAAGGGCGTGTGTGAAGTCCTGCTATCGTCCGGTGCCAACTGCGGCATCGCGGGCGCGGGCATCTGAGCTGACGCCTGCTCAATCGCGAGGCTTGATGCCCCCCAGCCGCCCCCACATCCGTAACACCAGTCCAGTGCCGACCCGCGGCTGCGCGCCGCGCCGACACAACGAGGTTGCCGTACCCATGCGTCACGCCGAAGGAGCCCGTGGTGAGTGCTGACCGGACCCAGCTCGCCTTTGACTGGAGCTGTCGGATCATGTCCGACAACGGCTGTGGCTTCCCGGCTCCGGGCCTGCACTCGTTCCTCTTCAAGCCGATCGCCACGGTCGGCGGGTTCGAGTTCAACAAGGTGATGCTGCTCGCGCTCATCACCACCCTCCTGGTGATCACCTTCTTCACACTCGCCTTCGGCAAGGCGAAGGTGGTACCGGGCAAGCTGCAGATGATCGGCGAGGCGGGCTACGACTTCGTACGCCGCGGAATCGTCTACGAGACGCTGGGCCGGCGCGAGGGCGAGAAGTACGTCCCGCTCATGGTCTCGCTGTTCTTCTTCATCTGGCTCATGAACATCTGGTCGGTGATTCCGCTGGCACAGTTCCCGGTGTCGTCGATCATCGCCTACCCGATGGTTCTGGCCCTGATCGTCTACGTGGTCTGGGTCTCGCTGACCTTCAAGAAGCACGGCTTCGTCGGCTTCTTCAAGAACGTCACCGGTTACGACAAGTCGCTCGGCCCGGTGCTGCCCCTCGTGGTGGTCATCGAGTTCTTCTCGAACCTGCTGGTCCGCCCGTTCACCCACGCGGTGCGACTGTTCGCCAACATGTTCGCCGGCCACCTGATGCTGGTCATGTTCACCGTTGCCTCCTGGTACCTGCTGAACAGCTGGATGATCCCGGCGGCCGGTGTCTCCTTCATCATGACCATCGTCATGATCCTCTTCGAGCTCTTCGTGCAGGCCGTCCAGGCGTACGTCTTCGTGCTCCTCGCCTGCTCGTACATCCAGGGCGCGCTCGCCGAGCACCACTGAGCACCGCGCTCCACCAGCCCCCAGAACGTCCGGTGGCCAACCCCCGCCGGTCCATGAAAGAGAAGGAAGAATCAGCATGGCTGCCCTTGAGACCCTCGCCGCTGTCGACGGCAACATCGGCTCCATCGGCTACGGCCTCGCCGCCATCGGCCCCGGCGTCGGCGTCGGCATCATCTTCGGTAACGGCACCCAGGCCCTGGCCCGCCAGCCCGAGGCCGCCGGCCTGATCCGCGCCAACCAGATCCTCGGCTTCGCCTTCTGTGAGGCGCTCGCCCTCATCGGCATCGTCATGCCGTTCGTCTACAACTGACGAACCCTGACGAGCGAACCTTTCAACGAAAGGCACTGATGTGATCGCCAACCTGGTACAGCTGGCGGCCGAGGAGGAGCAGAACCCGCTCATCCCGCCGGGCCCCGAGCTGCTCGTGGGCGCCATCGCCTTCGCCATCGTCTTCTTCTTCTTCTGGAAGAAGGCGCTCCCGAACATCAACAAGGTTCTGGAAGAGCGCCGCGAGGCGATCGAGGGCGGAATCGAAGAGGCCGACCGCATGAAGGTCGAGGCCCAGAGCGTTCTTGAGCAGTACAAGGCTCAGCTCGCCGAGGCCCGGCACGAGGCCGCGCGTCTGCGCCAGGAGGCGCAGGAGCAGGGCGCCACGCTCATCGCCGAGATGCGTGCAGAGGGCCAGCGGCAGCGCGAGGAGATCATCGCCGCCGGTCACTCGCAGCTCGAGGCCGACCGCAAGGCCGCCTCTTCGGCGCTGCGTCAGGACGTGGGCAAGCTCGCCACGGACCTGGCCGGCAAGCTCGTCGGTGAGTCCCTCGAGGACCACGCCCGGCAGAGCCGTGTGATCGACCGGTTCCTCGACGACCTCGAGGAGAAGGCCGAGGCCACGCGATGAACGGAGCGAGCCGCGAGGCCCTGGCAGCCGCACGGACGCGTCTCGACGCGCTGACGGACTCCACGTCCGTGGACGCGGCGCGGCTCGCCGACGAGCTGGCCGCCGTCACCGCGCTGCTCGACCGCGAGGTGTCGCTGCGTCGGGTCCTGACCGACCCGGCGCAGTCCGGCGAGGCCAAGGCCGAGCTGGTCGGCCGCATCCTCGGCGGCCAGGTCGGCGCGACCACCGCCGACGTGGTGTCCGGTCTGGTGCGCTCCCGCTGGTCGCAGCCCCGCGACCTGGTGGACGCGCTGGAGCAGCTGGCCGCCATCGCCGATCTCACCGCCGCGCAGCAGTCGGGCACGCTCGACGACGTCGAGGACGAGCTGTTCCGGTTCGGCCGGATCGTCGCCTCGAACACCGGGCTGCGGTCCGCGCTGACCGACCGTGCCGCAGGCGCCTCGGCCAAGGGCGAGCTGCTGAGCAGCCTGCTCGGCGGCCGCGCCAAGGCCACCACCGAGCGTCTGGTGACGCGCCTGGTGACCGCGCCGCGTGGACGTAGCCTGGAAGCGGGACTCGAGTCCCTGTCCAAGCTCGCCGCCGAGCGCCGGAGCCGCATGGTCGCCGTCGTCACCTCGGCGGTCCCGCTGAGCGACCCGCAGAAGCGACGCCTCGGCGCCGCCCTCGCGAAGCTCTACGGCCGTGCCATGCACCTCAACCTCGACGTGGACCCCGAGGTCCTTGGCGGGATCCGGGTCCAGGTCGGCGACGAGGTCATCAACGGCTCGATCTCGGACCGACTCGAGGACGCCGGCCGCCGCCTGGCGAGCTAGCACAAACTTCATAGCAGTACGTACGTATGTCTGCGGCCCGGTTGGGCCGTGCAGAGGATTCACCTCGTTCAGGGGGGAGTCCCCATCCCCCCAAGTGAAACTTCGGGCCCAACAAGGAGAGCAGGGAACCCAGATGGCGGAGCTCACGATCCGGCCGGAGGAGATCCGGGACGCGCTGGAGAACTTCGTCCAGTCGTACAAGCCGGACGCGGCCTCGCGCGAGGAGGTCGGTACGGTCACCCTTGCCGGCGACGGCATCGCGAAGGTCGAGGGTCTTCCCTCGGCCATGGCCAACGAACTGCTGAAGTTCGAGGACGGCACCCTCGGCCTCGCGCTCAACCTGGAAGAGCGCGAGATCGGCGCCATCGTCCTCGGTGAGTTCAGCGGCATCGAGGAGGGCCAGCCGGTCACCCGTACCGGCGAGGTGCTGTCGGTCGCCGTGGGCGAGGGCTACCTCGGCCGCGTCGTCGACCCGCTCGGCAACCCGATCGACGGCCTCGGCGAGATCGAGACGTCCGGCCGCCGCGCCCTGGAGCTGCAGGCTCCGGGCGTCATGGCCCGTAAGTCGGTGCACGAGCCGATGGAGACCGGCTACAAGGCCGTCGACGCGATGACCCCGGTCGGCCGCGGCCAGCGTCAGCTGATCATCGGTGACCGCCAGACCGGCAAGACCGCCCTGGCCGTCGACACGATCATCAACCAGCGCGACAACTGGCGTTCCGGTGACGTGAACAAGCAGGTCCGCTGCGTCTACGTCGCCATCGGCCAGAAGGGCTCGACCATCGCCTCCGTGCGTGGCGCCCTCGAAGAGGCCGGCGCGCTGGAGTACACGACCATCGTCGCCGCCCCGGCGTCCGACCCGGCCGGCTTCAAGTACCTGGCGCCGTACACCGGTTCGGCCATCGGTCAGCAGTGGATGTACGAGGGCAAGCACGTCCTCATCATCTTCGACGACCTCTCGAAGCAGGCCGACGCCTACCGCGCCGTGTCGCTGCTGCTGCGCCGCCCGCCGGGCCGCGAGGCCTACCCGGGTGACGTCTTCTACCTGCACTCCCGTCTGCTGGAGCGCTGCGCGAAGCTCTCCGACGAGCTGGGTGCCGGTTCGATGACCGGTCTGCCGATCGTCGAGACGAAGGCCAACGACGTCTCGGCGTTCATCCCGACCAACGTCATCTCCATCACCGACGGCCAGTGCTTCCTGGAGTCGGACCTCTTCAACGCCGGTCAGCGCCCCGCGCTGAACGTCGGTATCTCCGTCTCCCGAGTCGGTGGTTCCGCGCAGCACAAGGCGATGAAGCAGGTTTCCGGCCGCCTGCGCCTCGACCTCGCCCAGTACCGTGAGCTGGAGGCGTTCGCCGCCTTCGGTTCCGACCTGGACGCCGCGTCGAAGTCGCAGCTGGAGCGCGGTCAGCGCCTGGTCGAGCTGCTCAAGCAGGCTCAGTACCAGCCGATGCCGACCGAGGACCAGGTCGTCTCCGTGTGGGCCGGTACCACCGGCAAGATGGACGACGTTCCGGTCTCCGACGTCCGCCGCTTCGAGAAGGAGCTGCTGGAGTACCTGCACCGCAAGGAGCAGGGCCTCATGACCTCCATCAAGGAGGGCGGCAAGATGTCGGACGACACCCTCACCGCTGTTGGCGACGCGATCGCCGAGTTCAAGAAGCAGTTCGAGACCTCGGACGGCAAGCTGCTCGGCGAGGACGCTCCGGCGGCCGTCAACGTCTCCAAGTGACGTAAGGAAGGGACCTGACTCATGGGAGCCCAGCTCCGGGTCTACAAGCGTCGCATCCGATCCGTCACCGCGACCAAGAAGATCACCAAGGCGATGGAGATGATCGCCGCCTCGCGCGTCGTCAAGGCGCAGCGCAAGGTGGCGGCCTCCACGCCGTACGCGACCGAGCTCACCCGCGCGGTCACGGCGGTCGGTACCGGTTCGAACACCAAGCACCCGCTGACCACGGAGGCTGAGACGGCGACCCGTTCCGCGGTGCTGCTCCTCACGAGCGACCGCGGACTGGCCGGCGCCTTCAACTCCAACGCCATCAAGGTCGCCGAGCAGCTCACGGCGCGCCTCGAGGCGGAGGGCAAGGAGGTCGACACGTACATCGTCGGCCGCCGCGGTCTGGCCCACTACAACTTCCGCGAGCGCAAGGTCGTGGAATCGTGGTCGGGCTTCACCGACGAGCCGAGCTACGCGGACGCGAAGAAGGTCGCGGGTCCGCTGATCGAGGCCATCGAGAAGGAGACGGCGGACGGCGGCGTGGACGAGCTCCACATCGTCTTCACCGAGTTCGTCTCGATGATGACGCAGACGGCGCTCGACGACCGTCTGCTGCCGCTCAGCCTCGACGAGGTGGCGAAGGAGTCGGCGCCGAAGGGCGAGATCCTTCCGCTGTACGACTTCGAGCCGTCGGCGGAGGACGTCCTCGACGCCCTGCTGCCGCGCTACGTCGAGAGCCGTATCTACAACGCGCTGCTCCAGTCGGCTGCCTCCAAGCACGCCGCCACGCGCCGCGCGATGAAGTCGGCGACCGACAACGCGGGAGACTTGATCAACACGCTCTCCCGCCTTGCCAACGCGGCCCGCCAGGCCGAAATCACCCAGGAAATCAGCGAGATCGTCGGTGGCTCCGCAGCCCTGGCCGACGCGACCGCGGGGAGTGACAGGTAAATGACGACGACAGTTGAGACGGCCGTTGCCACGGGCCGCGTCGCCCGGGTCATCGGCCCGGTCGTCGACGTGGAATTCCCCGTCGACGCCATGCCGGAGATCTACAACGCCCTTCACGTCGAGATCTCCGACCCGGCCGAGGCCGGCAAGAAGAAGACGCTGACCCTGGAGGTCGCCCAGCACCTGGGTGACGGCCTGGTCCGCACGATCTCGATGCAGCCCACCGACGGTCTGGTCCGCCAGGCCGCCGTCACCGACACCGGCACGGGCATCTCCGTCCCGGTCGGCGACTTCACCAAGGGCAAGGTGTTCAACACCCTCGGTGAGGTGCTGAACACCGACGAGAAGTACGACGGCGAGCGCTGGACCATCCACCGCAAGGCCCCCAACTTCGACGAGCTCGAGTCGAAGACCGAGATGTTCGAGACCGGCGTCAAGGTCATCGACCTTCTCACCCCGTACGTCAAGGGTGGAAAGATCGGTCTGTTCGGCGGTGCCGGCGTCGGCAAGACGGTGCTCATCCAGGAGATGATCTACCGCGTCGCCAACAACCACGACGGTGTCTCCGTGTTCGCCGGTGTCGGTGAGCGCACTCGTGAGGGCAACGACCTCATCGAGGAGATGGCGGAGTCGGGCGTCATCGACAAGACCGCCCTGGTCTTCGGTCAGATGGACGAGCCCCCGGGCACCCGTCTGCGCGTGGCCCTCGCCGGTCTGACCATGGCGGAGTACTTCCGCGATGTGCAGAAGCAGGACGTGCTGTTCTTCATCGACAACATCTTCCGCTTCACCCAGGCCGGTTCCGAGGTCTCGACCCTGCTCGGCCGTATGCCCTCCGCGGTGGGCTACCAGCCGAACCTGGCCGACGAGATGGGTCTCCTCCAGGAGCGCATCACCTCGACCCGTGGTCACTCGATCACCTCGATGCAGGCGATCTACGTCCCCGCGGACGACCTGACCGACCCGGCCCCGGCCACCACCTTCGCCCACCTCGACGCGACGACGGTTCTCTCCCGTCCGATCTCCGAGAAGGGCATCTACCCGGCCGTGGACCCGCTGGACTCCACGTCCCGCATCCTGGACCCCCGCTACATCGCGGCGGACCACTACAACACCGCGATGCGTGTCAAGACGGTCCTGCAGAAGTACAAGGACCTCCAGGACATCATCGCGATCCTCGGTATCGACGAGCTGGGCGAGGAGGACAAGCTCACCGTCCACCGTGCCCGTCGCGTGGAGCGCTTCCTGTCCCAGAACACCCACGTCGCCAAGCAGTTCACCGGCGTCGACGGGTCGGACGTCCCGCTGGAGGAGTCGATCACCGCGTTCAACGCGATCATCGACGGCGAGTACGACCACTTCCCGGAGCAGGCGTTCTTCCTGTGCGGTGGTATCGAGGACCTGAAGAAGAACGCGAAGGAGCTCGGCGTCTCCTGACGCCCGGCGACTCGTGAACAGTGGGGGGCGAGGCCACACCTCATGGGGTGCGCCCCGCCCCCCTCTGTACTCCCACAGCTGCATTGCCCGGGGACTGTATCGATGTGCGGCCACCGCCGCGCGGCCCCCGGACCCCCGGCCGAAAGACCCGGGGTGGGCCCCGGCGATCTGATTCCCGGAGCCCTACTAGACTTGTACCCAACACCCGGCCAAGACGCCGGGTGGTGACCCGAGGAGCCACCTTGGCTGCTGAGCTGCACGTCGCGCTGGTCGCGGCCGACCGAGAGGTCTGGTCGGGCCAGGCCACCCTGGTCGTCGCCCGTACCACGTCCGGCGACATCGGCGTCATGCCCGGTCACCAGCCGCTGCTCGGTGTGCTGGAGTCGGGCCCCGTGACCATCCGTACGAGTGAGGGCGGCACCGTCGTCGTCGCCGTGCACGGCGGTTTCATCTCGTTCGCGGACGACAAGCTGTCCCTGCTGGCCGAGGTCGCCGAGCTGGCCGACGAGATCGACGTCCAGGGCGCGGAGCGTGAGCTGGAGCGCGCGAAGGCGGCGGGCGACGCCGCCGCCGAGCGCCGCGCGGATGTACGACTGCGTACGGCGGCGGCGCGCTGAGCCCGCACGTCGTGTGATGCTGTACCTCAGCCGCGGCCGGGTCAGGATGTCTTCATCCTGACCCGGCCGCGGCTGAGGCGAATGTGGGTGTTTTTTACGTTCCGTTACCTAGGAGACGAGGAGGTCGGTGTCGATGGTCCTCGCTCTGACTGTGTGCGGGTCGGTGATCGCGCTCGTGGTGGTGGGGCTCTTCGTCTTCGGACTGCGCCGGCGCCTCATCCAGCGCTCCGGCGGCACCTTCGACTGCAGCCTCCGCTGGGACGCCCCGGAGAAACCCGGCAGCGACGAGAACGGCAAGGGCTGGGGTTACGGGGTCGCCCGCTACAACGGCGACCGCATCGTCTGGTACCGCGTCTTCTCGTACTCGCCCCGCCCCCGCCGGGTCCTGGAGCGTTCGGCGATCGAGGTGGCCGGGCGCCGCACCCCCGAGGGCGAGGAGGAGCTGGCGCTCCTCTCCGACGCGGTGATCCTCGCGTGTCTGCACCGCGGGACCCGTCTCGAACTGGCGATGAGCGACGACGCGCTGACCGGTTTCCTCGCGTGGCTGGAAGCAGCCCCGCCCGGCCAGCGCGTCAATGTTGCCTAAGCGCTATGTGTAGTCGCTACGTGTAGTTCCTGGGCGTGGTCGCTACGTGAGTCCGTTGCTGATCGCGGTCACCAGCTCTCCGTTGCCCGTGTCTCCGCTGAACTCCCAGAAGAACGCGCCGCCCAGACCCTGGTTCTTGGCCCAGGTCATCTTCGTGCCGATGGTGGCGGGCGTGTCGTAGCTCCACCAGTTGGTGCCGCAGTGCGCGTAGGCCGTGCCCGCGACGGTGCCGGTGGCCGGGCAGGAGTTCTTGAGCACCTTGTAGTCCTCGATGCCCGCCTCGTAGGTGCCGGTGGCCGCGCCGGTCGCCGTGCCGCCGGGAGCGGACTGGGTGACGCCGGTCCAGCCACGGCCGTAGAAGCCGATGCCGAGCAGGAGTTTCGAGGCGGGGACGCCCTTCGCCTTCAGCTTGGCGATCGCGTCGGCGGAGTTGAAGCCCGCGGTCGGAATGCCGGAGTAGGAGGTCAGCGGGGAGTGCGGGGCGGTCGGGCCGGTGGTGGCCCACGCGCCGAAGTAGTCGTACGTCATCACGTTGTACCAGTTGAGCGAGGCCGCGGCGCCGCCGTAGTCGGCCGCGTCGATCTTGCCGCCGGAGGAGCCGTCGGCGGTGATGGCCGCGGTGACCAGGTAGTTCGAGCCGAACTCGGTGCGCAGCGCCGACATCAGGTTCCTGAAGGCCGCCGGGCCCGAGGTGTCGCAGGTCAGACCGCAGGCGTTCGGGTACTCCCAGTCGATGTCGATGCCGTCGAAGACGTCGGCCCAGCGAGGGTCCTCCACGACGGCCTTGCAGGACTTGGCGAAGGCCGCCGGGTTCTGCGCGGCCTGGCCGAAGCCGCCGGAGTAGGTCCAGCCGCCGAAGGAGTACAGCACCTTGATGTGCGGGTACTTGGCCTTGAGCTGGCGGAGCTGGTTGAAGTTGCCGCGCAGCGGCTGGTCCCAGGTGTCGGCGGTTCCGCTGACGGACTGGTCGGCGGTGTACGCCTTGTCGGTGGCCGCGTAGGCGTCGTCCAGCACGCACTGGCCGTTCTTGACGTTGCCGAAGGCGTAGTTGATGTGCGTGATCTTCGCGGCGGAGCCCGAGGTCACCAGGTTCTTGACGTGGTAGTTGCGGCCGTAGACGCCCCACTCGGTGAAGTAGCCGAGGTTGACCTTCGAGGCGGGGTTCGGATTGCTGCCGCCGGTGGTCCGTACGGCGGTCGCGCCGCTCACCGGGCCGGTCTGGTCGGCGGTGTCGCGGGCCTGGACGGTGTACGAGTAGTCGGTGCCGGCGGTCAGGCCGGTGTCCGTGTGGGTGGTGCCGGTGACGGTGGCGACCTTGGTACCGCCGCGCAGGACGTCGTAGTTCTTGATCCCCTTGTCGTCGGTGGCCGCGCTCCAGCTCAGCTTCACCGAGGTGTTCGTGACGTCCGAGGTGGTCGGGGTGCCGGGGGCGGACGGTGCAGCGTCACCGGGGACGCTGGGGCCGCCGTCACAACTTCCGCCGTTGAGCCTGCAGTTGGCCGGGGAGCCTGAGCCGCTCCCGTTGAAACCGAAGGAGACGGAGGCGCCGGGAGCGAGGGTGCCGTTCCAGGACTTGTTCCTGGCGGTCCAGTGCGTGCCGGAGGAGGTGACGTCCGCGTCCCAGGCGGAGGTGACGGACGTGCCGGAGGGGAAGTCCCACTCGACGGTCCAGGAACCGATGGTCGTGGTGCCGGTGTTCTTGACCGTCCACCTGCCTTCGAAGCCGGAGCCCCAGTCCTGGGGCTTGGCGTAGGTGGCGGTCGCCTCGGTGGCGGCCTGCGCGGGCGTGGCGAGACCGACCAGGCCGGCGAGGGGGAGGAGAAGGGTGGCGAGACCCGCTGTGGCTCTGTGCCTGAAGCGCATGTGCGCCTCCTTGTGGGGTGTCGTGAGCATGAGCATGACGTGGCGCAGTGCGGCCGAGAATAGAAAGGTCTGGACCATAGGTCAATGGGTCTGGACCAGTGCGCTCATGCGGGACACCCCGGTGAGGTCAGACCCCCAACTCCTGTGCGAGTACCGCCGCTTGCACCCGGCTGCGCAGGTCGAGCTTGCCCAGCAGGCGGCTGACGTGCGTCTTCACCGTCGCTCCGGCCATGTCCAGGCGCCCGGCGATCTCCGCGTTCGACAGCCCTTCGCCGAGGCAGGAGAGGACTTCCCGTTCTCGCCGGGTGAGGGAGTCGAGGACCGACGGATCGGCCGTGGGTTCGCGTACGGGCTTGGCGGCGAACTCGGCGATCAGGCGCCGGGTGACGGCCGGGGCGATCAGGCCCTCGCCGCGTCCCACCGCCCGTACCGCCTCGATGAGGTCCTTCGCCTCCGTGTTCTTCAGCAGGAACCCGGCGGCGCCGGCCCGCAGCGCCCCGAAGACGTACTCGTCCAGGTCGAAGGTGGTGAGCACCAGTACGTCGGCCAGGCCCTCGGCGACCACCTGGCGGGTCGCCGACACCCCGTCCAGGCGCGGCATCTGCACATCCATCAGCACCAGGTCCGGCCGCAGCTCCCGCGCGAGTGTCACCGCCCGCTCGCCGTCGGCCGCCTCGCCGACCACCTCGATGTCCGGCGCGCTGCGCAGGATGAGCACCAGCCCGGACCGTACGGCGGACTGGTCCTCGGCGACGAGCACACGGATCATGCGGGTTCTCCTTCGGTGACGGGCAGGGCGGCGCGGACGCTCCAGATCTTGCCGTGCCCCGAGCTCTCCGGGCCCGCCTCGAAGGTGCCGCCCAGCAGCGCGACCCGCTCGCGCATCCCGACCAGACCGGCGCCGGAGCCGGGCGCGCTCGGACGGTCGCGATCGCCGTACGGGCTGGTCACGGCGATGCCGAGGGAGCCGTCCGCCTGGCGCAGCGCGACGGTGACCCGGCCGGGGCAGGCGTGTTTGAGGGCGTTGGTCAGCGACTCCTGCACGATGCGGTAGGCCGCCATTTCGACGGGGGCGGGGAGGGCGTCGCCGTGGTCGGCGTCGAGGGTGACGTCGAGTCCGTTGGTGCGGGCTCCGTCGACGAGCGCGCCGAGCCCGTCGAGCGTGGGCGCGGCGGACGGCTCGGTGTCGTCGCCGGCGTCCCGCAGGATGCCGATCAGCCGGCGCATCTCGGTCAGCCCCTCGACGCTGTTCTCCCGGATGACCTTGAGGGCCTGCTGGGAGGTCGCCGGATCGTCGAGGGAGAGCGCGGCCGTGGAGTGGATCGCGATCGCCGAGAGGTGGTTGGCGACCATGTCGTGCAACTCCCGTGCCATGCGCGCCCGTTCGGAGACGACGGCCTGGGCGCGGTCCATCTCCGCCAGCAGGGCCGTCTGTTCGGCGCGCAGCCGGGCGGCCTCGGCGGCGTCGCGGTGGTTGCGGACGATCCAGCCGGTGGCGGCGGGCATGAGGGAGACCAGCCCGACGACCAGACCGATCAGCAGGGCATCCGGCTTCCGGAAGGCCGCGAGGGGCACCACCGTGAAGGCCACCGTGACCAGTCCGGCGATCCAGGGGACCCGGCGGGCCGTGGCGGCCGGACCGTACAGCACGGCCGCGTACACAAGGTCGGTGAACATCAGCACCGTGATCAGGCTGCCCTGGGTCATCGTCTCCAGGGTCAGGGCGGCCCACCCGACCAGCAGGGCCGTGCGCGGCATGGTGCTGCGCAGCGCCTCGCAGCCGGCGGTCACGACGAGGGGCGGCAGCACCCACCAGGGGCCCTCGAACACCACGAGCCCGTCGTGGGGGGTGCGTGTGGTGAGACCCAGGCCCCACAGCAGCAGGCCGCCGAGGAGCCCGGCGACGGCGATGTACACGTCGATGCGGTGCGGGCGGGGCGGTCGTACGGCCATGACTCCATCCAACACGGGACGGGTGCCCGGCGCCTGATGCCCGCGAACGGTCCTGGACTGCATCTTTCGATGTACCGCGACTTCGTCACCGCCGACGACGAATCGAGGGCCGGCGGCCGGGAGTCTGGAAGTGTGACCGAAAGGAGCGAGTCGTGATCGTCGCGTTGATCATCGCCTGTGAGGTCGGCTTCTGGGTGCTGCTGGCCCTGGCCCTGGCCGTCCGTTACCTACTGAAGAAGCGCCGGGCCAGTGTCGTGCTGTTGCTCTGCGAGCCCGTGCTGGAACTGGTGCTGTTCGTCGTGACCGCGATCGACCTGAAGAACGGCGCCGAGCCCAGCTGGGAGCACGGTGTGGCGGCGCTCTACATCGGCTTCACCGTGGGGTACGGCCACTACATGATCACCTGGCTGGACGGCCACGCGGCGCACCGCCTGGGCGGCGGGCCCAAGCCGCCGGGGCCGCCCAGGTACGGCCTGGCCAGGACCCGGTACGAGGGCGGCCTCTGGCTCCGCACGGTGGTGGCGGCAGCCGTCGCGCTGGTGCTGCTCCAGGGTGCCGTCTGGTACGTCGGCGACGACGGGAACGTCGATGCGCTGCGGTCGTTCCAGTGGACGGCGCTCCGGGCCGCGGGTATCCACGGGCTGGTGGCTCTCGCCTATCTGATCTGGCCGAAGAAGGAGCCGGGTGCCCCGGAGGGCGAGCACCGGGGCACGTACTCGAAAGAGGGTGTCGGGCGATGAGCGGCACGAGGGGCAAGCCGATGAAGAACCTGGTGGAAGGGGTCGGCACCTTTGCGATCGGCCTGACCCTGTGGCTCTTCACCGACCGAGTGGAGGTCCCGGTCGTCACCCTGGCCAAGGTCGGCGTGGTGATGATGTGCGTGGGCGGCGTCCTCGTCGCGACGGGCCTTCTCCAGAGGGCCCGCGGAACGGCAGGCGACCCCTGGCCGCTCCGCGCGAACGCCCCGGGAAGCGGCTAGCGTTCCCCGCCCGGCACCCACAGCACATCTCCGACCTCCTTGTTCGCGGTCCTCGCGAGGATGAACAGGAGGTCGGAGAGGCGGTTGAGGTAGGTCGCGGTGAGGGGGTTCATCTCCTCGCCGTGGGCCTCCAGGGCGGCCCACGTCGAGCGCTCGGCCCGCCGGACCACCGTGCAGGCCTGGTGGAGCAGGGCCGCGCCGGGGGTGCCGCCGGGCAGGATGAAGGAGCGGAGCTTCTCCAGCCGCTCGTTGAAGTGGTCGCAGTCCGCCTCCAGCTTGTCGACGTAGAACTGCTCGACCCTCAGGGGCGGGAACTCGGGGTTCTCGACGACGGGGGTGGAGAGGTCGGCCCCGACGTCGAACAGGTCGTTCTGCACCCGGGTGAGGACCTTGACGACCTCCTCCGCCAGCCCGCCCAGCGCGATCGCCGTCCCGAGCGCCGCGTTGGCCTCGTTGGCGTCCGCGTACGCCGAGATCCGCGGATCGGTCTTGGGCACCCGGCTCATGTCCCCGAGGTTGGTGGTGCCCTTGTCGCCGGTCCTGGTGTAGATGCGCGTCAGATTGACCATGTGACCAGCGTAGTTACGCTCCGGCCGTCCGGAAGACCCGTGTGCCCACCGTCACGGCGAGCGCCGTGAGGCCGACGGCGACCAGAACGCCGTACAACATGGACGGGGTGGCGTAAGCGCCGACGTACGCGTCCCGCATCGCGTCCACCAGATAGCGCAACGGCACGAAGTGGGAGAGGACGTCGAGCCAGCCGGGGGCCAGGGACATCGGCAGCATCAGGCCCGACAGGAGCATCGACGGCATGGTGAGGGCGTTCACCGCCGGGCCGAACTCGTGCTGGGAGCGGGCCTTCATGGCGAGCGCGTACGACAACGAGGCGAGCGAGACCGTCAGCAGGGCCACGAAGGCGAAGCCGATCAGGATGCCGGCGAGCGGTGCGCGCAGACCCATGAGCAGGGCCGCGAGGACGAGCAGCACCGCCTGGAGGACGAAGACCGCCGCGTCGCGCAGCACCCGGCCCAGCAGCAGGGCGAGGCGGCTCACGGGGGTGACGCGCATCCGCTCGATCACCCCCGTCTGCTTTTCGAGGATGACCATGAAGCCCGCGAACGAGGCCCCGAACAGGCCCAGTTGAAGCAGCAGGCCCGGCACCAGCACCTGCCAGGAACTGCCCCGCGTGCCGAGCGGGACGCCGGTGAGCAGCGGCCCGAAGAAGAGCAGATACAGCAGCGGCATCAGCACGCCGAACAGCATCGCGAAGCGGGAGCGCAGGGTCTGGCGGGCGTACCGCCCGAAGATCAGCGCGGTGTCGTGAAGAAGCATCAAAGTCCTCGGACGGTTCTAGACGGCTACGGGGGTGGTGTCGGCGGGGGAGGGCCCGCGCCCGGTGATGGCCAGGAAGGTGTCCTGGAGCGTGGCGTCGATCGAGCCGCCGTGCCGCAGCTTGAGCGCGCCCGGGGTGTCGTCCGCCACGACCAGGCCCTGGTCGACGACGACGATCCGGTCGGCGAGGGCGTCCGCCTCGTCGAGGTAGTGCGTCGTGAGGAAGACCGTGGTGCCGTGCTCGTCGCGCAGTCGGCGGACCAGCTCCCAGAGATCGGCACGGCTGCCGGGGTCGAGTCCGGTCGTCGGCTCGTCGAGGAAGAGGACCCGGGGGCGGTGGGTGAGCGCCATGGCGATGTCGAGGCGGCGCCGCTGGCCGCCGGAGAGCGCGGCGCACTTGCGGTCCAGCAGCTCGGTCAGGTCCAGGTCGCGGGCCAACTCCGTCGCGCGCTCGACGGCCTGGCTCTTCGTCAGGCGGTAGAGCCGGCCCTGGGTGACCAGCTCCTCCCGCACGGTGATCTGCGGATCCACCCCGCCCGACTGTGCGACGTAGCCGCAGGCCCGGCGCACCCCGGCAGCGTCGGTCGCCAGGTCGTGGCCCGCGACCGTGGCCGCGCCGCCGGTGGGGGGAAGCAGGGTCGTGAGCATCCGCAGGGTCGTCGTCTTCCCGGCGCCGTTCGGGCCGAGGAAGCCGAGGATCTCGCCGGGGCGGACGGTGAGGTCGATTCCGCGCACGGCTTCCACGGGGCCGCGCTTCGTCCGGAAGGTACGGGCCAGACCGGCTGTACTGATGATGGGCATGGCCTCAGAAAAACAGAGTCACTGAAATTTTGCAATGCCACCAAATTTTCAGAGGGTCCAGTGAATCCCCGGTGACCGGCGGGGCGACCTACGATGTGGCCATGGCAGAGGGGCTCAGGGAGCGCAAGAAGCGTGAGACGCGGCAGCGGATCTCGGACATCGCCACCGGTCTGTTCCTGGAGCACGGCTTCGTGACCGTGACCATCGCGGAGGTGGCCGACGCGGCCGACGTCTCCGTGAACACGGTCTACAACTACTTCCCCGCCAAGGAGGACCTCTTCTTCGACCGCAGCCAGGGCATCGTCGAACGCCTCGCCCGCTGGGTGCGCGCCCGGGACCGGGGCGAGTCGGCCGTCGCCGCCGTCCTGCGCGAACTGCGCGCCGAGGTCGAGGCGGTCTCGCCGCACGTCGGCCTGACGGAGGGCTACGACCGCTTCATGAAGGCCATCCACGAGGCGCCCGCCCTGCGTTCCAGGCTGTGGAGCATCCAGCAGGAGATCCAGGACAACCTGGAGGCGGCCCTGAGGGAGGAGACCGGTGCCGCCGACGACGACTCCCTGCCCACCCTGATCGCGGGTCAGGTCAACTGGGTCCACCAGACGGTGATGGCGGTCATCGGACGGGAGATGCTCGCCGGGCGCAATCCGGACGAAGTGTCCCGAGAGGTGCTTCTTCTCCTGGACGGCATGGAGGGCCTGTTGAGCGACAAGGTGCTCAACTACGCCGTACGACCCTCCGAGTGAGTGCCGCCGGTGTGATGTCCGCCCATTGAGACGTGACTCGCGTTACTAAGCGGTCACACGGCCCTCCGTGAGCGCTAGTGTCCGCCGAAGAGGTAACCCATCAACAGCGCGTACCAGGGGAGTCGCACAGTGGCACGGAAGCTCGCTGTCATCGGAGCCGGACTCATGGGGTCCGGTATCGCCCAGGTGTCCGCGCAGGCGGGCTGGGACGTCGTCCTGCGCGACGTCACCGACGAGGCGCTCAACCGTGGCATCGGCGGCATCACGGCGTCGTACGACAAGTTCGTGAGCAAGGGGAAGTTGGCGGCCGAGGACGCCGAGGCGGCCCTGGGGCGGATCACCGCCACCACGGACCTCGACGCGGCGGCCGACGCGGACATCGTCGTCGAGGCCGTCTTCGAGAAGCTCGAAGTGAAGCACGAGATCTTCCGGGCCCTGGACAAGGTCGTCCGCGAGGACACCGTGCTCGCCTCGAACACCTCCGCCATCCCGATCACCAAGATCGCGGCAGCCACCGAGCGGCCCGAGCGGGTCGTCGGCGTCCACTTCTTCTCGCCGGTGCCCATGATGGGGCTGTGCGAACTGGTGCGTGGCTACAAGACCAGCGACGAGACGCTCGCCACCGCACGGGAGTTCGCCGAGTCGGTCGGCAAGACCTGCATCGTCGTCAACCGCGACGTCGCCGGCTTCGTGACCACCCGTCTCATCTCCGCCCTCGTCGTCGAGGCCGCGAAGCTGTACGAGTCGGGCGTCGCCACCGCCGAGGACATCGACCTCGCCTGCAAGCTGGGCTTCGGCCACGCGATGGGACCGCTGGCCACGGCCGACCTGACGGGCGTCGACATCCTGCTGCACGCCACGAGCAACATCTACACCGAGTCCCAGGACGAGAAGTTCGCACCTCCGGAGCTGATGCGCCGGATGGTTGACGCCGGTGACATCGGACGCAAGAGCGGGCAGGGCTTCTACACCTACTGACACCGACACGGCGTCACGGGTCGCACTTCCCACGCATGTGAACGCATGAGCCTCTCCGGCCTCACCCCTTGAGGTGAATTCGGTATCGGTTCGCTCACAGACGGCAACCTGAGGGTGTGAAACGCCGTCAGAGGTTGCATCACCCACATCACGGAGTACGAGACGCACTCACGGGGAGCGCTTATGTACATCAGGGGCGACCACGCCGAGCTGGTCGTCGGGGGCCGCCTCGACGTACGCAGCGCGGCGGACGCCCGTACGGTCCTGCACTCGGCCGTCGACGACGGAGCCGGCGACCTGGTGCTCGACCTGTCAGAGCTGGACTCCTGGGACGCCACCGGACTCGGGGTGATCATGGGAGCCCACCGGCGGGCGGGACGGTGCGGCCGGCGGCTGGTGCTGCGCGATGTGCCACCGCAGATGCAGCGGCTGCTCGTGGCCACCCGGCTGCACCGCATCCTGGCGATCGAGGGCGGCATCGGTCTGGAGTCGTTGCCCAGAGTCTGAACGCGTGTGCGGATCCCTACGTATGGCTCGGTGTGTGCGGGACACCCGTCGGCATGACCCCTCCGGTCGGCATGCCCCCTCGGTCGTCATGGGGGCCATGAGGAACATGGGGACCATGGGGGCGAAACGCACCACCCGCGCAATCCTCACGAGACTGTGACGTCTCGGACGGCGTGGGGCCCCGGACTGTCGGAGATACTGTGCGAAGGTTTAGGGTTCGGCTGCCCGCTGCCAGCTACCCTCGAGCGGGTTCCGGACCAGAAGCGACAGCGCGGTGTGCGGCCAGGCCGGGAGGGGCTCCAGCACACGAGACGCTTTTGGGGGGCTTGAACCGATGGACCCGAACAACCGGGGACCCGCAGAACACGGCCATGACGACGGACAGGCGCAGCCCAAGCGTCCACCACGTGACGCGCTGACGCAGGACTTCGACCGGCACGCTCCGGCACTCGCCCGCACCGTCCAACTCCTCGCGGGCGACTTCCTGCTCACCGTCAACCCCGTCGACGGCAGCGAGATCGAGAACTGCCCGCCGGGCGAACTGCCTGGTCGGCCCGTGAAACACCCGCCCGCCGAGCGTGCCGCGATCGACGCCGCCGCCCGGCCGCCGGTGCCCCCGGGCCCCTCGCTGCCCCGGCTGCCCCTGCTCCAGCG
>NZ_LRTR01000161.1 GCF_001550375.1 Streptomyces europaeiscabiei | reverse complement strand
GCGCGGCCGCTCCGTCCGCCTCACCGGCGCCCCCGGCTCCGGCCGCACCACCCTCCTCGACGCGGTCGCCGAGGACTGCGCGGACCTGGCCCCCGACGGAGTCGTCCGGCTGAGCGGTTTCCGGCGTACGGTCGACGACCTGCTGTACGAACTGTTCGCAGCCGTGTACAGCACACACCTGTTCCGGCCCGCACGGCAGCAGATCCTCGACATCGTGCGGGACATCGGCGCGGTCGTCGTCCTGGACGACCTGGAGTTCGGCGGAATCGCCCTCGACGAGCTGCTCGACGCGACCCCCGAGTGCGCCTTCCTCATCGGCGCCACCCCCGACATCCCCATGCCGTCCGCCGACGCGCCCCTCGAGGAGATCGTGCTCGGCGGCTTCGACCGGGCCGGCAGCGAGCAGCTCCTTGAGCGTGCCGTCGGGCGGGTGCTCACCGAGGACGAGTCGAACTGGGCCGGTGACCTCTGGTTCGAGTCCGAGGGCCTGCCGCTGCGCTTCACCCAGGCCGGGGCGCTGCTCAGACAGCGGGACCGGCAGCGGGTCGGCGCGGACGCCGTCGACGAGTTCGGTGTCTTCCAGGACGCGCCGTCACTGGTCGACGCGTCCTTCGGGCCGCCCGCGGACGAGCACGACATCCCCCTGCCGTCGCTCGCCGAGGGAGCCGCCCCCGCCGCGCTGCTCGCGTCCCGGCTGAGCTCCTCGGCCCGCGAGACCCTCAGGTTCGCGGTCGCCCTCGGCGGCGAGGTCCCGCACCAGGCGCACCTGCCCGCCCTCGTGGGCGACACCCACGCCGACGCGGCCCTGGGCGAGCTGGTCGGGTGCGCCCTGGTGACACCTGTCGGCGCCCGCTACCGGCTCGCCGCCGGCGTACGGGCCCAGCTGGAGGCCGCCGGTTACGCCGACGACGCCGAGACGCGCGCCGGCGCCGCCGCCCAGCACTACGCCTGGTGGGCCGGGCACCCCTCGGTC
>NZ_LRTR01000160.1 GCF_001550375.1 Streptomyces europaeiscabiei | reverse complement strand
CGCTGGAGCGCCTGGGAGCGGGCGCTCCGGGCCGGCGCGGAGGCGTCCGGCCTCGCCGCCGAGACCGGCGAACAGGCCTACTTCCACCACGAGCTGGGCGTCCTCGCGCTCTGCTGCGGCCAGCTGGAGCGGGCCCGGGCCGAGCTGGAGTCCTCCATCGGGCTGCGCAACGTCCTCGCCGACAAGCGTGGCACCGTCGCCGGCCGCAGGGCTCTGGCCCTGGTCGCCGACCGCTCCGGGGCGACACCGCCCGGCGGGCGTACGGCGGCGGGGGAGGAGGTGCCGGACGCCCGGCGTGAGGAGTCGGCCTCGCCGCCCGGGGGCGTGCCGTCCCCGTACACACCGACGGGCTTCGGCGCGGTCGGCCCCGGGGCGACGGGCGCGGGGGCGGCGACCGGGAGCGGTGGATCGTCCTCCGCCCTTCCGGTCAACGACCACACGCTCCTCACGCACCGGCCCGGCTCCGGTTCGCCCGCGCACCGGCTCAGCAGCCTCAAGGGCCTCGTCGGAGGCGCCCGGCGTAACATGGTCGCCGCGGGTGCGGGCGCGCTGCTGGCCGCCGTCCTGGGCACCGTCGTGACCCTGGGCGCGACCTCCGACCGCAACGGTGACACCCCGGCCGAGAAGGTCGGCGTCAACCCCTCCGCGAGCGAGGGCGTCGGCGACGGCGGGCTCGGCGCGGACCGCCCCAAGACGGGCGAGGACGGCGACGCGCCGGGTGCCGTGCCCGAGCCGACCGACCCGGGCCCCGACGGGACGTACGGCACGTCGGACGACCCGGCGCCCACGGACAGCGCGGGGCCGTCGGACGACCCGAGCGGTACGGAGGGGCCGACGGGCAAGCCGACGCCGTCCCCGACGAAGACCTCGCCCAAGCCGACGCCGTCCGAGACCGAGGACGAGTCCGGGTCGCCCACCCCGACCCCGACGCCCACGCCCACGCCGACCCCGACGCCCACCCCGACACCTACCGGGGGCGGGACCGAGGACCCGCCGCCACCGGACGACACGAACAGCGCCAGTGCGTCGACCTCCGGCGGGCCCGTCGAGTCCAGCAGCGCGGCAGGCACCCCGAGGACCACCGCCGACTCACCCGGCGGGACGGTGGCCTGAGGTTTCGTTCAGCCCGTTCGATGCCCCTTTCGACAGGAAAGGGCCGGGTCCGTTCCTCGGACCCGGCCCTTTTTCGTGAAACGGCTCAGAACAGCCGCAGCTTGTCGTCCTCGATGCCGCGCATCGCGTTGTAGTCGAGGACCGTGCAGCCGATGCCGCGGTCGGTGGCGAGGACGCGGGCCTGGGGCTTGATCTCCTGGGCGGCGAAGATGCCGCGGACCGGCGCGAGGTGCGGGTCGCGGTTCAACAGCTCCAGGTAGCGGGTGAGTTGCTCGACGCCGTCGATCTCACCGCGCCGCTTGATCTCGACCGCGACGGTCGCGCCGTTCGCGTCCCGGCACAGGATGTCGACGGGCCCGATGGCCGTCATGTACTCGCGCCGGATGAGCGTGTAGCCCTCACCGAGGGTCTCGATGCGGTCGGCGAGGAGTTCCTGGAGGTGTGCCTCGACGCCGTCCTTGATCAGGCCGGGGTCGACGCCGAGTTCGTGCGACGAGTCGTGGAGGACCTCCTCCATCGTGATGATGAGCTTCTCGCCCGCCTTGTTGATGACGGTCCAGACCCCCTCCTCGTCTCCCGACCCCTCCTTCAGAGTGCAGGGCGGCGACATCCAGTTGAGGGGCTTGTAGGCGCGGTCGTCCGCGTGGATCGAGACGCTGCCGTCCGCCTTCACCAGGATCAGACGGGGGGCCGAGGGGAGATGGGCGGTGAGCCGGCCCGCGTAGTCGACGGAGCAGCGGGCAATGACGAGACGCATGGTCGGCAACGCTACTCGACGCCGACGGGTGCGCGCGATTCGACTGCCGGAAGTGCCTCGGCCACAGGCCCCCGCACTGTCGGCGCAGCCCACCGGGGACCGTTCGACTGCCATGCCGGTCCCACGTCATGGCTGTCGCCCTCCGTCACGCTCTTCTGCCCCTGACGTGGGCCTCCGCCGTCCTCCGGCATGTGCCTCTGTCAACTCCTGTTCGGCATTGGCTGATTGTGTGCGTCCCGCGCCTTGTCGTTGCGCGCAATCTCCTGGTGCGGTCACGTTCGGTTGCTTACCGTAGAAACTGGAGGTCGCGAACCGTGCACTCTGCGTGTTCGGTAACGCGAACTCCGACCTGTCCGTCAACCCCTGCTGTTGTGGGGGTGCGAGAGGAGAACCCATGTCGCTCGACGTCTCACCGGCCCTACTCGAACAGGCCGAGCGAGGCGAGGTCGACGAAGCCGCCTTCGTCGACTGCGTCCGGACCTCCCTGCCCTACGCGTGGGAGATGATCAGCTCTCTGGTGGCCCAGCTGAAGGTCGACGGCGGAGAGTTCGCCGACAACCAGACGCCCCCGCCGGACGAGCAGGCACGCGGACAGCTGCTGCGCGCGCTCGCCAGTGACGCGATTCGCGGCGCGCTGCAGCGGCACTTCGGTGTACGGCTGGCCTTCCAGAACTGCCACCGGGTGGCGGTGTTCCCGCTGGACCCGTCCGTGGACGACAGGCTGGCCCGCTTCACCTCGATCCGCGGCCAACTCCTCAACCAGTCCGCGGAACTCCGGGACTGCTGAGGTCATGACGCAGCACGGCTTGCCGCTCCACCCGCGGGAGGTGCTTCAGTAACCGGGGCGGCAAGCTCCCCGCAGTGGCTCAGCCGAGGTGAGGCAGCACCTCGGCACCGAGTCGCCGTACGTTCTCCTCCGTCGCCGCCAGATCGCCGGAGCCCTCGACGAGCAGGGCGAAGCGGGAGATGCCCGTCCGCTCGCTGGTGGCCGCGAGGCGGTCGGCGCACAGCCGGGGAGTCCCCACCGGGTGCAGTCCGCAGAGCAGTTCGGTGTACGCCAGCGGGTCCCGCATGGCGCGGGCGCGGCCGTCGACGGTCACATGGGCGTCGAGGCCCTGCTTCAGCCAGCCCGGCATCGCCTTGGTGAGCGCCTCCACGGCGTCGGTACGCCGGTCCGCGATCTGGCAGACGCCGGCCGAGACATGGGCCGCGCCGGAGATCTCCTCCGGCGAACGGCCCGCCGCGCGCGCGTGCTTGCGCCACAGCGCGACCATCTCGGCCTTCTCCTCGTCCCCGACGTGCATCCCGAGGAGCATCGACAGCCCGCGCTCGGCGGCCAGCCGGACGCTCGCCGGTGAGGTGCAGGCGACGACGACCTCAGGTCCGGGCGTCTCGTCCAGGTCCTCGGCGGGCCTGGGCACGACGGGGACCTCGCGGAAGCTGAATCGTTCCCCCGAGGCGGACACCGAGGGCTCCCGCAGCCAGCGCACCAGTAGATCGAGTGATTCCGGGAACCCCTTCTCGTACGCCTCGAGTCCGGCGCCGAACACCTCCAGATCGACCCACGGGCCGCCGCGTCCGACGCCCAGCGAGAAGCGTCCGCCGGACGTCACGTGCAGCAGGGCGGCCTGTTCGCCCAGGGCCACGGGATGGACGGTGGGCAGCACACTGACCGCCGTGCCGACCCGGATCCGCCGGGTGCGGCCCAGCAGCAACGCGGCGAGGGTGATGGCCGACGGGCAGGTGCCGTACGGCACGAAATGGTGCTCGGCCAGCCAGACCGCGTCCAGCCCGGCCTCCTCGGCCACTTCCGCCGTCCGTACCGCCCGGTGGAGCGCTTCTCCCTGGCCCTGGCCGGGGAACTGGGCTCCCAGTACAAATGTTCCTACGTGCATCGCTCTTCCTGCTTCCTCGGCTCCGGCTCGGGAGCTCCCCCACCGGCATAACCGTGTGACACGTGCCGAAGTCACGGCCTGGCGGCGAGATTTGCGGATTGTCTGCAGAATGGGCCGGGCGGAGGGCGATCTGGGGGGTTTGGTGACGTACGCATACCCCCACCGGGCCCGCGTAGGCTGGACACCAATCCTGCTCCCTGTATAGCCCCGTGAGGTGTCCCGTGTCCCCGCGTCGCAACCGCCCCAAGGGCGATGGTTCGTCGGGTCCGTCAGGCCGCAGCGCAGAAGAGGACCGGTCGGACCGGTACGGCGGCTGGCAGACGACCGAGCCCTGGCAGGGCGAGGAGTGGAGCGTGCGTCATGTGGCGGGCGCGAGCGCGGCGGGCAAGACCTACCGCTGCCCCGGCTGCGACCAGATGATCGCATCGGGGATGCCGCATCTCGTCGCCTGGCCCGAGCACTCGGGTGTCGACGAGCGCCGGCACTGGCACAAGGCCTGCTGGAACGCGAAGGACCGCCGCACCTCGCGGGTGCAGCGGTCCCGTAACGCGCCGCGGTTCTGACCCCGCGGCCTTCTCGATCACACGTCCCGCTGCTCCAGCAGCGCGTACGCGCCGACGAACGCCGCCGCCACCAGTCCGGTCATGATCCACAGCGGCTCCCAGCCGGACGGGCCCGACTGGCTGAGCTCCGAGCCGTAGAAGACGCTGAGCTGGCTCGGGATCGAGTACTCCAGCAGGAACTCCTGCACGTCCTTCAGCGACTCCGAGAACATGAAGATCGCGATGACCAGCGGGGCGAGGAAGACGCCGAGCATGAGGGTGATCGCACCGGCGGAGTGCCGGATCAGCGAGCCCATCAGCAGCGCCAGCAGTCCGAAGAGCGCCAGGAAGAGGCTCACGCCGACCGTGGCCTTGAACCACTCGTCGCCGTCGGGGCTGGTGGCCCCGTTGCCCTCCAGGATCGCCACCTGGGCGAAGCCGACGAACGCGGTGGTGGCCAGGGTGACCGTGAACGTGAGCGCGAAGAACACGATCGCCTTGGCGAGCAGGACCCGGCCGCGGCTCGGGCACGCGGCCATCGTGGTCCGGATCATTCCCGTGCCGTACTCGGACGCGGTGGTCAGCACCCCGAGCGTGAGGATGCAGACGCTGCCGATCATCAGCCCGAACAGACCGAGGACCAGGGGGGACTCACCCTCCAGGTTCGTGTCGGTGGAGGCGGCGATCAGGGCGAAGAGCAGACCGAGGCCGATCACCAGGACGACGAAGACGCCGAGCGTCCAGATCGTCGAGCGGACCGACTTGATCTTCGTCCACTCGGAGGAGATCGCGTGCCCGAGGTGGGTGCGCACCACCGGGATCGGCGAGGTGTACGAAGTGCCCGGCGCGCCCTGCCAGTGGGGGGCCGGTGGCTGCTGGGTGAGGGGAGGCTGGGGCGTGCTCATCGGGCGTCCTCGGACTTCGTCAGGTCGGCGGCGGGCGCGGCGGAGGCGGCCTGTACGGGGGCGGGCGCGGCGGAGGGCTGCGCGGGGGCCTGGG
>NZ_LRTR01000016.1 GCF_001550375.1 Streptomyces europaeiscabiei | reverse complement strand
CCCGCCGCGCAGTCGCAGTCGCAGGGGCCGACTCAGGCGCCGACGCCGACTCAGGCGGAGATACCGATCCCCGCGCAGGCGCAGGCGCCGACCCCGGCGGCCACCCCGAGCGCCTACCCCTACCCGAATCCCCAGTCACCGGCCGGCTACGGCCCCCCGGTCGCGCCGCTGCCGGCCCAGGTCCATCCGTACGGCCAGCCTGCGGGCGGATACCCGCCGGGCGGCTACCCGGCCCTCGGTGCCCCGCCCACGACGGGCGGCGGCGGACGCGCCGTGCTGTGGGTGCTGGTGGGCGCGGTGGTGGCCTCCGCCGCGTGGGCCGGCGGTGTCTTCCTGCTCGGCAAGGACGACACGGAGGCGGACCTGCGCGGATACCGGGCCAAGTCCAACCTCTGTTCCTCGGTGGAGTACTCGTCGTTCAAGAACGAGTACCCGGAGGAGGACGACGCGCCGGTGAACAACTCCCTGGAGCACGAGGCCCTCGACCAGAGCTACTGCAGCATCTCCCTCAAGACGTCCTCGACCTCCTCCCTCTCCGACGCGTACTTCTCGGTCCAGCTGGACCTCCACAAGAAGACCGACCCCGGCCCCGAGTTCACCGCCCTGTGGTCCGAGTACGACCAGCGGTACGAGGACTACGACGTGGACGAGGTCTCCGGCTTCGGCGACGAGGCGTACCTCGTCACCGAGGACACCAGCTCCGGCAACGACACCAGCGGCAGCCGGTCGGCCACCCTCGCGGTGCGCGACGGCTGGATGACGTACGAGATGAGGTGGAGCGCCTACGGCTCCACCTACGACGACGTGGCGATGCCGGAGGTGGACGACGTCGTGGAGTGGCTCAAGAACGACACCAACGCGACGCTGGACAACCTGCGGGACTCGGACGGGATCTAGGGCACCGGACCCAGGACACGGGATCCGGGGCCGGCCGATGGGATCAGGCCGAAGCCGCAGGGCTCGAACGCACGGGCGGACGGACGGAGGCGGGGCGCGTACGCCACCGCCTCCGGCCCCTCTCGCACCCGGCTCGGCTCAGTCGTCCTTCGCCTTGGCGTAGTCCGTCGCCATCTGGCCGGCGAAGTCGTACAGCAGGACCTGCTCGTCGCCCACGACCCACGCGTCGTGCCCCGGCGGGCACACGAACGCGTCGCCCGGCCCGACCTCACCCTCACCACCGTCGTCCATGCGGATGTGCATACGTCCTTGGACCACATAGCCGTTGTGGTGGACCTGGCAGCTCTCCGTGCCCGCGATGGGGGCGACGGACTCCGACCAGCGCCAGCCCGGTTCGAACGTGGCCACGGCGAAGTCGAGCCCCGTGAGGTGAACGGCTTCGAGGTGACCCCGTGGGAAATCGCGCCGTTCGTCCGGCTTCTCGACCGTCTTGATCTCCAGCATGGCGGCTCCTTCCGCTAGGCCGTCCCACCTCCCATCGTCCGCCTGTCAAGCCGGGGCCGCCAACCGGGGGACCGCCGCCGCCGGAGGTGCCGGGCCGACGGGAGCATCGTGTAATGGGGTCCGGGAGATCGCTCCCGGAGGAGAGACGATGCGCTCAGGCCGTACCGGTGGGGAAAGCGGGGCCAAGGCCGCGGCGGGCCGGCTGCGGCGGCTCGGCGAGTGGTGCGCCCGGCACTTCGTCATCGTCATCGTCGCCTGGCTGGTCGCCCTCGCGGCACTCCAGGTCCTGAACCGGGCCTACGGCGGCGACTACTCGGACGACTTCGACCTCCCGGGCGTGCAGTCCACGCAGGGCCTGGACGTCCTGAAGGAGCACGATCCGGCGGCCGGCGGCTACAGCAGCCAGATCGTCCTGCACGACAAGGACAAGGCGCTCACCTCCCTCGGCTCCCAGATGTCCGACACGGTCGGAGACCTGCAGAAACTGCCGCACGTGCTGTCGGTGCAGAACCCGCTCACCGCGCCTTCCACGCAGCCGTCGCAGTCGTCGTCCCAGTCGCAGCAGCCGAACGTCGGCCCGCTGTCGTCCGACCAGAAGACGGCGTACATCACCGTCCGCTTCGACGTGCAGCCCTCGACTCTCGGGGACGGCTACCTCGACGGCGTGGACGACTCCGTCCAGCCGCTGCGGTCGGCGGGCGCCGAGGTCGAGTACGGCGGGCCGCTGGGCGAACTGGCCCGTCCCGCGCCCGACGACCGGGTGAGCGAACTCATCGGGTTCGCGGTGGCGATCGTCGTCCTCCTCGTCGGCTTCGGCAGTGTGATCGCGGCCGGTCTGCCCCTGGTGACCGCGCTGCTGAGCGCGATCGGTGGCCTCGCCTGTCTCGGGCTGCTCGCCTCCGCCTTCACGTTCGCCACCGTCTCCCCGACCCTGGCGACGATGATCGGCCTCGGCGTGGGCATCGACTACGCCCTGTTCCTGATCACCCGTCACCGGCAGAACCTCATGAACGGCGCCGACCCGGTGCGCGCCGCCGGGTACGCCGCGGCCACCAGTGGCCGCGCCGTACTCGTCTCCGGTTGCACGGTGATCATCGCCCTGTGCGGGCTGTACGCGTCCGGAGTGAGTTTCATCGGGAAACTCGGCCTCGCGGCCGCCGTCACCGTGGTCTCGGCGGTCATCGGCGCCCTGACCCTGGTCCCGGCCCTGCTGGGGCTCATCGGCCGCCGCATCGACCGCTACCACGTGCGCAGACCGGTCGCCGAGACAGGCGTCGAGGAGGGCGCCGAGATCGAGGGCACCTGGCACCGCTACGCCCAGCGCGTGGCGCACCGGCCCTGGCGGTTCCTGGCCGCGGGCGTCACCACCATCGCGATTCTCGCCATCCCGGTCTTCTCCATCCAGCTCGGCCACATCGGCGACGGCGCCGACCCCACCTCCTTCACCGACCGGCGCGCCTACGACCTGATGACCGACGCCTTCGGCCCCGGCTCCAACGGCCCCCTCACCGTCGTCATCGACCAGACCTCCGTCCCGTCGTCCGACCGCCAGAGCCTCCAGAGCACCGCGCAGAAGGACCTCGACGCCGTGGAGGGGGCGCACGCGGTCACCCCGCTGTCCGTCACGCAGGACGGGGACGTCCTCGTCGGCACGGTCTACGCGAAGGAGTCCCCGCAGAACGCCGACACCACGGACCTGGTGAACCGCCTGGTCGACGACACCCTGCCCGCCTCCGTCTCCGGAACCAAGGCCGAGGGATACGTCACCGGCACCACGGCCTCCCAGGTCGACTTCCGCGACATCGTGGCGAGCCGGCTGCCGCTGATCATCGCCGTCGTCGTGGCCCTGGCCTTCCTGATCATCCTCATCGTCTTCCGGGGCCTGCTCGTCGCGCTGAAGGCGGCGGTCCTCAACGTCCTGTCCATCACCGCCTCGTACGGTGTGGTCGTCGCCGTCTTCCAATGGGGCTGGGGCGGCCCCGCCCTGGGCGTCTCCGGCAAGGTACCCATCGAGAGCTATGTCCCGATGATGATGTTCGCCATCATCTTCGGGCTGAGCATGGACTACGAGATCTTCCTGCTCTCCCGTGTCCACGAGGCCTGGCTGCGCACCGGCGACGCCCGTGCCTCCGTCGCCCACGCCCTGGAGATCACCGCGCGCGTCATCACCTGCGCCGCCCTGATCATGGTGAGCGTCTTCGCCGCGTTCATCATCAGCGACAACATCGTCGTCAAGATGCTCGGCCTCGGCCTCGCCGTGAGCGTCCTCATCGACGCGACGGTCGTACGGCTGCTCCTCGTCCCGGCGGTGATGACCCTCCTGGGCCCTCACGCCTGGTGGACCCCGCACTGGCTGGACCGCGTGCTGCCGCGCATCGACGCGGAGGGGGACACGGCCGAACGGCCGGTCCCGCAGGGGCAGGACCGACCGCTCGGCAGCTGACTTGCTTCAGTGGAACGCTGGTTGACGGATCATCAGAACATGACCGTCAGAAGTCGATCGTCAGAAGTCGATCGTCGTCAGAACGTCAGCTTCCAGCTGTTGATGTAACCGGTGTCGAGGCTGGCCACGTCCTGGACCCGCAACTTCCAGGTGCCTGCGGCGGTCTCGGAGGAGGCGTTCACCGTGTACGTCTCGACCACGTTGTCGGCGGAGTCGGACCCGGCGGAGTTCTTCAGCCGGTACGCCGTGCCGTCCGGGGCCACGAGGTCGACGACCAGGTCACCGCGCCAGGTGTGGACGATGTTCACGTCCACGGTGAGCGTGCTGGGCGCCGCTCCGGCCCGGTTGACGTTGATCGGGGACTCGACGGTGGAGTTGTCGGGGATCTGGTAGTCGGCGGTGTTCTCGAACACCGACTGGTTCCCCTCCTCGTCCACGCGCCAGGCGAAGCTCGCCGTCCCGGTCTCGTCGGCCGCGTCCGTCACGGTGACGGTCGGCGTCCAGTTCCCGGCCGTGGTCGGGGTGCCCGAGATGCGTCCCGTGGCGGCGTCGATGGACAGCCCGTCCGGGAGGCCGGTGGCCGCGTACGACAGGGCGCCGGCGTTGGTGGACGACGCCTGGACGTCCAGCGTGACCGCCTGGCCGGTGAGGGTGTACTGGGCGGCCGGCGGAACGACCGTCACGCCGTCGAGGATCCGGGAGCCGACGTTGATCGCGGCCCAGGCGTTGGCGGTGTTGTTGTAGGTCACCGAGCCGAGCCCGTACAGGTCGGCGGCGGCCTGCAGGGTGGCGTTGCGGGCGGCCGCGTAGTTGGTCGTGGACGTCATGTACGTGGTGAGCGCCCGGAACCAGATCTTCTCGGCGGCGTCCCGGCCTATCGGAGTCACCGGAAGCCCGTCGAAGGTCGGCGAGTCGTAGGAGACGCCGTTGACGACCTTCGCGCCGCTGCCCTCGGAGGCCAGGTAGTACCAGTGGTTGGCCGGGCCCGAGGAGTAGTGGACGTCGACGTTGCCGAGCGTGGAGGACCAGTAGTCGCGCGAGGAGCCGTCCTTGCTGGGCTTGTCCATGTAGCGCAGCGGCGTACCGTCGCCGTTGATGTCGATCTTCTCGCCGACGAGGTAGTCCCCGACGTCGCTGCTGTTGCCGGCGGCGAACTCGACCGCGGCGGCGAAGATGTCGGAGGTCGCCTCGTTCAACCCGCCGGACTCACCGCTGTAGACCAGGTTGGCGGTGACCGAGGTCAGGCCGTGCGTCATCTCGTGCGCGGCCACGTCGATCGAGGTGAGCGGGTTGGCGTTGCCCGACCCGTCGCCGTACGTCATGCAGAAGCAGGTGTCCTGCCAGAACGCGTTGATGTAGTTGTTGCCGTAGTGGACCCGGCTGTACGGCGCGACCCCGTCGTTGCGCAGCCCGTTGCGGCCGTGGACGTTCTTGTAGTAGTCCCAGGTCAGAGCGGCCCCGTAGTGCGCGTCCGCGCCCGCGGTCTCCAGGTTGGCGGCGGTCCCGTCACCCCAGACGTCGTCGCTCCCGCTGAACAGCGTGCCCGTCCCGGACGATCCGCGGTTGAGGTTGTACGTCCGGTGGTTGCCCCGGTCCGCGTCGGTCAGCGTGTACGACGAGCCCGACTGGCTGGTGCCGAGCGTGACCGTGCCGCTGTAGCGGGTGTTGCCCGTGCCGGTGTGCACGGCCTCGTACTCGTACAGCTTCTTCCCGGTCTGCGCGTCGGTGATGACGTGCAGCTCGCTGGGCGTGTCGTCGTGCTGGAAGCCGCTCACGACGGTCTCGTAGGCGAGGGTCGGTGTGCCCTTCGCCGCCCAGACGACCTTGCGGCTGCTGTCCGCCTCGGTCTTGGCGGAACCTTCCTCCTTGGCCGCCGCGAGCGCCTGCTTCTCGGCCGCGGCCTTGCTGACCTCGGCGCTGAGGTCCGACACCTTCAGCTCGGGCTTGTAGGCCCGGGTGACGCTCTCGACCGCGCCGCTCTTGGCGGCGTGGACGACCAGGTCACCGCCGAGCACGGGGAGCCCGGCGTAGGTGCGCTCGTAGCGGGTGTGCACGGTGCCGTCGGCGTCCTTGACGACGTCCCGGACCCGCAACTCCTCCTGACCGCCCAGGTCGAGGCGGTCCGCGGTCCTGTCCGTGGCCTTCTCGGCCTTCTGGACGAGGGTGGCGCGCTGAGCGGGAGTGAGCTGCGCGGGCAGTGCGCCGCGGTCCGGTTTCGCGGCCGCGGTACGGGGGGTGCCTTCGCCGCTGTCACCGCGTGCCATCGCCGGGGCGCCCGGGACGGCGACGGCGAGGACCGCCGTCGCTACTACGAGGGCGGCCGTGGCCGTAGTACGTCTGTGGGGGGTGGATCTCACGCGAACTCCTTTGCTGCGGCCGACGTTGGGCGAACGGCCGTACGAAGGACCCGGTGCACGGGTCGAGGCACCGGGTTGTTGCAGGGAGTGCTGCGATGCGGGTGCGCGTGCGCCGTCGTGAGACGGGATGGGCACAGAGTGACAGACGTGAGCCGGGTATGTCAGGGGCATATCAAGTCTTTGGCCGGAAACTGATCGATCACTGACCACTGATGACCAGAGGCTGCCCGGCGGTGGTGCTCGGAGTGAGGCGTACGGGGTCGTCCCGGTCTCGTCAGGTGTACTCCGGAACGCCCCCGCACGGTGGCCCGACAGACAGCGGCGCGGGCCTGGGCGGTTTCAGAAAGCGCCCAGGCCCGCGCCACTTCACCTCACGGCGTCACACCATCACGACGTGGTGTCACGGCTTGCGGGCGAGGCCGCCGTGTTCGGCGATGGCCAGCGGGGCCGGGTCGGTGGTGTCCGGGCGCCAGAGGGGGACCGAGACCACGCCGGGGTCCAGCAGTTCGAGGCCGTCGAAGAACGAGGTGATCTCGTCGACGGTGCGCAGGTTGTACGGCACGGCGCCGCTCTCGTTGTACCCGTCCTGGGCTCGCTCGAAGACCGGGTCGATGCCTCGGGAACCGTCGTTGATGGAGAGGTAGCTCCCGGACGGCAGCGCGCCCAGCAGACGGTCGACGATGGAGCGCGCCTGGTCGTGGTCGGCGACGTGGCCCAGGATGTTGCTGAGGATCAGTGCGGTGGGCCGGCTGAGGTCCAGCGTGTCGGCGGCGGCCGCGAGGATGCGGTCCGGGTCGAGCACGTTGGAGTCGACGTAGGCGGTCGCTCCCTCCGGCGTGGAGTAGAGCAGGGCGCGGGCGTGGGCCAGGACCATCGGGTCGTTGTCGACGTAGACGATCCGGGTCTCAGGGGCGATCCGCTGGGCGACCTCGTGGGTGTTCTCGGCGGTCGGCAGGCCCGTTCCGACGTCCAGGAACTGACGTATGCCCGCCTCGGCGACCAGGTAGGTGATGTTGCGCCGCAGGAACGCGCGGCTGCTGCGGGCGATGGTCACGATGCCGGGGAACACGGCGGTGTACGCGTCGCCGGCCTGCTCGTCGACGGGGTAGTTGTCCTTCCCGCCCAGCCAGTAGTTCCAGATACGGGCCGAGTGCGGCACCGAGGTGTCGATCTTCTGATGCGCCGCGGGTCCGGGCGTGGTCGCGTGGTCGGTCATGTCTACCGTCCGTCTTTCAGCCGAAGCGAGGAGTTCCAGACACAACTTACGTCCCGACACCCGTACTCCGTACGTCAGTTCACATTTCCGGTGGGCGACAGGGGAACACCCGGTCCCGATAACGAGTTTGACGGTTCTGTGCTGCTCGGGGACGATCGCACGCCGTGACGAACAGCAGTGAGCAAGATCGGTTCACCCAGGACGAAACCGCTTCCGCGCCCCGCCCGCTGGCCCTGGTCACCGGCGTGGGCCGTACCGCCGGTATCGGTGCGGGCGTCGCCCGTCGGCTGGCTGCGTCGGGGTGGGACATCGCCTTCACCCACTGGACCCCCTACGACGACCGCATGCCCTGGGGCAGGGAGTCCGGGGCGACGGAGGCGATCAGTCGATCCCTGGCCGAACACGGCGCGTCCGTCACGGCGGTCGAGGCGGATCTCGCCGATCCCGACACCCCGGCGCGCGTCTTCGACGAGGTCCAGGAACGGCTCGGTGGCGTCACCGCCTTGGTGATGTGCCACTGCGAATCGGTCGACTCGGGTCTCCTGGACACCACGGTCGAGAGCTTCGACCGCCACTTCGCCGTCAACGCACGCGCCACCTGGCTGCTCATCCGTGAGTTCGGGCGCCGTTTCGCGGCGGAGCGGGGGAGCGGCCGGATCGTCGGCCTCACCAGCGACCACACCGTGGGCAACCTTCCCTACGGGGCGAGCAAGGGAGCCCTGGACCGGATCACCCTGGCCGCCGCCCATGAACTCGCCCACCTCGGCGTGACCGCCAACGTCATCAACCCCGGCCCGGTCGACACGGGCTGGATGTCCGAGGAGGCCAGGGCACACTGCGTCCGTGCCACCCCGCTCGGCCGCCTGGGCACCCCACAGGACACCGCCCACCTCGTCGACTTCCTCTGCTCCCGCGAAGGCCAGTGGATCAACGGCCAACTGCTGATGAGTAACGGTGGTTCTGCCTAGAACGGCAGCCCTCCGGAAGAGCGTTCGCCCGGTGCCGGCCCGGTGGGTGCGCCGGGCACACGACAGGCGGGAACTTCTCGGATCGAACTGGCGTCCATCCTGGTGAGGCTGAACGCACCTGGTGCGCGACGGAAGCAGGGTTGCCATGACGACGAACGACCCGACCAAGATCGAGACCACACTGGCCGACGGCCGACGCATGACCCTGTCGCTGCCTCCGACGGACGCGGGATGGGCCGCCGACGGAATCAAGGCCCTCCGCCCCGTCCCGCCCACCCACACCGGCCGTGGCGAAGACCCTCCGGCGCTCCCGGAGCGCCCCGTGCTTCCCCTCGAAGTCGCCCTGCTCGGCTTCGGCCTTTGACAGGCTCCGCCTACGCGTGCGCGAGCCGGTCACCGGTGGCGGTGTACTCGTCCGCCCGCCGGTGACCGTCGCGCGGCCGCGCCCGGTCCAGCCGTCGCTCCTGTGGACGGACATCCCGGTCGGGGTGGTCGTGTACCGCTCCGTCGCGATCCGCCCGGTGAGCGCCGCCCGGAGCCGGGAGGTGGCGATGGCGCCGAAGCCGGTCAGGGCGAGGTCGTGGCCGATTCCGGTGTCGCGGGTCGAGGGTCGCGAAGGTGATCCAGCGGCCGGCTCCTGCGTCCCAGCGCTGCAGGGACCGCAGGTCACGCTGTACTGCCCGGCGCCCCTGCTTCGCGCAGGCGGGAACACGGTGACGGTCCTCGAACTCGAACGGCTCGGCGGAGAACTGGAGTTGCGGGACCGTCCCGAGCCGGGAGCGCCGGAGGAGTACGTCGAGGAGTTCGACCGACCCGAGTAGCGTGCGGGTCTGCACGGACCGGGCGGGTGAAGGGAATCGACATGCCTGATGGATGGGAGTGGGACCGCACGCTCTTCCAGGGAAGCGCGGCCCACTACGAGCGAGGCAGGCTCCCGTACGCTCCCGGCTTTCCCGAAGCGCTCGCCGAGGCCCTCGGTCTGGACGGCCGGGGCAGACTCCTCGACGTCGGCTGCGGCCCGGGGACCGTGCTGCTGCCGATGGCACGGTTCTTCACGGAGGCGGTCGGCGTCGATCCGGACGAGGACATGCTGTCCGAGGCCGGGCGGCAGGCCGGGCGCCGAGGGGTGACCAACGCGCGCTGGGTGGCCGCCCGCGCCGAGGACCTGCCGGCGGGGCTGGGAACGTTCCGGGCCGTGGTGTTCGCGCAGTCCTTCCACTGGACGGATCGCGACCGTGTGGCGGCCACCGTGCTGGAGATGCTGGAGCCGGGCGGCGCGCTCGTCCACGTGAGCGACCTGCAGCACCCGCTTCCCGAGCCTCCCCCTGCGCCGTTGTCCGCGCCGCCGTACGACCGCATCGCCGACCTGGTGCGCCGTTACCTGGGCCCGCTGCGCCGCGCGGGGCAGGGCGTGCTCGTCAACGGCACGCCGGGCGGGGAGGAACTCATCATCGAGCGCGCCGGTTTCCGGAACTTCGCACGACTTGTGGTGCCGGCCGGGGAAGTCGTCACCCGCACCACGGACGACATCGTCGCGTGGACGTTCTCCCGATCCGATTCGGCGCCGCACCTGCTGGGCGACGGGCTCGCGGACTTCGAGCGGGACCTGCGTGCGCTGCTGGAGGAGACGGCCCCCGACAACCGCTTCGCGGAGCGCCTTCCGGCCACCGAGATCAGGACCTGGCGGAAACCTCCGAAGTGAAGTGAACAGGGACGTCAGCGGCGGTCTGTCGGCGTTGCCGGTGGCCGCTGTCGGCCGCTGTCGGTCGCGGGCGGTCTCGGGGCCGGGAGAGATCGTGAAGCCGCCCCTGGGGCGGAGAGGCGGAGAAGAGGGTCGGGTACGCTCGGCGGGGTCCGGGGTGTTGGCAAGCTCGGGGCTGACCGGCGACCGCGCCCACCTGGCTCCTGCTCGGAGCGGGGTCCGTCTCATGGCGGGTGGTCGCCTGTCGCACGCCCGGTGCGCCCACCGCGACCGTCCGGGACCCACGTGTCCACCGGATCCTGGAAGGAAGCGACGAGATCATGCGCGTCAGCGTGGCCCGAGGTCTGACGGAGACCCGCCGATGACCGGCGGCGAAGAGCCCGTCCTCCTGCACACCACGGGCCGGGCCGCCCACATCACCCTCAACCGCCCGAGGGCCCTCAACGCCCTCAACCACGCCATGGTGCGGCGCATCGGCGAGGCGCTGACCGCCTGGGAACACGACCCGGCCGTGGAGAGCGTCGTGATCACCGGCGCGGGGGAGCGGGGCCTGTGCGCGGGCGGCGACATCCGCGTCGTCCACGACGACGCCCGCGACGGGGACGGCACCGCCTCGGCCGCGTTCTGGCGCGACGAGTACCACCTCAACGCCCGAATCGCCCGCTACCCCAAGCCGTACGTCGCCGTCATGGACGGGATCGTGATGGGCGGCGGCGTCGGTGTCTCCGCGCACGGCAGCGTCCGCATCGTCACCGAGCGGTCGAGGATCGCCATGCCCGAGACCGGCATCGGCTTCGTACCGGACGTCGGCGGCACTCATCTCCTGGCCCTCGCGCCGGGCGAACTCGGCACCCTCCTCGCCCTGACGGGAGCGCAGATCGGCGCCGGGGACGCCCTGCTGTGCGGACTCGCCGACCACTACGTACCGTCCGCGTCGCTCGGGCACCTGCTCGACGACCTCGCCGAGCTGCCCGTGAGGGAAGCGGTCGCCCGGCAGATGCGGCAGCCGTCGCCCGGCGAACTGGCCGGTCAGCGGGAGTGGATCGACTCCTGCTTCGCCGCCGACACGGTCGAGGAGATCGTCCGGCGGCTCCTCGCCGACGGCGACCCGGCGGCGAAGGAGACCGCCGAGACGCTGCTCGCCAAGTCGCCCACCGCGCTCAAGGTCACCCTGTCCTCCATGCGCCGCGCCCGCCGACTCGGCTCCCTGGAGCGAGTGCTGGAGCAGGAGTACCGCGTCTCCTGCGCGGCCCTGGCCACCGCCGACCTGGTCGAGGGCATCCGCGCCCAGGTCATCGACAAGGACCGCGACCCCCGCTGGTCCCCGGCCGCCCTTGCCGACGTCACCGATGCCGACGTGGAGCGCTACTTCGAGCCGCTCGGCGACCGCGAACTCGGCCTCGCCCGACCCGACGACCCCGCCGAGGAGACGGCCCGGTGAGCGAGCCCGGACGCACACCGACGTACACGCACGCCGACGCACGCCGAAGCAGCGCACAGCCGCACGCCGAAGCAGCGCACAGCCGCACACCGGACAAGACGCGTCACCCCGCCCCCAGTAGGCTGCCGACGTGACCGACACTCCCCACGGCATACGGATCAGACCCGGCGCCCCGGCCGACGCTCCGGCCATCCTCGACATGCTCGACGCGGCGGTGGCCTGGATGAACGAGCGCGGCAACACCGAGCAGTGGGGCACGATCCCGTACTCACGGCGGCCCGACGGGGTGGGCCGGGTCGAGCGGTACACGACCGAGAACACCCCGTACATCGCGGAGCTGGACGGAACACCCGTCGGGGCCCTGGTGCTGGACTCCGGCCCCAGCCCCCGGATGCCGATCGCACCGGCGGGGGAACCCGAGAGGTACGTCCGGCTCCTGGTCTCCGACCGCCGCCACGCCGGCCGGGGCATCGGGGCGGCCCTGCTGGCCCACGCCGCCGAGGAGACCCGCCGGGCCGACGTACGGCTCCTGCGGGTCGACTGCTGGGCGGGCGGCGGCGGCCAACTCGTCGCGTTCTACGAACGCAACGGCTTCACCCCCACCGACCGCTTCCTCTCCGACACCTGGCCGGGCCAGGTACTGACCCGGCGCGTCGACTGACCCGGGCGGCCAGGAATCACCGACGGCTGCCGCCGGGTGCCGTGATCGACCACCGGTCGATCCGGCAGGGCCCGGGAACGGGTCAGTGGGGAATGCCGTCGATGAGGTCCCGGGCGCCCTGGCGGAGCAGGGCGACGGCGACGGAGGTGCCCAGGGTCGCGGGGTCGAGACGGCCGGCCCATTCGTGGGCGTTGATGACCGTCTTGCCGTCGGGGGTGAACACGCAGGCGCGGAGGGAGAGTTCGCCGCTGCGGTCCGTGCGGGCGAACCCGGCGATGGGGCTGTTGCAGTGGCCCTGGAGGACATGCAGGAACATCCGCTCGGCGAGGGTTTCGCGGTGGGTGTCCGGGTCGCCGAGGCCGCTGACGGTGTCGATGGTGAGGGCGTCGCCCTCCCGGCACTGGAGCGCCAGGACGCCCGCGCCGATCGGCGGCATCATCGTCTCGACGGACAGGATCTCGCTGATCACGTCCGCGCGGCCGATCCGCTCCAGCCCGGAGACGGCCAGCAGCAGCGCGTCCGCCTCGCCGGCGGCGAGCTTCTCCAGACGGCGGTTGGCGTTGCCCCGGAACGGCACGCACTCCAAGTGCGGGTGGGAAGCGGCGAGTTGCGCCGTGCGCCGTACGGAGGAGGTGCCGATACGAGTCCCGGCGGGCAGCTCGTCCAGGGTGCGCCCGGCGGGGTCCACGAGCGCGTCACGGATGTCGTCCCGCTTCAGGAACGCGGCGAACATCGTGCCGGCCGGGAGGGGCCGGTCGGCGGGAATGTCCTTCACGCAGTGCACGGCGAGGTCCGCCTCGCCCGCGACGAGCGCGGCGTCGACCTCCTTGGTGAACGCCCCCTTGCCCTCGACCTGGGAGAGGTCGCCCATCCACTTGTCCCCGGTCGTCTTCACGGGGACCACTTCGGTGCGCAGCGCCGGGTGGAGCACGGCGAGTTCGGCGCGCACACGCTCCACCTGGGCCAGAGCCATGGGCGAGTCTCGGGAAACGATGCGAATCAGGTCCTGCGACATGAAGGCACGATAGCCCCTCGGGCGCGGCCCTGTTGACCACCCTCGGGTCGGTCCTGACCCGGGCCCTGAACCAGGTCCTGACCCGGGTCGGGCCCTCACCCTCGACGACCAGCAGGGACGACCAGCCCGAACGGTCGGCCCCGGCGACCGGTCTCACACATCCGCCCGCTGGTACTGCCCGAGAAAGTCGAACTCCCGGTCGACCGTGCGGAACAGGAACAGGGCGTCGTGGTTGTATCCGTTGTCCGAGGTGTACGCGACGGTCCGGCTGATGCCCTTGTAGGCCACCTCGCGCATACGACGTACGATCGCGCCGCGTTCCGTCAGGGGCGAGTCCCCGCTCGCGCACACCTCGGCCAGGAACAACACCGCGTCGTACGCCTCCGCCGCGTACCAGCCGGGACGCTCCCCGTACCGTGCCTCGTACGCCTTGGTGAACGCGCCGGCCGCCGGGGTGGCCGTCGGATCGATGAACGTGGTGGCGAACACCCAGCCGTCGGCTGCCGGGCCCGCGCTCTTCAGGAACCGTGTGCCGAAGGCCCGTTGGGTCGCGACCCGGGCCCCGGAGAACCCGGCCCCGCGCAGCGCCGCCGCGAAGGCACCCGCCCGCTCCTGGCCCCCGCTGAACACGACCGCGTCCGCGCGATCCGCGACGACCTTCCCGGCGAGCGCGGTGGCGTCGAACTTCCCGGCGGCGACACTCGTGACGCTCGTGTCCCTCCCGCCACGGCCCAGTGCGCGCTGGATGAAGTTGCACAGGGCCCAGGCGAAGTCGCCCTCGGCCCGGTCGTCGACCAGGAACACCTTGCGGGCGTCGACCTTGCCCGAGAGATAGACGTTGCACGGGGCGGCGAGCAACTCTCCCATCGGTGACAGTTGAGCATGCCAACGCTGTGTGGGCGACACCCCCACCGAAACCGAGACCACGGGCAGCACGGCCTTCGTGTATGTGGTCTCCGCGGCGAGGAAACAGTCGTCCGTGGTGGGCCCCAGCACCGCGAGGACCCGCTTGTCCGCCACCAGCCGTCGGGCCCGGTCCAGGGTCCGGTCGGGCTCGCCCCCGTCGTCGAACGCCCGCAGCTTCAGCCGCAACGGCCGGCCGGCGTCGGCGTTGACGCGTGCGACGGCCA
>NZ_LRTR01000159.1 GCF_001550375.1 Streptomyces europaeiscabiei | reverse complement strand
ACCCTGCTGCTGTCCGTGCGGCACGGGCTGACCCTGCGGCGCGTACGGCTGGCCGCCCTGCTGCGGCGCCGGCGGGGCGTACCAGTCCGGCTGGCCCTGTCCGGGCACCGGCACGGGCGGCTGCCCGCCGGGCGGCAGGGGCTGCTGGAAACCGGCCTTCTGGTCGGTCGTCGACCGGTAGTCGACGGCGCCCTGCGTCATCCGCATGTACGCCTCCTCCAGCGACGCCTGGTGCGGCGACAGCTCCCACAGGCGTACGTCGGCGCCGTGCGCGAGGTCGCTGATGCGGGGGAGCGGCAGCCCCATGACACGCAGCGCGCCGTCCTGCTCGGGCAGCACCTGGCCGCCCGCGCCGGTCAGCGCGGCCGACAGCTTCTCGCGCTGCTGCGGTTCGGTGTCCGGCGTCCGGACGCGCGCGAAGTCGGCGGAGTTCGCCGAGATGAAGTCCTTGATGCTCATGTCGGAGAGCAACTGGCCGCGCCCGATGACGATGAGGTGGTCGGCGGTCAGCGCCATCTCGCTCATGAGGTGCGAGGAGACGAAGACCGTACGGCCCTCGGCGGCGAGCGCCTTCATCAGGTTGCGGACCCAGAGGATGCCCTCGGGGTCGAGGCCGTTGACCGGCTCGTCGAAGAGCAGCACCTGCGGGTCGCCGAGCAGCGCGGCGGCGATGCCGAGCCGCTGGCCCATGCCGAGCGAGAAGCCCTTGGAGCGCTTCTTCGCCACGTCCTGGAGGCCGACGACGCCCAGTACCTCGTCCACCCGGCGGGCCGGAATGCCCGACAGCTGCGCCAGGGACAGCAGGTGGTTGCGGGCGTGGCGACCGCCGTGCACCGCCTTGGCGTCGAGGAGGGCACCGACCTGACGGGCGGCGTTCGGCAGCTTGCGGTACGGATAGCCGCCGATCGTCACCTGCCCCGACGTGGGATTGTCCAGGCCGAGGATCATGCGCATCGTCGTCGACTTGCCTGAGCCGTTGGGCCCCAGGAAGCCGGTGACGGCCCCCGGCCGCACCTGGAAGGAAAGGTTGTACACGGCCGTCTTGGCGCCGTAGCGCTTCGTCAGGCCGACTGCCTCGATCATTCTCCGCACCCATCGAACAGATCAGGACGTCCGAGGACGTCGGGGCGCACGCCCCCGTAAGGATTAGGAGCTTATCGGGGCGTTGACGGTTCCGCCCAAGAGGAAGTAAAACCACGCAGGTCACTGAGGCATCAGCTTGGCATGTACGTAACCGCCGGTCGGGCCGCTGATCACGCGTGACGGCCACCAGCCCCGGTCAGGCGTCACGCTTCTTCAGCATCAGGTACCCGCCGAGCAGGGCCGCGGCCACCCACAGCGCCATGATGCCGAGGCCGCCCCAGGGTCCGTACGGAGTGTCGTCGTCCACGGGGGTGACCACCTGCATGATCTTGCTGCCGGCCTGGTCGGGCAGGTACCGGCCGATCTTCTCGGTGGCGCCGACGTTGCCCAGGATGTTGGAGATCAGGAAGAAGAACGGCATCAGGATGCCGAGCGACAGCATCGGGCTGCGCAGCATCGCCGCGACGCCCATCGAGAACATGGCGATGAGGGTCATGTAGAGCCCGCCGCCGAAGACCGCGCGCAGCACGCCCGGGTCGCCGATCTCGGCCCGGTGCGAGCCGAGCATCGCCTGTCCCAGGAAGAACGTCACGAAGCTGGTCGCGAGACCCACCGCGAAGGCGAGGGCGGTGGCGACCGCGATCTTGCCGAAGAGGAAGGTGCCCCGCTGCGGCACGGCGGCCAGCGATGTCCGGATCATGCCGGTGCTGTACTCGTTCGACACCACCAGCACCCCGAACACGATCATCGCCAGCTGACCGAGGGTCATCCCCGCGAAACTGATGAACGTCGGGTCGAACGACAGCCGGTCGTCGCGGCTCAGATTGTCGAACTCGTTCTTCGACAGCAGCGAGATCAGCACGCCGAGCGCGATCGTGACGACCCCCGCCAGCGACAGCGTCCACACCGTGGACGCCACTGAACGGATCTTGGTCCACTCCGAGCGGACCACCTGGGTGGCGGCCATGCGTCATCCCTCCTGGTTCCAGCTGCTGCCCCAGTCGTGGACCGGGACCGGGGCCGGGCTCGCCGCCGGGGCGCCGTCGTGCGCGTGGTACTCCACCGACTCGGCCGTCAGCTGCATGAACGCCTCCTCCAGCGAGGCCTGTTGGGGGCTCAGTTCGTGCAGCACGATCTGGTGCTGGGCGGCCAGCTCGCCGATCTGCTCCGGTTTCCCGCCGTCCACCTCCAGCGTCCCGTTGCCCGTCTCCACGACCATCACGCCGACCGCGTGCAGGACGTCGAGCAGCCGTTCCCGCTGCGGTGTACGAATCCGTACGTACGACCGTGAGTTCTGCCGGATGAACTCCGCCATCGAGGTGTCGGCGAGCAGTCGGCCCTGCCCGATGACGACGAGATGGTCGGCGGTCAGCGCCATCTCACTCATCAGATGCGACGACACGAACACGGTCCGCCCCTGCGCCGCGAGCGACTTCATCAGGTTCCGGATCCAGTGGATGCCCTCGGGGTCGAGGCCGTTGACCGGCTCGTCGAACATCAGGATCCGTGGGTCACCGAGCAGCGCACCGGCGATCCCGAGCCGCTGCCCCATACCGAGTGAGAACCCCTTCGCCTTCTTCCGCGCGACCGAGGTGAGCCCGACCGTGTCCAGCACCTCGTGCACCCGTGCCCGGGGGATCCCGTTGCTCTGCGCGAGACAGAGAAGGTGGTTGAAGGCGCTACGGCCGCCGTGCATGGCCTTGGCGTCGAGCAGGGCGCCGATGTACTTGAGCGGGTCCCTGAGGCCGTCGTAGTGCGTGCCGTCGATCCGTACGTCCCCCGCGGTGGGACGGTCGAGTCCCAGAATCATCCGCATCGTCGTCGACTTCCCGGCCCCGTTCGGCCCGAGGAACCCGGTCACGATCCCGGGCCGCACGGCGAAGGTCAGATGGTTGACCGCCACCTTCTCGCCGTACCGCTTGGTCAGCCCGTCAAGCTCGATCATGCGGCCACGCTAGAACGGAGGCCGGGCCCCTGCCACCGGAGGCGCGACGCCCCTTCAGGGGCGTGGGGAACCGCGTGACCAGCCACGTACCGGTGGCAGCCGCGAAGTCAGGAGGGCTCCCGAGCCATGGGGCACCCGGCGCCGGAACCGAGCGGGCAGGTCGCGCAACTCGGCGCTACGAGGTGCCGCCGGGCGACGGGGAATGGCCAAGGCCCGCGCCCCCGGAGGGGAGACGCGGGCCTTGGTGGCCTCTTCCGGCTGTCGCCGTCAGGCAAGGGTGTTACCGGGACTGCTGCGCCGGCACCCCGCGCGAGATCGGCTCGTCGTCCGTGACCGGCGTGCCCGCCGCGGCGACGGCCGCACCCGTGAGGGTCGCCAGCATCTCGCGCACGTTCGTCAGCTGCGCGTTGATCGAGTCGCGGCGGTTCGTCAGAGCCGCCAGCTCGCGCTCGGATTCCGAACGGATCCGGTCCGCCTTGGCGTTCGCGTCCGCGACGATGTCCTCGGCCTGACGCTGCGCGGTCTCCACCGTCTGGCGGGCACGGCGCTCGGCGTCGGTGCGCAGCTTCTCGGCCTCCAGGCGGAGCTGCTCCGCGCGGTGCTCGATCTCCGCGAGACGCTTCTCGGCCTTCTGCTGACGCGACGCCAGGTCCCGCTCGGACTGCTCGCGGCGCTTGGCGAGGTTCGTCTCGAAGTCGGCGGCGGCCTGCGCGGCCTTGGCGCGGGTCTCCTCGAAGAGGGCGTCCGCCTCCTCGCGCTTGGACTGCGCGTCCTTCTGCGCCTCCTGGCGCAGCTGAGAGGCGTCGCTCTTGGCCTTTTCGACGATCCGGACGCCCTCGTCCTCCGCCTTGGCCTTGCGGTCCGCAGCGAACGACTCGGCGTCGTTGCGTACCTGCTGGGCCGCCGACTCGGCGAGCTCGCGGTGCTGCTCGGAAGCGCGACGGGCCTCCTCGCGCAGGTCCTTCGCCTCCTCCTCGGCGAGGCGGAGGATCTTCTCGACGCGTGCGCCGAGACCCGCGTACGACGGCTCCGCGTCGGTGACCTGGGCCTGGGCGTTCTGCGTCTCGAGGTGAAGCTCCTCGATGCGCTTTTCCAGAGCGGTGATGCGGGCGAGAGCGGAGTCACGGTCGGAGACGAGCTTGGAGATACGTTCGTCCACCTGAGCGCGGTCGTATCCACGCCGCACAAGCTCGAAGCCGTAGGGGGAAGTGTCGCTCATGGGGTTCCTGTCGAATGAGACCGGTGAGGTGATAGGTGGAATCCTAGGGGGCGAAGCGGCGTGTCATCGAGCAGATGCACGTTTGATCTGGAGAATGACACCCCTTTTGGGTGGCCGACCATCGGAATACTTGCCAGAAATTTTGCATAAAGGCCTTGGCAAGCACGAAACGAACACAAATTGGTGTCCGTAGTGCAGGAGCGGCGCGGGAAGATACCCGCAACGCCCCGGCACCGCTAGCCGTCTGACGACTTGCCACCCAAACGAGTCGCACCCGCCGCGGCACCCGTCTTGACTCCACCGTCCTTGCCGCCCGACGGGGCCTCAAAAGATTCCAACGCCACCAGGACGTCCTGGACACGGGAAATCTCGGCATTGATGTCCTCGCGGCGCCGGACCAGCACCTCCAGCTCGCGCTTGCCCTCCTCGACCGTGCGGCGGGCCTCACGGATCGCCTCGGCCTTGAGCTCCTCGGCCTCACGGATGAGCGTGGACTTCTTCTGCTCGGCCTCCTTCAGGAGACCCTCCGCCTTCTTCACCGCGGCGATACGGACCTTGCCCGCCTCGGAGTTGGCCTCGGAAACGATCTCCCTGGCCTTCGACGTCGCCTTCTCCAACTGTTCCTCGGCGGCTTTGATGAGCGCGTCACAACGGTCGCCGGTCGATTTCATCGTCTCGGCGGCCTCACGGCGGGCCCGCGTGTGCAGGGCCTCGATCTCGGCCGTGATGCGGTCCCGCAGCTCCTCGGCCCGCTCCCTTATGGCGGTCGCGTCCCGGCGCGCGCCGACCAGCAGCTCGTCGGCGTCCGTACGGGCCTTCTCCACCGTGGAGTTCCCCTCGACGGTCGCCTCGGAGACCAGCCGGTCGGCCTCCTTGCGGGCCGCGCCGACCATCGAGTCGGCCTGCCCCTCGGCGTCCGCGGTGGTCTTCAGCGCCTGAGACTGCGCCTCGGTGAGCAGCTTGTCGGCCTCGGCCGCCGTCTCCGTGATGAGCGTGTCGACCTGCTCGGCCGCCTCGGAGCGCCGCTTGTTGGCGTCCTTGCGGGCCTCGTCGAGGGTGTTGTCGGCCTCTTCGCGCGCATGCGCCATGAGCCGGTCGGCCTCGGTCTCCGCCTCGGACCGCGCGCGCTCGGCGTCGGCCCGCACCCGCTCGGCGTGCTGCTGCGCGGAGCCCACCGTCTCGGCGGCCTCGGCCCGCAGCCGCTCGGCCTCGTCGGTGGCCTCGCCGATCAGCCGGTCGGCCTTGGCGACGGACTCGGCCCGTACGCGCTCGGCCTCCTCGTTGGTCTCCCGCGTCAGCCGCTCCGCCTCGGCCGTCACCTCGGTGATGAGGGTGTCGGCCTGGGTGGCCGCGTCCGAACGGATGCGGTTGGCGTCGTCGCGGGCCTCGGCCCGGGTGCGCGAGGCGTCCTGGTCGGCCCGCGCGATGGCGTCCGAGGCCTCCGTACGGACCCGCTGGGCGTGTTCCGAGGCGTCCGAACGCACCCGCTCGGCGTCGGCGATGGCCTCCGCGACCGTGCGCTCGGCCAGCGCCTTGGCGGCGTCCGTCTCGTCGCGTGCCTCACGGCGGACCCGGTTGGCGTCCTCGGTGGCCCGCTCCCGCTCCGCGTAGGCGTCGGCGCGGACCCGGTCCGACTCCTCCTCCGCCTCCCTGCGCATGCGGTCCGCCACGTGCTCGGCCGTGTTGCGCAGCCCGGCGATCTCCTCCTGGGCCTGCTCGTGCAGCCCGGCGACGGACTCCCGCACCTGCTGGGCGTGGAGCTCGGCCGCCGACACCATCTCACCGGCGCGCCGCTCGGACTCCTCGACCAGCCGTACGGCCTCGGCCTGGGCCTCCTCCACGCGCTTGCGCGCCGAGGCCAGCAGCTCCTCGCTCTGCTCGCGGGCCCGCCGACGCTCCTGGTCGGCCTCCTGGCGGGCGGCGCCGGTGAGTTCCTCCGCCTCGCGGCGGCGCCGGGC
>NZ_LRTR01000158.1 GCF_001550375.1 Streptomyces europaeiscabiei | reverse complement strand
CGCCCACGCGCAGTTCGCCGTCCTCGCCCCAGGGGTTGCCCTCGGCACGGGACGCGGAGGCGTCGCCCGCGGCCTCGTCACGCAGCCGCTCGGCCTCGGCCTCGGCCTGCGCCTGGAGGGTGCGGATGCGTTCGGCGGCCTCGGAGCGCAGCCGGTCGCTCTCCTCGCCGGCCTCGCGGCGGATCCGCTCGGCATCGGCGCGGGCGTCGGCGAGCGCCTCCTCGGCGGAGGCCAGGCGGGCCTCGGCCTCGGTGTGCAGCCGGGTCAGCTCCTCGGCGGCCTCGGCCTTGCGGGCCTCGACGCCGCGCTCGGTCTCCTCGCGCAGGTCGCGGGCGACGCGCTCGGCCTCGGCCTTCAGCTCCTCGGTCTGCTCGGCGGCCTCGGCGCGGTAGCGCTCGGCCTCCTTGCGGGTGCGCTCCAGGGTCTCCTCGGCCTGGCGGCGCAGCGTCGAAGCGCGTTCGATGGCCTCGGTGCGGACCTTCTCGCTGTCCGCGGTGGCCGTCTGCCGCAGCTCGTCGGCGTCCGTGCGCGCCTTGGCGAGCAGTTCCTCGGCGGTCTTGGCCGCCTCCTCGATCTGCTGGACGGCCTCGCGCCGGGCCTCGGACCGGATCCGCTCGCCCTCGGCGACCGCGTCGGAGCGCAGCTGCTCGGCCTCGCCGCGCAGCCGGCGCGCCTCCTCCTGCAGCTCGACCGTCTTGGCGCGGTACTCCTCGGTGTCGTCCTTCGCCGTGCCCTTGAGCTGTTCGGCGAGGTCGTGCGCCTCGGCGCGCAGCCGGTCCGCCTCGGCCTCGGCCTCCGCGCGGACGCGCTCGGCCTCCTCGACGGCGGCCTTGGTGGTGTTCCTGGCTTCCTCGGACGCCTTGTTCAGCACGTCCTCGGCGGTCTTGGCCGTCTTGGCGAGCTGGGAGGCGGACTCCTCCGCGGTGAGCGAGCGGGCCTTCTCGGAGGCCTCGGCGACGATCTTCTCGGCCTCGGCCTTGGCGTCCGCGACGACTTCCTCGGCGGCGGCCTTGGTGGCCTCGGCCTCCTTCGTGGCCTCCGTGACCAGCCGGGCGACCTGCTCCTTGGCCGTACGCGTGCGCTGCTCGTTGGTCGACTCGGCGCCGGCGACGGCCTTGGCCGCGTTCTCCTTCGCCTCCGTGAGCAGCTTCTCGGCCTCGGCGCGCGCCTCGCGCAGGGCCGCCTCGGCCTCCGTCATGCGCTGCTCGGCGGTCCGGCTCAGCTCGGAGGCCTGGCGGCGGGCGGAGTCCGACTCGGTGGCGGTGGAGGTGCGCAGCTGCTCGGCGTGCTCGGTGGCCTCCTGGGCCTGCGTGGACGCCGCGTTCAGCAGCCGCTCGGCCTCGGCGCGGGCCCGGCGCAGGATCTGGTCGGCCTCGCCGCGGGCGGCCTCCGAGTCGCTCTGGAGCCGCTGACGGGCCTCGGTGGCGAGCCGCTCGGC
>NZ_LRTR01000157.1 GCF_001550375.1 Streptomyces europaeiscabiei | reverse complement strand
AGCGCCTGCGCGGCCTCCGCACGCGACTCGTCGACGAGCCGGCGGGCCTGGGCCTCGCTGCGGGCGCGGAGCTGCTCGGCCCACGCCACGTTCTCGTTGACGTGCGACTCGACCGTCTGGCGGCGCTCCGACAGCTCCTGGTCGAGCTGCTGGCGGCGGGTGACCGCCTCCTGGTGCAGCTCCGCCTGGAGCCGCGCGGCCTGCTCGGCGTGCTCCTGCAGGATCCGCTGGGTCTGCGCCCGGGCCTGGCTCAGCTCACGCTCGGCGTCCGTGCGCAGCTGGTCGGCCTGCATCTGGGCCTGGCGGAGCATCTGCTCGGCCTGGTACCCGAGGTCGCCCCCGCTGTCGTAGGCGGGCCGGGACATGAGGGTGCGGCGCGCCTCGTGCAGCTTGGCGCGCAGCACCTCGACCTGGTAGCCGAGGTCCTCGGCGTGCTGGATCGCCTTTTCCCGCTCGGTCTTCAGCCGCTCCATCTCGGCCTCGAACCGAGAGAGGTGGTCGACGTCAGCCGCCGGCTCTCGCTCCTGGCGTTCGTAGCCCCGCACTGCGCGGTCCCATCCGTCCCCTGGTCGCAACCTTCTGGCAAACGAGCTCCGTCCAACCGTCGAACGGTGCTCCCGGGGAATGGTGTCAGATCGACGGCGGAGCACGGGCTGCCGCCCTCACCCCGTCCGCCGAAACCTTTGACCCCGGCCCTCGGACAACCGCTGATGGATCTCCGCGGTGCCCTTGGATCCCGCTCGTCGGAAGGCGGCAGGATCCGGGCCGTCCCCCTCGAAGGCGACGGCCGACCCCAACCCTACCGGCCCATATGTACGGGGGTCAGTGCTCAGGTGACTCAACTGGCGCCGAAGTGACCAGTTCTGTCAGTACGCCGTGGCAATCCTTGGGGTGCAGAAACGTGATCCGTGACCCCATGGAACCGACTCGCGGCTCCTCGTACAGGACGCGTACGCCCTTGTCCTTGATCGCGGCCGCCTCGCCGTCGACGTCCGCCGTGCCGAAGGCGATGTGGTGGACCCCCTCGCCGTTCTTGGCCAGCCACTTCGCGACGGTGGAGTCCTCGCGGGTGGGCTCCAGGAGCTGCAGGTAGGAGGCGCCGCCGTCGTCCGTGCTGTTGATCCTGAGCATGGCCTCGCGCACGCCCTGCTCCTCGTTGACCTCGGAGTGGTACACCTCGAAGCCGTACGTGGCCCGGTAGAACTCGACGGTCCTGTCGAGGTCGAAGCAGGCGATTCCGATGTGGTCGATTCGCGTCAGCATGGTGTCAGTGCAGCGCTCCGGCGACGGTTACGCAACGTGCGCGCGATCACACCGACAGCCCGGTGACGGCACGGAGTGCCACTCAGTACATTCGAAGTAAACCCTCGTTCACTCACTTCCCGGCTGTGCAAGCTGGAAGGGATCGCACCTCATGACTGGAACGAATGGCACGACCTCGGTGATCGTCGCGGGCGCCAGGACGCCCATGGGACGGTTGCTCGGTTCGCTGAAGTCCTTCTCCGGAGCCGACCTCGGCGGCTTCGCGATCAAGGCCGCCCTGGACCGTGCGGGGATCGGTGGCGACCAGGTGCAGTACGTGATCATGGGCCAGGTGCTCCAGGCCGGGGCGGGGCAGATCCCGGCGCGCCAGGCAGCCGTCAAGGCGGGCATCCCCATGGACGTGCCCGCGCTCACGATCAACAAGGTCTGTCTCTCGGGCCTCGACGCCATCGCCCTGGCCGACCAGCTGATCCGCGCCGGCGAGTTCGACGTGGTCGTGGCGGGCGGTCAGGAGTCCATGACGAACGCGCCCCACCTGCTCCCGAAGTCCCGTGAGGGCCACAAGTACGGGGCGATCCAGATGCTCGACGCGATGGCGTACGACGGGCTCACGGACGCCTTCGAGAACATCGCCATGGGCGAGTCCACCGAGAAGCACAACACGCGTCTCGGTATCCTGCGCCCCGAACAGGACGAGATCGCCGCCCAGTCCCACCAGCGGGCCGCCGCCGCCCAGAAGAACGGCCTCTTCGAGGCCGAGATCACGCCGGTCGAGATCCCGCAGCGCAAGGGTGAACCGGTCGTTTTCAGCCAGGACGAGGGCATCCGCGGTGAGACCACCGCCGAGTCGCTGGGCAAGCTGCGCCCGGCCTTCGTCAAGGACGGCACGATCACCGCAGGCTCCGCCTCGCAGATCTCCGACGGCGCCGCCGCCGTGGTCGTCATGAGCAAGGCCAAGGCGGAGGAGCTGGGCCTCACGTGGCTCGCCGAGATCGGCGCGCACGGGAACGTGGCCGGGCCGGACAACTCCCTGCAGTCGCAGCCGTCGAACGCGATCCGGCACGCCCTGAAGAAGGACGGCCTGGACGTGGCCGATCTCGACCTGATCGAGATCAACGAGGCCTTCGCCGCGGTCGCCGTGCAGTCAATGAGGGACCTCGGCGTGTCCCCGGAAAAGGTGAACGTCAACGGTGGTGCGATCGCTCTCGGGCACCCCATCGGCATGTCCGGCGCCCGTCTCGTCCTCCACCTCGCCCTGGAGCTGAAGCGGCGCGGCGGCGGTGTCGGCGCGGCCGCGCTGTGCGGTGGCGGCGGGCAGGGTGACGCGCTGATCGTGCGGGTACCCAAGGCCTGAGGCCTTCACTTCTCAGGTGTACGTGGCTGTTCGGAACGGAGCTGTGATGCAGGACGTCCCCACGCTGGTGGCACAGGCCAGGGAAGGGCGGCCCAGGGCCGTCGCCCGGCTGATCTCCCTGGTGGAAGGGGCGTCCCCGCAGCTCCGTGAGGTCATGGCGGCGCTGGCCCCGCTCACGGGCGGGGCGTACGTCGTCGGCCTCACCGGCTCGCCCGGCGTGGGCAAGTCCACGTCCACGTCGGCGCTGGTGACCGCGTACCGGCGGGCCGGGAAGCGGGTCGGGGTGCTGGCGGTGGATCCGTCCTCGCCGTTCAGCGGTGGTGCCCTCCTCGGCGACCGCGTCCGGATGTCCGAGCACTCCTCCGACCCCGGCGTGTACATCCGTTCGATGGCGACGCGTGGGCATCTGGGGGGCCTGGCGTGGTCGGCGCCCCAGGCGATCCGGGTGCTCGACGCGGCCGGGTGCGAGGTGATCCTGGTCGAGACGGTCGGTGTCGGGCAGTCCGAGGTGGAGATCGCCTCCCAGGCGGACACGTCCGTCGTGCTCCTGGCTCCCGGTATGGGCGACGGCATCCAGGCGGCCAAGGCCGGGATCCTGGAGATCGGTGACGTGTATGTGGTCAACAAGGCGGACCGGGACGGGGCCGACGCGACCGCGCGCGAGCTGAACCACATGCTGGGGCTGGGGGAGTCCCGCAGGCCCGGGGACTGGCGGCCGCCCATCGTCAAGACGGTCGCGTCGCGGGCGGAGGGGATCGACGAGGTCATGGAGGCGCTGGAGAAGCACCGGGCGTGGATGGAGGAGCGGGGGGTTCTCGCCGAGCGCCGGCGGGCCCGGGCGGCCCGCGAGGTGGAGACCATCGCCGTCACGGCCCTTCGGGAGCGGATCGGGGACCTGCACGGCGACCGGCGGTTGTCGGCTCTCGCCGAGCGGATCGTGACGGGGGAGCTGGATCCCTATCGGGCTGCGGACGAACTGGTGGCGGGGTTGACGGCGGGCTGAGCCCAGGCCCGGGCGCGGTCCTTCTCTCGCCCCCGCCGCCCCTACCCGTCCCTCCCCCGGGGGCGGCGCCCCTTCGACCCCCAGGTGCGGGTTCGGCGGGGGCTGGTCGCGCAGTTCCCCGCGCCCCTGAAAAGCAGGGGCTGCGCCCCGTGCCTGTCAGGGCCGCAGCGCCGTGGTCTTACGAGCCTCCACTCCCGAGCTCGCGCGCGGGCTGTTAGTTTGACGGCATGTTCCTTCGCTTTGCGTAGAGCGCGGACGGTCCCGCGGCTGCCGAACGGTCGGCACGCGGGACATCGGTGTCCCCTTTTCGCCTCCGAGTGAGGAACCTTTCGCATGTCCGCGACCTCTCCGCGGCCCTCGTACGCCGCGGTGCTCCGCATTCCGTACGCCCGTCGCACCTTCGCCGCCGTACTCGTCGGCCGGCTCTCCTACGGCATGGTGCCCGTCGCCGTGCTGCTCGCCGTGACCCGAACGACGGGGTCGTACGCCGTCGCCGGCACGGTCATGGCCCTGTTCGGGACCACCAGTGTCTTCCTCTCACCCGTGAGGGCCGGGCTCGTCGACCGGTACGGCCCGCGCCGGGCGCTGCCGCCGATGGCCTCGCTGTACGCCGTGCTGCTCGGCGCGCTGGCGGTGGCGAGTTGGCGGCCGGGGGCGTACGGCGCCGGGGCTGGG
>NZ_LRTR01000156.1 GCF_001550375.1 Streptomyces europaeiscabiei | reverse complement strand
GGGGGGGGGGGGGGCGGGGCGGTGTCAGGGGGTGTCGGCGTTGGGGTCCGTGGCCAGCCGGCGGACGGCGGCCAGGGGCACCGGTAGCCAGTCGGGGCGGTGCCGGGCCTCGTAGAGGACCTCGTACACGGCCTTGTCGGTCTCGTAGGCGCGCAGCAGTACGGGATCCATACGTGGATCGGCCCCGGCGACGTCCGCGTAGCCGGAGCAGTACGCGGCCCGGCAGGCGGTCGCCCAGTCGGCGGCCGACGGCTGGAGGGAGTGCGCGGCGTAGTCGAAGGAGCGGAGCATGCCGGCGACGTCACGGGCGACGGGCTGCGGCATCCGACGCTCGGCCAGCGGCTTCGACGGCTCGCCCTCGAAATCTATGAGCGACCACTCCCCGGAGGGCGAGCGGAGACACTGCCCGAGGTGGAGGTCGCCGTGTATGCGCTGGGCGGTCCAGGCGCGCCCCTCGGCGGCCAGGTCGCCGAGGGCTGCGAAGGCCGTGTGCAGACCGGGCGCGTACGGCCGCAGCGCGGGAACGGCCTGCGCGGCGGCCTCCAGGCGTCCGGTCATCCCGTCGACCAGCGACTCCAGTTGCGGCCGCCCCAGGGTGACCGTGGGCAGGGCCCGCGCCAGCGCGGTGTGCACCTCGGCGGTCGCCCGCCCCAGTGCCCGCGCCTCGGCGGTGAAGTCCTCGCCCTTGGCCAGCATGCTCAGCGCCAGTTCCCAGCCGTCCGCCGCGCCGTGCAGGAACGGCTGGAGTACGCCCAGGACGTGATGGCCGTCGGCGCCGGTGGTTCGGTCCAGCTCCGCCACCATCCAGGCCACCGGCGCGGGTACCCGGGGGCAGCCCACGCGGGACAGCTCCATCGGCAGTTCGAGGTCGGGGTTGTCCCCGGGCACGATCCGGCGGAACAGCTTCAGGATGAACGTATCGCCATAGACGATCGAGGAGTTGGACTGCTCCGAGGTGATCACACGCGGCACCAGGCCCTCGGGGATGTCGTGCCGCATGTCCCGCCCGCAGCGCACCTCGCCGACCTGCGCCCTGGCCCGCATCGCCTCCAGGAGGACGTCGGCGAGGCGCGGGTCGTGCAGCGCCTCGTAGACCGTCCGCCCGGCCAGCGGTCCTTCGGCCACATGCCCGATCAGCGCGGGCGCCAGCCATGGCGGCAGTGCCTCGCGTACGCCGAGCAGCAGTTGGTAGCAGTCGCCGGGATGGGCCGGGGCCCCCTGGGACGGCACCAGCGGCTGGTGGGCGCGTACGAGGAGATGCAGCAGCCCGGCCTTGGCGGCGGCCACCGGCAGCAGTTCGGTGGCCGCCACCAGACTGAATCCGGTGACCGGCCGCCCCTTCCCCGCGAACCAGCGCTGCCGTGGCAGCCACTCCCGCAGCAGCGGCTCCAGGGAGGTGAGCAGCCCGGCGGGGGCCGGCTCCGTGGCGGGCGGTGGAGCAGGACTTGGCGCGGTGGGGTGCGTGGCGGCTTCCGACATGGCCTCGCGTCCTTTCCCCGGTGGCGGGGTGTTCCTGTCTGCGTGCCCCGGGCGGGCCGGGAGAAACCGGCCCGCCCGGGGTTCCGGTCGGGCTTACACGGTGTCCTTCCGCAGGCGGAACCAGTAGAAGCCGTGGCCCGCGAGGGTGAGGAGATAGGGCAGTTCACCGATGGCGGGGAAGCGCACACCGCCGATGAGTTCTACGGGGTGGCGTCCTTCGTAGGCGCGCAGATCGAGTTCGGTGGGCTGTGCGAAACGGGAGAAGTTGTTGACGCACAGCACCAGGTCGTCCCCGTTGCCCTCGGTCGAGGGC
>NZ_LRTR01000155.1 GCF_001550375.1 Streptomyces europaeiscabiei | reverse complement strand
CGGGGAAGCGCACACCGCCGATGAGTTCTACGGGGTGGCGTCCTTCGTAGGCGCGCAGATCGAGTTCGGTGGGCTGTGCGAAACGGGAGAAGTTGTTGACGCACAGCACCAGGTCGTCCCCGTTGCCCTCGGTCGAGGGCGCCTCCCGCAGGAAGGCGAGGACGGCCGGGTTGGACGACGGCAGTTCGGTGTAGGTGCCGAGGCCGAACGCCGGGTTCTGTTTGCGGATCTCGATCATGCGGCGGGTCCAGTGCAGCAGTGACGACGGCGACGACATGGACGCCTCGACGTTGGTGACCTGGTAGCCGTAGACGGGGTCCATGATCGTCGGCAGTGACAGCCTGCCGGGGTCGCAGGAGGAGAAGCCGGCGTTGCGGTCGGGTGTCCACTGCATGGGGGTGCGTACGGCGTCGCGGTCGCCGAGCCAGATGTTGTCGCCCATGCCGATCTCGTCGCCGTAGTAGAGGATCGGCGAGCCGGGCAGGGACAGCAGCAGGGCGGTGAAGAGTTCGATCTGGTTGCGGTCGTTGTCCAGGAGCGGGGCGAGCCGGCGGCGGATGCCGATGTTGGCGCGCATGCGCGGGTCCTTGGCGTACTCCGCGTACATGTAGTCGCGTTCTTCGTCGGTGACCATTTCGAGGGTCAGCTCGTCGTGGTTGCGCAGGAAGATGCCCCATTGGCAGCTGGAGGGGATGGCCGGGGTCTTGGCGAGGATTTCCGAGACGGGGTAGCGGGATTCCCTGCGGACCGCCATGAAGATCCTCGGCATCACCGGGAAGTGGAATGCCATGTGGCATTCGTCGCCGCCGCTGGGGAAGTCGCCGAAGTAGTCGACGACGTCCTCCGGCCACTGGTTCGCCTCGGCCAGCAGCACGGTGTCGGGATAGTGCGCGTCGATCTCCTTCCGCACCCGCTTGAGGAAGTGGTGGGTTGCGGGAAGGTTTTCGCAGTTGGTGCCCTCCTGCTGGTACAGGTAGGGCACCGCGTCCAGGCGGAAGCCGTCGATGCCCAGGTCCAGCCAGAACCGCAGCGCCGAGATGATCTCCTCCTGTACCGCCGGGTTCTCGTAGTTGAGGTCCGGTTGGTGGGAGAAGAAGCGGTGCCAGAAGTACTGCTTGCGGACGGGGTCGAAGGTCCAGTTGGAGGCTTCGGTGTCGACGAAGATGATGCGGGCGTCCTGGAACTGTTTGTCGTCGTCGGCCCAGACGTAGTAGTCGCCGTAGGGGCCGTCGGGGTCGTTCCTGGACTCCTGGAACCACGGGTGCTGGTCGCTGGTGTGGTTCATGACGAAGTCGATGATGACGCGCATGCCGCGTTGGTGGGCGGCGTCGACGAACTCGACGAAGTCGGCGAGGTCGCCGAACTCGGGGAGGACGGCGGTGTAGTCGGAGACGTCGTAGCCGCCGTCGCGCAGGGGCGATTTGAAGAAGGGCGGGAGCCAGATGCAGTCGATGCCCAGCCACTGCAGGTAGTCGAGTTTGGCGGTGAGGCCCTTGAGGTCGCCGATGCCGTCGCCGTTGCTGTCCTGGAAGGAGCGGACGAGGACCTCGTAGAAGACGGCGCGTTTGAACCAGTCAGGGTCCCGGTCCTTCTGCGGAGTGTCCTCGAAGGTGTCCGGAACGGGCTCGTTGACGATCATTGTGTGGGTGACCCCCCGATCTGCGGGTTGGACGGTCGCAGGACGGTCAGTACGTGGGCGGGCGTGCGGCCCGGTTCTAGACGTACGTAGTTGTTCCTGCCCCAGGTGTAGACCTCGCCGGTGAGCTCGTCGCGCACCAGCACGGACTCATGCCAGTCCAGGCCGAGTTGCGGCATGTCCAACGAGACCGTGGCCTCCTGGGTGTGGTGGGGGTCGAGGTTGACCACCACCAGAACCGTGTTCGAGCCCGCCCGCTTCGAATAGACGATCACCGCTTCCTGGTCGGCGTGGTGGAAGTGCAGATCCCGCAACTGACGCAGCGCCGGGCTTCGACGCCTGATCTCGTTGAGCTTGCCGAGCAGTGGTGCGATCGTACGTCCGTCTTGTGCGGCTGTGTCCCAGTCGCGGGGGCGGAGTTGGTATTTCTCGGAGTCGAGGTACTCCTCGCTGCCGGGCTTGAGCGGTGTGTTCTCGCAGAGTTCGTAGCCGGAGTACACGCCCCAGGTGGGGGAGAGGGTGGCGGCCAGGACGGCGCGGAGTTCGAAGGCGGGGCGGCCGCCTTCCTGGAGGAAGGCGTGGAGGATGTCGGGGGTGTTGACGAAGAAGTTGGGCCGCATGTAGCTCGCGGCGTCCCCGGCGAGTTCGGTGGCGTAGTCGGTGAGTTCCTGTTTGGTGGTGCGCCAGGTGAAGTAGGTGTAGGACTGCTGGAAGCCGGTGGCGGCCAGGGTGTGCATCATGGCGGGGCGGGTGAAGGCCTCGGCCAGGAAGATGACGTCGGGGTCGGTGGTGTTGACGTCGGCGATGACCTGTTCCCAGAAGAGCACCGGTTTGGTGTGGGGGTTGTCGACGCGGAAGATCCGTACGCCGTGGTCCATCCAGTGGCGCAGGATGCGGGTGGTCTCGGCGAGGAGGCCGGGCAGGTCGGCGTCGAAGGCGATGGGGTAGATGTCCTGGTACTTCTTCGGCGGGTTCTCCGCGTAGGCGATCGTGCCGTCGGGGCGGTGGTGGAACCACTCGGGGTGTTTGTGCACCCAGGGGTGGTCGGGGGAGCACTGCAGGGCGAAGTCCAGGGCGATTTCCAGGCCGAGGGCGCGGGCTTCGGCGACGAAGAAGTCGAAGTCCTCGAGGGTGCCCAGGTCGGGGTGGACGGTGTCGTGGCCGCCCTCGGGGGAGCCGATGGCCCAGGGCACGCCCACGTCGTCCGGGGTGGGGGAGAGGGTGTTGTTGCGGCCTTTGCGGAAGGTGGTGCCGATCGGGTGGATCGGGGGGAGGTAGACGACGTCGAAGCCCATCCGGGCGATGGCCGGCAGGCGGCGGGCGGCGGTGCGGAACGTGCCGTGGGGCTGCTCGGGGGTGCCCTCGGAACGTGGGAAGAACTCGTACCAGGAGCCGAACAGGGCCCGTTCCCGTTCCACCAGCAGCGGCAGCGGCTCCGACGACGTGACCAGTTCGCGCAGGGGGTGGCGGGTCAGGACCTCGTCCACCTCCGGCGCCAACGCCGCCGCCAGCCGGGAGGAAGCGGGCCGGGCGGTGTCCCGCAGCGCGTCCACGGCGGCGAGGAGCGTGCCTCGTCCGCTCCGGCCCTCGGGGATGCCGTCGGCGGCGCGCTCGTGGAGGCGGGCGCCCTCCTCCAGGACGAGTTCGGTGTCGATACCGGCCGGGATCTTGATGCGGGCGTGGTGGCGCCAGGTGGTGATCGGCGCGCCCCAGCCCTCCACGGTGTAGGACCAGACGCCCTCGCTCGGTACGGAGACGGTGGCGCCCCAGCGGTCCGTGCCGGGGGCGAGTTCACGCATCGGGGTCCAGTCGGCCGGGCGGCCCTCCGGGTCCCTGAGCACGACGTTGGCGGCGACCGCGTCGTGGCCCTCCCGGATGACGACGGCCGAGATCTCGAAGGCCTCGCCCACGACGGCCTTCGCCGGCCGGCGGCCGTGGTGGACGGTCGGCCGTACGTCGAGAACCGGTATCCGCCCGATGGTGGGGGCGCCCGGTGTCGCGGGGGTCTTCGGGGGTGGCGTGACCGGCGCGGGCGGGCCCGTGTGCGCCGGGCGTGCGGGGCGTGCGGCGGTGCTGTCAGGTGTGGCGGTGGTGGTACTGGGCGTCGGGGGTGGTGACGAGTGGTGCGTGGCGGGCATGACCGCTCCTGTCCGCGTCAACGTGGGTGGGCGGATGAGGGTGTGGGGAGGTTGGGGCCAGCGGGATGTACCGGTGGAGCCTTCCCACACAGTGCGGGTGGGCATTCCGGCACTTTGTTAACTACTCACGCGTATGTCTACACACAAGACCGGCCTCGTCCGAGAGGGGCGAGGCCGGTCACTGTAGTCGCTCTGGGTAAAGAGCCGTTCACCTGTGGTGTTACGGGCTCCTACGAGTTGTCGACGTGGAGAAGCTTGTTCGGGGAGCCCGGATATTTGTCCTTGACCTTGCCCGAAATCGAACGCTCCACCAGCGCCCTGCCCACGTCGGCAGGTGCCGCCCGCGGATGGTCGGCCAGATACAGGGCCGCCGCGCCCGCGGCGTGCGGGGAGGCCATGGACGTACCGGAGTGGGTCGTCTTCCCGGTGTTGCTCCTGTGGGACGCGGAGGTGATGGACACACCGGGGGCGAACAGGTCAAGGATCGGGCCCCAGTTCGAGAACTTGGCGCGGACGTCCTTCTTGTCGGTGGCGCCGACCGTGATCGCCTGCTTGACGCGGGCGGGTGAGTAGAGGCCCGCGGCGAGGCCGTCGTTGCCCGCGGCGACCGTGTACGTGACCCCGGACGCTATGGAGTTGCGTACGGCCGCGTCGAGCTGGGCGTTGCCGTGCCCGCCCAGGCTCATGTTGGCCACGGCCGGCTTCCTCGCGTGCTTGGTGACCCAGTCGATGCCCGCTATCACCTGGGAGGTCGTCCCCCCGCCCGCGTCGTCGAGCACGCGTACGGCGACGACCTCGGCCTTCTTGGCGACGCCGTAGGTGGTGCCGGCGACGGTGGCCGCGACATGGGTGCCGTGCCCGTTGCCGTCCTGTGCGGTCCGGTCGTTCTGGACGAAGTCCCAGCCGCTGACGGCCCGCCCGCCGAAGTCCTGGTGCGTGGTCCGGATGCCGGTGTCGATCACGTACACGGTGACGCCCCTGCCCGCCGACTTCGGCCAGGTGTAGCTCTTGTCGAGCGGCAGGTTCGACTGGTCGACGCGGTCCAGGCCCCACGCGGGCGGGTTGGGCTGCCGACGGCCGGACGCGAACTGCCGGCCGTCGTAGGTGACCTTCGTGTCCTGGACGACCGAGGCCACACGGGGGTCCGCCGCGAGACGCCTGGCCTGTTTCTCGTCGGCCCGTACGGAGTAGCCGTTCAGGGCGGTGCTGTACGTGTGGCGTATTTTCGCCCCGTACTTCGTCGCTATGCCCTTTCCGGCCTTCGACGGGGCCTTCGTTCCCGCCTTGAGGGTCACCAGGTAACTGCCGTTGACGGAACCGGGACCCCCGGCTCCCTGGACGAGCCCCTCCGCGGCGGCCTGCGCGGGCAGGGAAATGGCCGAAAGTGCCGCGGCCGTCATGACCGCGGTGAGCCCTCCCGCCCAGCGCGTCCGCCTGATTCTCGCCTCTGCCGGGTGACGCATGTGTGAGAACCCCCTCCTCGAACCGGCGCACCAACACCAGGGTTCTCCGGAAGCCGGTCGTGGCGGGCTGCAGGAGTTCGCCGGATTCGGCCGAGGTCGGCCGGTACGCCACTGGGCAGCCTCTCGTGCGGTGTGAAGCACCACAAGGCCGCGCGGAGGGGGGTAATCGGCCATATCGCCCGTGGGGTACATGTGAAGTTGCGGCGGGGATGCGACGAATTCAGGACTGAACTCCCCGGGGTGGACTGCCCGCCGGGGCGGCCGGGGTACGGATGCGCCGTAATCGCATACCGAGGGACGCCCCGTGGTTGCCGGGCCCCCGCGCCGCTACCGTCGGGGGATGACGAACGGCGCACAGCGGAGTGCGTCCCCCGGCCCGTACGTCCTGGCGCGAAGGTGGAACCCTCTGTGAAGGCCATCCGCAGATTCACCGTCCGACCCGTCCTGCCCGAAGCCCTCCACCCGCTCAGCGAGCTGGCGCGCAATCTGCGCTGGTCCTGGCACGCGGAGACCCGTGACCTCTTCCAGTCGGTCGACCCCGAGCGCTGGGCCTCCTGCGGCGGCGACCCCGTGCGCCTGCTCGGCTCCGTCTCCACCCGGCGCCTCGCCGAACTCACCGAGGACCGGCGCTTCCTGCGCCGGCTGACCGCCGCCGCCGACGACCTGCGTGACTACGTCACCGGGGACCGCTGGTACCAGGCGCAGGGGCGGGGGGAGGCGCAAGGGCAGACGCGGGCACAGACGTCCGAACTCCCGGCAGCCATCGCCTACTTCTCGCCCGAGTTCGGCATCACGGCCGCGCTGCCGCAGTACTCCGGCGGCCTCGGCATCCTCGCAGGCGACCATCTGAAGGCGGCCAGCGACCTCGGCGTGCCGCTGATCGGCGTCGGGCTGCTCTACCGGCACGGCTACTTCCGGCAGTCCCTGTCCCGGGACGGCTGGCAGCAGGAGCACTACCCGCTGCTCGACCCGAACGAACTGCCCCTGGTGCCGCTCCAGGAGGCCGACGGCTCACCGGCCCAGGTCGGCCTGGCGCTGCCCGGCGGGCGCCGGCTGCACGCCCGGATCTGGCAGGCCCAGGTGGGCCGGGTGCCGCTGCTGCTGCTCGACTCGGACGTCGAGGAGAACGACCTCGGCGAACGCGGCGTGACCGACCGGCTCTACGGCGGCGGCAGCGAACACCGGCTGCTCCAGGAGATGCTGCTCGGCATAGGAGGTGTGCGGGCCGTACGCACGTACTGCCGGCTCACCGGCCACGCCGGGCCCGAGGTCTTCCACACCAACGAGGGTCACGCCGGCTTCCTCGGCCTGGAACGCATCGCCGAACTCCGTGACGAGGGGCTCGACTTCGACGCCGGACTGGAGGCGGTCCGCTCCGGCACGGTCTTCACCACCCACACCCCCGTCCCCGCCGGCATCGACCGGTTCGACCGCGAGCTGGTCGCCCGCCACTTCGGCCCCGACGCCGAACTCCCGCGCATCGACGTGGGCCGCATCCTGGGGCTGGGCATGGAGACGTACGCGGGCGGCGACCCGAACGTCTTCAACATGGCGGTGATGGGGCTGCGGCTCGCCCAGCGGGCCAACGGTGTCTCCCTGCTGCACGGGCAGGTCAGCCGGGAGATGTTCTCGGGACTGTGGCCGGGGTTCGACCCGGACGAGGTGCCGATCACCTCGGTCACCAACGGCGTGCACGCCCCGACCTGGGTGGCCCCGGAGGTCTTCCGCCTCGGCGCCCGGCAGATCGGCGCCGAACGGACCGAGGACGCCATGACGGTCGGCGGCTCGGAGCGCTGGGACGCCGTGGGCGACATCCCCGACCAGGACATCTGGGACCTGCGCCGCGACCTGCGCGAGCAACTGGTCGTGGAGGTACGGGAACGCCTGACCGCCTCCTGGCGGCAGCGCGGCGCCGGCACCGCCGAACTCGGCTGGATCGACGGCGTCCTGGACCCGGATGTGTTGACGATCGGGTTCGCGCGCAGAGTCCCGTCCTACAAGCGCCTGACTCTCATGCTGCGCGACCCCGACCGGCTGATGGAACTGCTGCTCCATCCGCAGCGGCCGGTGCAGATCGTGATCGCGGGCAAGGCGCACCCGGCGGACGACGGCGGGAAACGCCTGATCCAGGAGCTGGTGCGGTTCGCGGACGATCCGCGCGTCCGCCACCGGATCGTGTTCCTCCCCGACTACGGCATGGCGATGGCGCAGAAGCTGTACCCGGGGTGCGACGTCTGGCTCAACAACCCTCTCCGCCCCCTGGAGGCGTGCGGGACGAGCGGCATGAAGGCGGCCCTGAACGGCTGTCTGAACCTGTCGGTGCTGGACGGCTGGTGGGACGAATGGTTCCGGCCGGACTTCGGCTGGGCGATCCCCACGGCGGACGGTACGGCGACGGACGACGACCGCCGGGACGACCTGGAGGCGTCGGCCCTCTACGAGTTGCTGGAACAGCGGGTCGCCCCGCGCTTCTACGAGCGCGGGCAGGGCGGCCTGCCCGACCGGTGGATCGAGATGGTCCGCGAGACCCTGACGCATCTGGGCCCGAAGGTGCTGGCCGGCCGCATGGTCCGGGAGTACGTCGAGCGCCTGTACGCCCCGGCCGCCCGAGCCCACCGGTCGCTGGTCCCGGACGTGGCCCGGGAGCTGTCGGAGTGGAAGGCACGGGTGCGGGGCGCCTGGCACCGGGTGACCGTGGACCATGTGGAGACCTCGGCGGCTCCCCTCAGTACGGCCGCCGAGCTGGGCGCGACGCTGGTGCTGCGCGTCCGGGTCGGCCTGGGTGAGCTGGTGCCGGACGACGTCGAGGTCCAGGCGGTCTCCGGCCGCGTCGACAGCGAGGACCGCATCACCGACGCGACGTACGTCCCGCTGAAGCCGACGAGCGGCCCCGACGACGAGGGCCGCTGGGGCTACGAGGGCCCGCTGTCCCTGGACCGCACGGGCTCCTTCGGCTACACGGTCCGCATCCTGCCGGCCCACCGGCTGCTGGCCTCGGCCGCCGAACTGGGGCTGGTGGCGGTGCCGTCGGAGGAGATGGGGGAGATGGGGGAGCAGGCGGGGGTGTTGATGCGGTAACGGCTCTTCCCGCGACCGCGCCCCGTATGGGCACCGCCTGTGCGGGGCATCGATTCTCGGTCGTGGACCTCCGCGCCCGTGCGCCGCTTCACCGAGCCGACAGGTGGTGCGACGGCCGGCCGGGACCCGGTGCCGTACGGGTCTCCTCGGAGCCGGAGGTTGCGATGACGCATGCTCTGCCGTGTGATCGGACTCAGGGCACGGCGGGGAGCAGCAGGTGAGAGTCGCGGTCGCCGCCGGTGCGGATGCGACGCAGTCCCAGGTTGCGGGTGGCCGGCACGGACTGCTGCCCGCCGGGACGGGTGGGAGGCCCGATGGGGTGACCGGCGACCTCGACCACGAGCCGTTCGCCCGGAAGGCGAGGAAGGTGTCGAGGCCGTCGCCGTCCCAGGTCTCCACCGAGGTCTCGACACTCCCCCCAGAGCCCGCGGGCCCTGACCAGGAAGTCGAGCGTTGGTTCGTCTTCGTACCGCCGAGTCGGTTCCGAGAGCAGTAGGCGTGCGGGCCCGGGGTTTCCCACCTGGACCTTGGGGCTGCAGCGCTGGTTCACTCCTTCGGGTTGTCCGCCAACCGCCGCAGCACCACCCCGCACCGCCGTGCGTAAGCATGCTGCAGCCCCCTGGTCGCCGCCCCGCCCGCACGGGCGTACCACTTCGCGCCGCGGCTGAAGGCCGTGACCGTCAGCCAGACCGTGCCGTCTCCGGTGCGGTCGACGACGAAGGCCTCCTCGCCGGACTCGGGGTGGCCCGGGAGCGTGCCGTAGGCCCAGCCCTTGCGGCGGGGCTCGTCCACGGTCCACACCACCCGGCACGGGGCCTTGATGACGCCGCCGAGGGTGACCGTCACGTCGACACCGGGGGCCGCCTCGGGGGCGGAGGCGCGTATGCCGACGCCGAGGGCGCGGTGCATCTCCCAGGTGCGGACGGCGTGCGCGGCCCGCTCGAACACGTCGGTGCCCTCGCCTATGCGGGAGCGGACGTGCAGGGGGTTGAAGTCGGGCGGGCAGTGGCCGTCGCGGGTCGCGCCGACCGCGTCGTACGTGAAGGGACCCTCGGGGAGCGGGGCGTTTGTTGCGGGCATGGCGCAAAGCCTAGGGCGGCACCCGGAGTCGCCTTCTCTCCGGGTACCGCCCCAGTCACCTATACCTGCACCACCACGTCAGGTCAGGCGTTGACGTTGACCGCCGCCCACGCCGCGTTCACCGCCGCGTACTCCGCGCTGCTGGAGCCGTAGAGCGAGGACGCCGCGTTCAGGGTCGCCGTGCGGGCGCCCTTGTAGTTGGTCGTCGAGGTCATGTACGTGCTCAGCGCCTTGTACCAGATCTGGACGGCCTTGGCGCGGCCGATACCGGTGATCGTGGCGCCGTTGGAGGTCGGGGAGTTGTAGCTCACCCCGTTGATCGTCTTCGAACCGCTGCCCTCCGAGAGGAGGAAGAAGAAGTGGTTCGCCGGGCCCGACGAGTAGTGGACGTCCAGGCTGCCCAGCGACGACGACCAGTAGTTGGCCGAGCTGCCGTCCTTGCTGGGCTGGTCCATGTAGCGCAGCGGGGTGCCGTTGCCGCGGATGTCGACCTTCTCGCCGATGAGGTAGTCACCGACGTCGGTTGAGTTGGCCGCGTAGAACTCGACGGCCGTGCCGAAGATGTCGGAGGTGGCCTCGTTCAGGCCGCCGGACTCGCCGGAGTAGTTGAGGCCGGCCGTGTTGGAGGTCAGGCCGTGGCTCATCTCGTGGCCGGCCACGTCCAGGGAGGTCAGCGGCTTGATGTTGCCCGCGCCGTCGCCGTACGTCATGCAGAAGCAGCTGTCGTCCCAGAACGCGTTGACGTACGCGTTGCCGTAGTGGACGCGGGAGTAGGCGGCGACGCCGTTGTTCTTGATGCCGTTGCGGCCGAGGACGTTCTTGTAGAAGTCCCAGGTGACCTGGGCGCCGTAGTGGGCGTCCACGGCGGCGTTCTGGTCGGTCGAGGAGCTGGTGACGCTGCCGGTGCCCCAGACGTCGTTGGCGTCGGTGAACAGCGTGCCGGCCGAGGACGACGTGGCGCGGGCCTTGTTGTACGTCTTGTGGTTGCCACGGGTGGCGTCCGTCAGGTTGTACGTCGAGCCCGACAGGGTCGTGCCGATGGTGACCGAGCCGTTGTACTTGCTGTTGCCGGTGCCGGTCTGGATGGCCTCGAACTCGTACAGCTTCTTGCCGGTCTCCGCGTCGGTGATCACGTGGAGCTGCTGCGGGGTGCCGTCGTGCTGGAAGCCGCCGACGACCGTCTCGTAGGCGAGCGCGGGCTTGCCGCTCGCCGCCCAGACGACCTTGCGCGGGGCCTTGTCCGCCTCGGTCTTGGTGGAGCCCTCGGCCTTGGCCGCCTTCAGCGCCTGCTTCTCGGCGGTGGCCTTGGTGACGTCGGCGGTGAGGTCGGAGACCTTGACGGTCGCCTTGGTCGCTCTGGTGACGCTCTTGACGGTGCCGGCCTTGGACTCGTGGACGACCAGGTCGCCGCCGAGGACCGGGAGGCCGCCGAACGTGCGCTCGTAGCGGGTGTGGACCGTGCCGTCCGTGTCCTTGAGGACGTCGCGGACGACCAGTTCCTCCTTGGCGCCCAGGCCTATCTCGTCGGCGGTCTCGGCCGTGGCCGCGTCCGCCTTCTTGATCAGGGCGGTGCGCGCGGCGGGGGTCAGTTTGACCGGGGCGCCGGCCGACTGGGCCTTGCCCGCGACGGGCGCGGGCTGGGCGGTGGCGCCGGTGGTCAGTCCGGTGGTCAGCAGGGCACCGGCGGCGACGGCGGTCGCGAGGGCCAGCGTGGTGCTCTTGCGACGCGCGTAGAACGGAGTCACTCATGCTCCTTGGTGGGGGAGACCGGACGGTATGGGGAGCCGTCCGGCGGAACTGAAGTTACGAGTGCGGCGGGTGGCTGAAGCGTGCCACCAAGGGCGCGTACATGTCAGGAGGGCAAGGTGATGTTGGCCGAAAGTCAACCGTCCTGAAATGTTGCTGCCATGTAAATCGGCTTCGAACACGGCAAAGGCGCAGCAAAGCGGGGGCCGGTGATCAGCAAAGCAGCGGCCGGAGAACCGCAAAGAAGGCGCCGCCCCGGGGAGTTGGCTCCACCGGGGCGACGCCCTGTCACTTCACGCTCACCTCAGGCCCTCGTATATGAAGGGCCGTGCCGCACCCTACGGGAACGTCAGCTTCCAGCCACTGATGTAGCCGGTGTCCCGGGCCGCGTTGTCCTGGACCCGCAGCTGCCAGACACCGTTCGCGACTTCGGAGGACGCGTTCACGGTGTATGTGGTGTTGAGGTTGTCCGAGCTGCCGCCGGTGCCGTACGCCTTCATGGTGTACGCCGTGCCGTCGGGGGCGACGAGCTGGACCTGGAGGTCACCGACGTAGGTGTGGACGATGTCCACGGCGACCGGGAGGTTCGAGGGGGCGTTGCCGGTCCGGCCGGAGACGGTGATCGGCGAGGTGACCGCCGCGCCGTTGTCCGGAATCGACACGTCGGTCGTGCTCTCGAACGACGTACCGCCGCCCCCGCCACCGCCGGGCCGCGAGCCCACGTTGATGCCGGCCCACGCGTTCTGCACCGCCGTGTACTCGGCGGACGTGGTGCCGTACAGATCACCGGTGACCGCGAGCGTGCCGGTGCGGGCCGCCGCGTAGTTGGTCGTCGACGTGAACTTCGTGGTCAGCGCCTTGAACCAGATCTGCTCCGCCTTGGCGCGGCCGATGCCCGTCACCGGGAGGCCGTCCGAGGTGGGCGAGTCGTAGTTGACGCCGTTGATGGTCTTGGCGCCGCTGCCCTCGGAGAGGAGGTAGAAGAAGTGGTTCGCGGGGCCCGACGAGTAGTGCACGTCGATCGAGCCGATGCCCGAGTACCAGGCGTCCTTGGACGAGCCGTCCTTGCTCGGCTTGTCCATGTAACGCAACGGCGTGCCGTCGCCGTTGATGTCGATCTCCTCGCCGATGAGGTAGTCACCGACGTCGGAGGAGTTCGCCGCGTAGAACTCGACCGTGGAGCCGAAGATGTCGGAGGTGGCCTCGTTCAGGCCGCCGGACTCTCCGCTGTAGTTGAGCTTCGCCGTGTTGGAGGTGAGGCCGTGGGACATCTCGTGCGCGGCCACGTCGATCGACGTCAGCGGGTTGGCGTTGCCCGAGCCGTCGCCGTACGTCATGCAGAAGCAGGCGTCCTGCCAGAACGCGTTGACGTAGTTGTTGCCGTAGTGCACGCGCGAGTAGGCCCCGACGCCGTCACCGCGGATGCCGCTGCGGCCGTGCACGTTCTTGTAGTAGTCCCAGGTCAGCGCCGCACCGTAGTGGGCGTCGGCGCCGGCCGACTCCAGGTTCGAGGGGGCGCCGTTGCCCCACACGTCGTCGGGGCCGGAGAACAGGGTCCCGGTGCCGGAGGTGCCGCGGTTGAGGTTGTACGTCTTGTGGCCGCCGCGCGCGCCGTCGGTGAGGTTGAACGTCGAACCCGACTGCGTGGTGCCGAGGGTGACCGAGCCGCTGTACACCGTGTTGCCGGTGCCGGTCTCGACCGCCTCCCACTCGTACAGCTTCGCGCCGCTGGTGGCGTCGGTGACGACGTGCAGCTCCTGCGGGGTGCCGTCGTGCTGGAAGCCGCCGACGACCGTCTCGTAGGCGAGGACGGGTTTGCCGCTCGCGGCCCAGACGACCTTGCGGGGCGCACGGTTGATCTCGGGGCTCTTGGCGTCCTCCGCCTTCGCCGCGCCGAGCGCCTGCTTCTCGGCCTTGCCGGCGGAGACGGCGGGCGTCAGCGACTTGACGGCGATCGTCGCCTTGGTGGCCTTGACGATGCCCTCGGTCCCGCCCGCCTTCGACGTCTCGACGACCAGGTCGCCGCCGAGGACCGGGAGGTCGTCGTACGTCCGCTCGTACCGCGTGTGCACGGTGCCGTCGCGGTCCTTGAGCACGTCGCGGACGACGAGCTTCTCCTTCGCGCCGAGGTTCAGCTTCTCGGCCGTCTCCGCCTTGGTGGCGTTGGCCTCGCGTATCAGCTCCGCCCGCTGGGCGGGGCTGAGCTTCATGGAGAGCGCGCCCGGGTTGGCCTTGCCCGCGGCCGACGGTGCCTTCTCCGGGGCGGCGGTGGCGGCGCCCGACTGGACTGCCGCGGCCAACAGGGCGGTGACGGCGACGAGCGCGCCGGCGGCCGCGCGCCGCCGGGTGCTGTGGCCGAAGGTGTTACCGGTGTGGGAGGTGCGTCTGTGGGACTGGCGTCTCAACACTGACTCCTTCTGCGTGGCCGCGGTTCGCGCGGCCAGGGGAGACCGGACGGCTGGTGACCGTCCGGGCAGAACAAGGTGAGAACTGGTGAACGCTTAACCACATGCGTGGGGGTGCTTCGCGGCACGGCCGGACCTCCATGTGAGGTTGCTGTGTCGCGGTTGTGGGCAGAGTGGCAGGAGACTGCGGGTCCTGTCAGGAGCGCGTCAAGAAGTTGGCTGGAAATGGTCCGTTGCCCGGTTGGTCATGTTCGATATACGGACTGTTCGTGCTGTTCTGGTCGGTCGTGTGCGAACCGCTCCGCTCGATCCGGGCCGGTGCCTCGCGGGCCGTCAGGCCGCCCCTTCCCCGTGCCACCTCTGCCACAGCGCCGCGTACGCGCCCTTCGCCGCCACCAACTCCTCGTGTGTGCCCAGTTCCGTGAGCAGACCGTCCTCCATGACGGCCACGCGGTCCGCGTCATGGGCCGTGTGGAGGCGGTGGGCAATGGCGATGACCGTGCGGCCGTGGAGGACGGCGGCGAGGGCGCGCTCGGTGTGACGGGCGGTGGTGGGGTCGAGGAGGGCGGTGGCCTCGTCGAGGATGAGGGTGTGGGGGTCGGCGAGGACCACGCGGGCGAGGGCGAGCTGCTGGGCCTGGGGGCCGTCGGTGCGGCGACCGCCCTCACCGAGGCGGGTGTCGAGACCGTCGGGGAGGTCGCGGACCCAGTGGTCCGCGCCCACGGCCGTCAGCGCCGTCCACAACTCCTCGTCCGTGGCCGCCGGTTCGGCGATCAGGAGGTTGTCGCGCACCGTACCCAGGAAGACGTGGTGCTCCTGGGTGACGAGGACGACCTGGCGGCGCAGACGTTCGGGCCCGAGATCGACGACGGGGACACCGCCGACCGTCACCGTCCCCTCGGTCGGCGCGTCGATGCCGGCCAGGAGGCGGCTCAAGGTCGTCTTGCCGGCGCCGGACGGGCCCACCACCGCGAGCCGTTCGCCCGGCCGCACGGTCAGGTCCACACCGCGCAGTACCTCACCGCCCCGCTCGTAGGCGTAACGGACCCCGGTCACGTCGATGCGGTCGTCCGCCGGTTTCGGGGTGTCGGCGGCGGCGACACGCGGGGCACCGGCCAGCCCCTCCACCCGGGCGAACGAGGCGCCGCTGCTCTGCAGCAGCTCCACCCGCATCAGGATCTCGTCGAGCGGGCCGCTCAGCTGCTGCAGATACAGTGCCGCCGCCACCACCGCGCCCAGGCTGACCGAACCGCGCGCGAGCAGCACCCCGCCGACGAGGAGGACGAGCACCTGGGGCACGAAGTACGAGACCTCCACGCCCGGGAAGAACACCGTGCGCAGGAACAGGGTGTGGAACCGGCGCCGCCGGGACACCTCCAGCGCGTCCCGGCTAGCGGTGATCCGCCGTCGCTCCAGCCGCAGCGCCTCGACCGTACGGGCTCCCGACGCGGTCGCCGCGACGATCTCCGCGACCTCGGAACCGGCCGCGCCCTCCGCGAGATACCCGGTACGCGCCCGGCGCAGATACCAGCGCAGCACCACCCCGATACCGCCAAGACCGGACAGCGCGCACACCCCGAGCAGGGGATCCAGCGCGAACACCGCGCCGATCAGGAACACCGCCTGCACCGAGCTGATCAGCAGCTCGGGGCCCACGTCCCGCAGCGTCCTGCCGACCGCGTCCACGTCCGCCGTGCCACGCGCCGTCAGATCACCGGTCCCCGCCCGCTCCACGACCGACGCCGGGAGCGCCAGCGTCCGGTCCACGAACTCCTCGCGCACCCGCGCCAGCGTCCGCTCCCCGAACCGGTGCCCCACGAACCGGGCCCAACGCGCCAGCAGCAACTGCGCCACCGCGCACAGCAGGATCACCGCAGCCAGCCGGTCCACCGCTGCGACGCCACCCCCGCCGCGCACCTCGTCGATGATCCGCCCCAGCAGCCACGGCCCGGCCAGCCCCATCGCGGCCGCCGCCCCGTTCAGCCCCAGTACGGCGAGGAACGCCCGCCCGTCCGCCCGCACCAGCCGTACGGTGGCCCGCCGTACGGCGACCGCCTCCGCGACGGGCAGCCGGCCCGAGGCGGGGGGTGTGGGTTGCGTGGTCACCGTGCGACCTCCTCGACCGTGCTCTCGTCCGGGTCCGCTTCCCGGCCCGAACCGTCTTCCTGCCCCGTGCCGTCCTGCCCCGTGCCGTCTTCCTCCCCGGGACCGTCTTCCTCCCCCGCGTCCCGCGCCACCAGCGCCCGGTATCCCGGCTCGCCCGCGAGGAGTTCGCGGTGGGTGCCGGCGGCCGCGACCTTGCCGTCGACCAGGTGCAGGACGGTGTCCGCGTGGTCCAGGACGAGGGGCGAGGTGGTGGTGACCAGGGTCGTACGGCCCTCGCGGGCGGCCCGCAGCCGCTGGGCGACCCTTGCCTCGGTGTGGGCGTCGAGCGCCGAGGTCGGCTCGACGGCGAGCAGGATCTCGGGGTCGGCCACCAGCGCCCGCGCCAGCCGTACGCGCTGCCGCTGACCGCCGGAGAGGTTGCGGCCCCGGGCGTCGATCGCCGAGCCGAGGCCGTCCGGCAGGCCCTGCACGATGTCCTCGGCC
>NZ_LRTR01000154.1 GCF_001550375.1 Streptomyces europaeiscabiei | reverse complement strand
AGCCGCCCCGGAGGCACCCGTACACCCGACTCGGGGTCGTGCAGCGCGGAGGGCTCGGCGGGCGCGTCCGTGGTGCCGTGGTCCGGCAGCGGCTCCAGGGTCACGAACCGGATCACGCGCCGCGCGGCCACCACCCCGCGGCTGAGCTCGTACCCCCAGGCGACGAAGTACGACACCGGCCGCACCAGCACGGTGACGTACCCGTACACCGCCACCAACTCGCCCACGGTGATGGCCCCCTGGGCGGCGAGCCGGGCCGCCAGCCAGGTCACCACCGCGAGGAACAGCGTCGGCAGCCCCACCCCGAGCGCCTGCATCCAGCTGGTCACCGCACCCACCCGGTAACCCTGCGCCCGCAGCCGCTGCGAGTCCCGGTGGAACGCGTCGGCGACCAGACCCTTGCCGCCGAGCCCGTTGAGGACGCGCAGCCCGCCCGCGAGGTCCGCGATCCGCGCGGTCAGCACACCCTGCCGCTCCCGGTACTCCGTCTCCGTGCCCTGCAGCCGCCGCATCAACGGGCCCACGATCACGGCCATCAGCGGCATCCCGAGCAGGACGACCGCGGCGATGGGCAGGGAGACCGACACGAGCAGCCCGGCGACCACCAGGTACGCGGCGAACGCGCCGACCCCCGGGCCGATGACCGTCAGCGAGGAGGAGATCGTGTTGACGTCTCCCACGCCGATCGTGACGACCTCCCCGGCGCCGACGCGACGCGGCAGCGCCGCCCCCAGCCGGACCGCGTGCGCCATCACGACCTTCACCGTGCGGAAGTTGGCGTCCATCCGCACCCGGGTCATCGTGCGGTGGCGCATGACGCTCAGCCAGGCGTTGAAGGCGCCGACGCCGAAGAGCGCGGCGGTCCAGCGGGCGAGTGCCGGATGGTCGCCGGGTTCGAGTCCTTCGTCGATCGCCCGGGAGAGGAGGTACGGGGTCGCCGCGAGCAGGATCATCCACACGCAGGAGATCAGGGAGCCGAGTGCGGAGCGGCCCGCCTGCTGTCTGACCAGCCACCACAGGTAGCGGCTGCCGCTGCGGCAGTCGGGTGTGCCGGGGTCCTCGTGCGCGTCGATCATGGGCCCCCGATTCTCGTGTGGGACGGGTCGTGGTTCGGCTACGGGTGGTGGGGGCCGGTCGCGCCCACGCGGCGGGCCGCATGGCGTACAGCCCCGCGCCCCCTGAAGGGCGAAGCCCTCTGAGGGGCGCGGTTCGTCACTCCAGGCTGTCCCGCCACGCACGGTGCAGGTCCGCGAACCTGCCCGTGCCCGCGATCAGGTCCGCCGGGGTGCCGTCCTCGACGATGTGGCCGTGTTCCATCACGAGCACCCGGTCGGCGATCTCGACCGTGGACAGGCGGTGGGCGATCACCACGGCCGTACGGCCGCGCAGGACCGTGGACATGGCGCGCTGGACCGCCCGTTCGCCGGGGACGTCGAGGGAGCTGGTCGCCTCGTCCAGGATGAGGACGGCCGGGTCGGCGAGCAACGCCCGCGCGAAGGCGACAAGTTGGCGCTGACCGGCGGAGATACGGCCACCGCGCTTGCGTACGTCGGTGTCGTAGCCGTCGGGCAGGGCGGTGATGAAGTCATGAGCGCCGATGGCCTTGGCGGCGTGCTCGATGTCCTCGCGCGTGGCGTCGGGGCGGCCGATGGAGATGTTCTCGGCGACCGTGCCGGAGAACAGGAACGACTCCTGGGTCACCATGATCACCCCGCGCCGCAGCTCGGGCACCGGGAGATCGCGCAGGTCGACGCCGTCGAGGAGGACCCGCCCGGACGAGGGGTCGTAGAAGCGGGCCACCAGCTTGGCGAGCGTCGACTTGCCGGCGCCGGTGGAACCGACCACCGCCACCGTGCTGCCCGCCGCCAGGGTGAGGTCGAAGCGGGGCAGGACCTCGCCGCCGGTGCGGTACGCGAACCGCACGTCGTCGAACACGACCTCGCGGCCCGGCAGTTCGAGGGCCGCCGCCGGCAGCTCCTTCGGCTCGGCGGGCTCCGGGACCGACGGGGCCTGGGCCAGCAGGCCCGCGATCTTCTCCAGTGAGGCCGCCGCCGACTGGTACGAGTTGAGGAACATGCCGAGCCGGTCGATCGGGTCGTACAGCCGCCGCAGGTACAGCACCGCCGCCGCCAGCACACCCAGCGCCAGCGTCTGGGACGCCACCCGGTACGCACCCCACAGCACGATCGCCGCGACCGTGATGTTGGCGACGACACGGGAGCAGACCACATAGCGGGCCATCTCCAGGATCGCGTCGCCGTTCTTGCGCTCGTGGTGCCGGTTCAGGGCACCGAACTCCGTGTCGTTCGCCGCCTCCCGGCGGAACGCCCGCACCGGCCGGATGCCGTTCATCGTCTCCGCGAACTTCACGATCACCGCGGCGATCGCGCTGGACCGGGCCGTGTAGACGCTCGCCGCCCGCCGCCGGTACGTCCGCACGAACCCGTACAGCGGCACGAACGACGCCAGCGCCGCCGCGCCCAGCCCCAGGTCCAGCCAGAGCAGCATCGCCGAGATGTAGACGAACGCGAGGATCACACCGATGAGTTCCTGCAGACCCTCATTGAGCAGCTCGCGCAGCGACTCGACGTCCGTGGTGGACCGGGAGATGAGCCGGCCCGAGGTGTACCGCTCGTGGAAGTCGATGCTCAGCGCCTGCGCGTGCCGGAAGATCCGGCCCCGCAGATCCAGCAGCACGTCCTGGTTCACCCGCGCGGACGCCCCGATGAACGCGTACTGCAGCCCGCCGGCCGCCAGCGCGCACAGCAGATACCCGACGCCCACCGCGATCAGCGGCCCGTGCCGGCCGTCCCGGAGCGCCGGTACGGCACGGTCGATGGCGTACGCCACCAGCAGCGGGCCCGCCTGCACCGCCGCCTGCTGGAGCAGGAGCAGCATGCACGCCATGACCACCCGGGCCCTCATCGGCGCGAGCAGGGAGCGCAGCAGCACGAGGGTGGCGCCCGGGGGAGTGGGGAGGTCGTCGTGGTCGAACGGGTCGCCGGCGGACGTCTGGTGCGCGGCGGCGGGCCGGTCGCCGCCGGCCGGCTTCGCCAGGGACGTCGCCCTGTCCGACTCGCCGTTCGACTCCTCGTCCGGGTCCTTGTCCGGCGCGGTGGTCATGGGCGCCGTCATCGCTCGTCCCCCTCGGTCCCGGACATCAGATGGGCGTACTCCGTGTTCGTGTGCAGCAGTTCCTGGTGGGTGCCCACCGCCGTGACACGGCCGCCGGAGAGCAGGGCCACGCGGTCGGCGAGCAGGACCGTCGACGGGCGGTGCGCCACGATCAGCGCGGTCGTCTCCGCGAGCACGCGGCGCAGTGCGGCCTCCACCGCGGCCTCCGTGTGCACGTCCAGCGCCGACAGAGGGTCGTCCAGCACGAGGAAGCGGGGGCGGCCGACCACCGCCCGTGCCAGCGCGAGGCGCTGGCGCTGGCCACCGGAGAGGCTGAGGCCCTGCTCGCCGACCTGGGTGCCGGTGCCCTGGGGGAGCGCGTGGGCGAACTCCGCCTGCGCGATGGCCAGGGCGCGGTCCAGTTCGGGTTCACCCGCGTCCGGCCGGGCGCCCATGAGGACGTTCTCTGCGATGGTCGCCGAGAAGAGGGTGGGTTCCTCGAAGGCCACCGCCACCTTCGCCCGCAGTTCCTCCCGCGACATCTCGGTGATGTCCTCGCCGTCCAGCGTGATGCGGCCGGACGTCACCTCGTGGAGGCGGGGGACGAGAGCGGTGAGGGTGGTCTTGCCGGAGTCGGTGGCGCCGACCAGGGCCATGGACTCGCCGGGGCGGATGTGCAGGTCGATGCGGTCGAGGGTGGGGGCGGTGCCGGGAGCGGCGTCGGGGTAGCGGAAGGTGACGCCATGGAACCTCAGGCCGCTGCCCACGGCGGGGGCGGCGGGGGCCTCGGCCCGCGTCGTCGACTCCGGCTTCTCGTCCATCACCTCGAAATACCGCTCCGTCGCCGTCGCCGCCTCCTGGCTCATCGCCAGCAGGAAGCCGATCGAGTCGACGGGCCAGCGCAGCGCGAGGGCGGTGGAGAGGAATGCGACCAGCGTGCCAGCCGACAGTTCACCGTCCGCGACCTGGACGACGCCGAGGACCAGCGCCGCGCCGATGGCCAGTTCGGGGAGCGTGATGATGACGCCCCAGATCGCCGACAGGAGGCGGGCCTTGCGCAACTCCGTTCCCCGCAGGGTCCGCGACAGCTCGCGGAACGCGCGGGCCTGGCTGCGGTGCCGGCCGAACCCCTTGATGATGCGGATCCCGAGGACGCTCTCCTCGACGACCGTGGTGAGGTCGCCGACCTGGTCCTGCGCGAGGCGCGCGACCTTGGCGTACTTCCTCTCGAAGAGGAGGCAGGTGACGATCACGGGGACGACGGGTCCGAGGATGACGAGTCCGAGGGTCCAGTCCTGGACCAGCATGATGGTGACACCGACCACGATGGTCACCGCGTTGACCAGCAGGAACGTCAGCGGGAAGGCCAGGAACATCCGCAGCAGCATCAGGTCGGTCGTGCCGCGCGAGAGCAGCTGCCCGGAGGCCCAGCGGTCGTGGAAGGCGACCGGCAGGCGCTGCAGATGCCGGTAGAGATCCGCGCGCATCGACGCCTCGACACCGGCCAGGGGCCGTGCCACGAGCCAGCGCCGCAACCCGAACAGCAGCGCCTCGGTGAGGCCGAGCACGAGCAGGTACAGCGCCCCGAGCCACACGCCCGCCGGGTCCCGGTCGGCGATCGGCCCGTCCACCATCCACTTCAGGACGAGCGGGATGAACAGGCCCACGCACGAGGCGACTATCGCGACGAACGCGGCGATGGTCAGCCGCGCCCGCACGGGCCGCACATACGGCCACAGCCGCAGCAGCGTGCGTACGGCGGACCGCCCCTCGGCCTTCTCGGGTGCCTCGGCCCTCGCGGGCTCCTCGGGCAGCGCGGCGGTCTCGGGCTCCTGGGTCGGGTCGGGTTCCTCGGCGGTTGCACGTGTCGTGGACATCAGCAGCGAGCCTACGGATCGGCACTGACAACGCCCACCGAGTTTTGGCCGGAACGCCGTCGGTCGTAGGACCTACGACCTGCCTGTGCACGAGGGCGTAGCGGCAGATCAGGGGTGCCGTAGCCGCACATCGACCGATCGGGGGACGTCCGTTCGAGCGTGACGGCCGATGTGCGCGCGCGGGCTCCGCCGGGATTCTCGACACATGCCACACAGGTCGTCCACACCCGTCATCGAGGTCACCGGCCTTCGCTCCCGATCTTCCTCGAAGGGTGGGCCTAGGCGGCCGGATACGGCAGCAGACCGGCCGCGACGCCCTCCCACGCGGTCCTCAGTTCGGTGAGCAGCTCCGGCCGGTCGGGGGCGAGGTCGGCCTGTTCGCGGGAGTCGGCGGCCAGGTTGTACAGGTGGTCGGCCCCGGCGGCGTCCCGGTAGTACTTCCAGTCGCCCCGCCGGAGCGCCCGGTTGGCCCGGACCCGCCAGAACAGGTCGCGCTCGGGTACGTCCTCGCCGCGCAGCAGGTGGCCCGCGAGACTCGTGCCGTCCAGCGGGTACGCCGCCTCCGGCCGGGCGCCGCCCAGTTCCAGGAGGGTCGCCGTCCAGTCGGGGGTGAACACCGGTTCGTGGCTGACCTGGCGGCCGTCGATCCGGGCGGGCCAGCGCAGAATCGTCGGCACCCGGATGCCGCCCTCAAGGAGGACGAACTTCTCACCCCTGAGCGGCCAGTTGTAGGAGTAGCGCTCGCCGCCGTTGTCGCTGGCGAACAGCACCACCGTGTTCTCCTCCTGCCCGGACCGGCGCAGCGCGGCCAGGACCTCGCCGACGGCCGCGTCCAGGCTCTCCACCATCTGCGTGTACTTCTCGACCGAGCCGCCGTCGTAGTGGTTGAGCGCCCGGGACACCTCGGCCTGCGTCTTCGCGGCCCGGATCCTCGCCGCGATCTCGGCGCCGGTCTCCTGGTCGTCCTCCGCGAGCCAGGGCCAGTGCGGGGTGGTGAAGTTGAGGTTGAGCAGCCACGGCCTGTCGTGCCGGCGGCCGACGTACTCGACGGCCCGCTCGGTCAGGACGTCGGTGTAGTAGCGCAGGTCCTTGTACTCGGCGTCCCCCTCGTAGAGGTCGTACGTGCCGAGCTGGCCGAGCTTGGAGAAGTACTCCAGCACGCCCCCGAAGTTGCCGAAGAACTCGTCCCAGCCGGACTTGGTGGGGCTGTGGTCGGGCAGCCAGCCGCAGTGCCACTTGCCGATCAGCGCGGTGGCGTAACCCGCCTTCTTCAACAGGGAGGCCAGCGTGGGGTGGTTCGGGTCCAGCCCCTGCGTCCTGTTCGCGATCGGCTCGGCGAGCCCGCCCGGCGTACGCCCCGGATACCGCCCGGTGTAGAGGCTGAACCGGGTCGGCGAGCAGGTCGCCGACCCGGAGTACGCGTCGGTGAACCGCACCCCCTGCCGGGCCAGCCGGTCCAGGTTCGGTGTCCTGATGTGCGGAGCCCCGTAGGAGGAGAGGTCGGCCCAGCCCAGATCGTCACCGAGGACGACGAGGACGTTGGGACGCCTGCCGGAGGCCGTGGCGGGGCGGGCCTCGAAGGGACGTTCGACGGTGGCGGCCTCAGTGGCCTCTGCGGTGGCGGCCGTACCGGCGACGGCGGTCACCGCACCGCCACCGACGAGACCACCGAAGGCACGACGGGATATCTCGGGCATGCGATCGAGTTGATCAGTCGGCAGACCCCTCCGGCCAGGAATCCGCCGCGGAGTTCATGGACCTGCCACAGGCCTGAAACGTCGCCTCAGCCGATCACCCGGAGCAGCAGCACACACCGCGCCGGCACCGTCACCGCCTCCCCGGCCCGGTGCACCACCCCCGGCCCCTCCACCTGCTCCTCCCGTGACGTGTCGACGACCACCTCGTACCGCTGCGCCCACGGTGTCCCCGGCAGGACGAAGCTCACCGGGCGGTCGCCGGCGTGCAGGACGGTGAGGAAGCTGTCGTCGAGGATCGGGGTGCCCCGGGCGTCGCGGCCGGGGATGTCGCGGCCGGAGAGGTACATGCCGAGCGTCGCGGCCGGCGCGTACCAGTCCCGTTCGGTCATCTCGGTGCCGCGTGCCGTGAACCAGGCCAGGTCCCGCAGCCCGTCCGCCGAGTGGGCCCGGCCGGAGAAGAAGGCCCGGCGGCGCAGCACGGGGTGGTCGTGGCGGAGGGCGATCAGGCGGGCCGTCAGGTCGAAGAGGGCCTTCCAGGCGGGGTCCTCCAGGAGGCTCCAGTCGAGCCAGCTGATCTCGTTGTCCTGGCAGTACGCGTTGTTGTTGCCGCCCTGGCTGCGGCCCAGTTCGTCCCCGGCGACCAGCATCGGCACGCCCGTGGACAGCAGCAGCGTCGTCAGCAGGTTCCGCAACTGCCGTCGCCTCAGGGCCCGTACGCGCTCGTCGTCCGTCTCGCCCTCGGTACCGCAGTTCCAGGAGCGGTTGTCGTCCGAGCCGTCCCGGTTGCCCTCCCCGTTCGCCTCGTTGTGCTTGCGCTCGTACGACACGAGGTCCCGCAGCGTGAAACCGTCGTGCGCGGTGATGAAGTTGACCGACGCGTACGGCCGCCGCCCGCCCCACGCGTACAGGTCGCTCGACCCCGACAGCCGGTATCCCAGATCCCGCACATCGGGCAGCGCGCCCCGCCAGAAGTCCCGGACGGCGCCCCGGTAGCGGTCGTTCCACTCCGTCCACAGGGGCGGGAAGGCGCCGACCTGGTAGCCGCCCGAGCCCACGTCCCACGGTTCGGCGATCAGCTTCACCCGCCGCAGCACGGGGTCCTGGGCGATGACGGCGAGAAACGGGGACAGCATGTCGACGTCGTGCATCGAGCGCGCGAGCGCGGCGGCCAGGTCGAAGCGGAAGCCGTCCACGCCCATCTCCGTCACCCAGTACCGCAGCGAGTCGGTGATCAGGCGCAGGACATGGGGCTGGACCACGTGCAGGGTGTTCCCGCAGCCCGAGTAGTCCGCGTACCGGCGGGCATCGCTCTGCAGCCGGTAGTAGCCCCGGTTGTCGATGCCGCGCAGCGACAGGCTCGGGCCGCGTTCGTCGGCCTCGGCCGTGTGGTTGTAGACCACGTCGAGGACGACCTCGATCCCGGCGGCGTGCAGCGCCCGCACCATCCGCTTGAACTCCCCGACCTGCTGCCCCGTCGTGCCCGACGAGGCGTACGCCGCGTGCGGGGCGAAGTAGCCGATGGAGTTGTAGCCCCAGTAGTTGCGCATGCCCCGGCGCAGCAGATGGTCCTCGTGGGCGAACTGGTGCACGGGCAGCAGCTCCACCGCCGTCACGCCCAGCTTCACCAGGTGCTCGATCGCGGCGGGGTGCGCGAGACCGGCGTAGGTGCCGCGCAGTTCCTCGGGGATGCCCGGGTGGGTCATGGTGAAGCCGCGGACGTGCAGCTCGTAGATGACCGAGTCCGCCCACGGGGTCTTCGGCCGGCGGTCGTCGGCCCAGTCGTCGTCGTCGTGGACGACGACACCCTTCGGGACGTGCGGCGCCGAGTCCCGCTCGTCGCGCACGGTGTCCGCGACATGCTGCTCGGGCCAGTCCCGGACATGCGCGTACACCTCGGGCGGCAGACCGAACTCGCCGTCCACGGCCCGCGCGTACGGGTCGAGGAGGAGCTTCGCCGGGTTCCAGCGGGCGCCGGTCCACGGGTCCCAGCGGCCGTGCACGCGATAGCCGTACCGCTGCCCGGGAAGGACGCCGGGCACGAAACCGTGCCAGATCTCATGGGTCAGCTCGGCCAGTCTCAGCCGGGTCTCCTCGCCCGCTTCGGAGAACAGGCACAGCTCGACGGCCTCCGCCCCGCCGGCCCACAGCGCGAAGTTGGTTCCCGCGACCCCGTCGGGGCCCACCCGGAACCGCGCGCCGAGCGGCGTCGACGCCCCCGGCCACACGGGCCTCGTCTCCGGCGCGCGCTCATCGCGCCGACCGCCGTTCAGCACGGTGGCCGGGCGCGCGGCCGGTACCCCGCGCGTCCCCCGTACTTCCTCCTGCTCGGCTGCGCTCGACACCTCAGGCCTCCCGCGGCTCGGTGGGGCGACGGGAATGGGGAGCCGGCTGTCCCTTCACCGCTCCCCATCACGTCGTCCTCCCAAGTGTTCTGCCCAGAGCACGCCTCGCACTCACGTTTCCCGGGGGCGTGCGCCGTCGTTGGGCCGCACGTGAACCACGCACAGACGCACGCGCGCCGCGCCGTGGCCGCCCTGGCCGCCGCACTCACCTGGGCAGGCCTGCTGGCCGGGGCCGCCGGATGCACCGCCGGACCGCCACTGACCAGCGAAAAGGCGCCCGACGACACGATCCGGGTCACTCCGGAGGACGGCAGCAAGGGCGTGCGCCCGGAGCAGCGCTTCGAAGTACGGGTGCCCAGCGGGCGCCTGGAGTCCGTCAAGGTGGTGAAGTCGCAGGACGCGCAGGAGTCACCCGTACCGGGCCGGATGTCCGCCGACGGGCTGAGCTGGCGCCCCACCGGCTCACCGAAGCTCGCGCTGGCCGCCAGGTACACCGTCGACGCGGTCGCCCTCGACGGCCACGGCCGTCGCTCGGCACGGCACGTCACCTTCACCACCTCCGTTCCCGACGAGCGCTTCATCGCGTACGTCACGCCGGAGAACCGGGCCACCGTCGGCACCGGGATGATCGTCTCCCTGGAGTTCAACCGGGAGATCGAGGACCGCGCGGCCGTCGAACGCGCCGTCGACGTGAGCGCCCAACCGCCCGTCGAGGTCCGTCCGCACTGGTTCGGCGGGGAACGCCTGGACTTCCGCCCCGAGAGGTACTGGAAGCCCGGGACCCGGGTCACCGTCGGACTGCGGCTGCGGGACGTCGAGGGCGCGCCCGGCGTCTACGGCCAGCAGCACAAGACGTTCTCCTTCACCGTCGGCCGCCACCAGGTCAGCGTGGTCGACGCGGCGAAGCACACGATGCGCGTGGAACGCGGCGACGGAGTGCTCGCCACGCTCCCCGTCACGGCCGGGGCGCCGAGGACGACGACGTACAACGGGAAGATGGTCGTCACCGAGATGCTGGAGGTGACCCGGATGAACGGCGCCACCGTCGGCTTCAGGAAGGCGGACGGCAAGGGCGAGTACGACATCCCGGACGTCCCGCACGCCATGCGCCTCACCACCTCCGGCACCTTCCTGCACGGCAACTACTGGGCGCCGGACGCCTTCGGCCGGGCCAACGTCAGCCACGGCTGTGTGGGCCTGCGCGATGTGAAGGGCGGCGATTCCGGCACCCCCGCCGGCTGGTTCTTCGACCGCAGTCTCATCGGGGACGTCGTCGAGGTGATCAACAGCAACGACAAAACGGTCTCTCCCGACAATGGGCTCGGAGGCTGGAATATGGAGTGGAACGCATGGAAAGCGGGTGCGGCGGTGAAGTAGACGGACATAGCGCCGACATGGGGGTACGCGCGTGATGATTGAAGTTGGGACTGAACGGTGACATTCACCGAGGCCAAATCCTTCCGATCATCTGGTTAATGTACGGGCGTACGCGCACATGGTGCGTAGGGGTGCGGGCCTGATCAGGCCGTGCGAGGGGAGAACAGAGAGTTGAACGGGCGACCGATATCGGGGGCGTCGGTTGGCGCGCGGACTCGGCGGCGCAAGGGGGCCCTGGCCGTGCTGCCGGTCCTGATGCTGCTCGCGGTCACCGCGTGCGGCGGAGGCGGGGGTTCGGACACCGGCTCCGACGGCGACAAGGGGAAGGGCTCCGACAGGACCGCCTCGGACAAGGCGGCCACCAAGGCCTCGGAGGCGGTGGTCTCCATCGCTCCGAAGAACGGCGCCGACGACGTGGCCACCAACGGTGCCCTCGAGGTGAGTGCCGCCAAGGGCAAGCTGTCCGAGGTCACGGTCGAGAACGACAAGGGCGAGAAGATCGCCGGCGAGATATCCGGCGACGGCGCCACCTGGACGCCGTCGATCCACCTCAACTCGGCCACCGAGTACAAGGTGCACGCCGTCGCGAAGGACTCCGAGGGGCGTGAGGCGGCCGAGGACTCGTCCTTCACCACGCTGACCCCGAAGAACACCTTCGTCGGCATCTTCACCCCCGAGGACGGGTCGAAGGTCGGCGTCGGCATGCCGTTCTCGATCCGCTTCACGCGGGGCATCACCGCCCCGGAGGACGTCGAGAAGGCCATCACCATCAAGACCGAGCCGGCCGTCGACGTCGAGGGCCACTGGTTCGGCAACGACCGCCTCGACTTCCGCCCGGAGAAGTACTGGAAGGCCGGCACGAAGGTGACCGTCGACCTCAACCTCGACGGTGTCGAGGGCCGCGACGGCGTCTACGGCGAGCAGAGCAAGAAGGTCTCCTTCACCATCGGCCGCAGCCAGGTCTCCGTCGTCGACGTCAAGAAGCTGACCATGAAGGTCTCGCGGGACGGCAAGGTCGTCAAGACTATCCCGGTCACCACCGGCCAGCCGGGCATGGAGACCTGGAACGGCCAGATGGTCATCAGCGAGCGCCTGCGCGTGACCCGGATGAACGGCGAGACGGTCGGCTACGGCGGCGAGTACGACATCAAGGACGTGCCGGACGCCATGCGCCTGACCAACTCCGGCACCTTCATCCACGGCAACTACTGGGGCGGCGGCGCCTTCGGCAACTACAACGCCAGCCACGGCTGCATCGGTCTGCGCGACACCCGTGGCGGCTACGACCGCGGGGCGCCGGGCGCCTGGTTCTTCGACCACTCGATGGTCGGCGACGTCGTGGTCGTGAAGAACTCCAACGACCGGACCGTGGACCCGGACAACGGCTACAACGGCTGGAACATGGACTGGGACAAGTGGAAGGCGTAGCCGCCGCCGCTTGAGAGCCCGAGATCATGACGCACGGCCCCGGTGTGATGTACCGCACCGGGGCCGTTGTCGTTAGTCACCGTTAACCTGCCCTCATGACTGTGCATCTCGAAGTCGCCGAAGGTGTGGGCACGATCCGCCTCGACCGGCCGCCCATGAACGCCCTGGACATCGCCACCCAGGACCGCCTCAAGGAACTCGCCGAGGAGGCCACGCGCCGCGACGACGTCCGCGCGGTGGTGCTCTACGGCGGGGAGAAGGTCTTCGCGGCCGGCGCGGACATCAAGGAGATGCAGGCCATGGACCACGCGGCGATGGTCGTCCGGTCCCGCGCCCTGCAGGACTCCTTCAGCGCCGTGGCCCGCATCCCCAAGCCGGTCGTCGCGGCCGTCACGGGCTATGCGCTGGGCGGAGGTTGCGAGCTGGCGCTGTGCGCGGACTACCGGATCGCCGGGGAGAACGCGAAGCTCGGCCAGCCGGAGATCCTGCTCGGGGTGATCCCGGGCGCGGGCGGCACCCAGCGGCTGTCCCGCCTCGTCGGCCCCTCCAGGGCCAAGGACCTCATCTTCACCGGCCGCATGGTCAAGGCGGACGAGGCGCTCGTGCTCGGCCTGGTGGACCGGGTCGTCCCGGCGGACGAGGTGTACACCGCCGCGCACGAGTGGGCCGCCCGGCTGGCGCGGGGGCCGGCGATCGCGCTGCGGGCCGCCAAGGAGTCGATCGACGCGGGGCTGGAGACCGACCTGGAGACCGGGCTCGCGATCGAGCGGAACTGGTTCGCGGGACTGTTCGCCACGGAGGACCGCGAGCGCGGGATGCGCAGCTTCGTGGAGGAGGGGCCGGGCAAGGCGAAGTTCGTCTGACGGCGGTGGATCAGGGCCGGGGGCCCGGAATCCGGCCCGCAAGTTGCGCTGAGCGACCTGCGGTTGACGCGGTGTATGACCCGCGTCCCCCGAAGGGGCGGTTTATGCGTTCCTTAAGGCAGTCTTAAGTGAGCCTTGCCCAAGGCTCTTGGCGTTGACCGAAGTTCAGGGTGTCGGCGCAGGTCGGACGGGCTGCCGCGGGTGGTTTACTGCCTCTGGCATATGCCATCCGAAACCTCCGGAATGGTTGGTTCCGGGGGTTGTATTCCTGCGGAACGGCCCCGGAGGAGGCTCGGGACGGCCATGATGGGGGCATGGCGGGGCTGGAGGGTATCGAACAGCCGCGGCGGCACGGGAGTGCGACCGCGGCGCGTTGGTCACCTGCGATCGAGGACGAACGGGCGCAGAAGGCACTGGAGTTGTTCGGCAACCCGACCGAGGCAGAGGTCCCGCTGCCGTCCCGTCCCGAGTCCGCGGCCACCGCCCGGCGGCTCGCCCAGGTCGTCATCCTCCGTCAGTGGCGGCTGTCGCCGAAGATGACCGAGGACGCTGTCCTGCTCGTCTCCGAACTCGTGGGCAACGCCGTACGGCACACCGGCGCCCGCGTCTTCGGGCTGCGCATGCGCCGCCGGCCGGGCTGGATCCGGATCGAGGTCCGCGACCCCTCGCGGGGACTGCCCTGTCTGATTCCGGTACAGGAGACGGACATCAGCGGGCGGGGGCTGTTCCTGGTGGACAAGCTCTCGGACCGGTGGGGGGTCGACCTGCTGCCGCGGGGGAAGACGACGTGGTTCGAGATGAGGGTCGCCGACCGGTAAGGGGTGCCCAAGGCCCCGGCGAGGGGAGCGGGGCTGTGACACGGTGCGGCTCCGCCGCGTGGGCGCGACCGGCCACGGACGACCCGCAGTCGCAAGCCGGCACAAGCGCCCACGGCGCGCGGCCCCCAGGTGCCCGGCGGCAGCCGCCACGCACCTCCGTCGATCGGGCCAATCGCCGGAATTCACGCCGGACCTCCCTATAAAGGTCGCGTGACCACGCCCCGCACCCTCCTCATGCAGTGCAACCTCGTGCAGCGCGCCCTCCTCGCGGCCGCCGTTCTCGTGGCCGTGGCCGCGTGCGGCGCCTCGACCGGGACCAGTGAGCAGCAGCAGAGGACCCGGGCCGAGCGGGCCGCCGCCGAAGCCGAAGCCGCCGAGCGGAAGAAGAGACAGCGGACGGCGGTCAGGGGACTGCGCGGCATGCCGCCCGTGCTGGACCCCCGGGACGTCTACGCCGCCGACCGCCCGAACCGGCTCTCCCCGGTGGTCGAGGACTTCCCGTCCCGGGTGTACGTCCCCAACAGCGAGTCCGACACCGTCACCGTCATCGACCCGAAGACGTACGAGATCATCGAGACGATCCCGGTGGGCCGCCAGCCCCAGCATGTCGTGCCCTCCTGGGACCTGAAGACCCTGTGGGTCAACAACAACCGGGGCCACACCCTCACCCCCATCGATCCGAGGACGGGGAAGGCGGGCAGGCCGGTCGAGGTGCACGACCCGTACAACCTGTACTTCACCCCCAACGGCGAGTACGCCGTCGTCATGGCCTCCCTCGACCGCGAACTCGTCTTCCGTGACCCGCACACCATGAAGCGGGTCAGGACCGAGCCGGTCACCTGCTACGGCGTCAACCACGCGGACTTCTCGATCGACGGCACGTACTTCATCGTGTCCTGCGAGTTCAGCGGTGAGCTGCTGAAGGTCGACACCGCGAAGATGAAGGTCGTCGGGCAGCAGAAGCTCCCGTTCGAGGGGGCCATGCCGCAGGACGTGAAGATCTCACCGGACGGCAAGCGCTTCTACATCGCCGACATGATGGCCGACGGCATGTGGGTCCTGGACGGCGACAGGTTCGACGAGCCGAAGCTGCTGCCCACCGGCAAGGGCACCCACGGACTGTACGTCGGCCGCGACTCCCGCGAGATGTACGTCTCCAACCGGGGCGAGGGCTCCGTGTCGGTCTTCGACTTCACCGAGAACAGGCTCACCAAGAAGTGGCACCTCCCCGACGGCGGCAGCCCCGACATGGGCGGTGTCTCCGCCGACGGCAAGGTCCTGTGGCTCTCCGGCCGCTACGACTCCGAGGTGTACGCCATCGACACCCGCAACGGGGAGCAGCTCGCCCGCATCCCCGTCGGCAGCGGCCCGCACGGCCTCGCGGTGTACCCGCAGCCCGGCCGCTACTCGCTCGGCCACACCGGCATCTTCCGCTGACGCCCCCGGCGACCCGCATCTCCCGGTGACACCCGACAACCGGGCGGACTGACACGCCGCCGTACGGGTGATGATCCGCGGCCCGGCGCCGCGCAGCCGAGATCGTGCTCACCATGATCACAACTCGTCCGCGGCGCCGGGCCGCCGCCCTCGTCCTGTCCCTCTCCGCCGTTCTCGCGACCTCCGCCGCGACCGCTCCGGCACAGACCCCGACCACCCCTTCGGCCAAGGCCGCCGCACCCGCCTGCCCCCAGTTCGACGACCCGGTCCACGCCGCCGTCGACCACCGCGAGGACGTCGACCGCATCACCCCCGAGCCCGCCTGGCGCACGACCTGCGGCACGCTGTACCGCAGCGACAGCCGGGGCCCGGCGGCCATCTTCGAGCAGGGCTTCCACCCCAAGGACGTCATCGACGGGCAGTACGACATCGAGCAGTACGTCCTGGTCAACCAGCCCTCGCCGTACGTCTCCACGACCTACGACCACGACCTGTACAAGACCTGGTACAAGTCCGGCTACAACTACTACATCGACGCCCCCGGCGGCGTGGACGTCAACCGGACGATCGGCGACCAGCACCGGTGGGCCGACCAGGTCGAGGTCGCCTTCCCCGGCGGGATCAAGCCGCAGTACGTCATCGGCGTCTGCCCGGTCGACAAGAAGACCAGGACGGAGAAGATGAGCGAGTGCGAGAGCAACCCGCACTACGAGCCCTGGCACTGACGTACGTCGCGCTCATCGGGCCCGTTGTCCCTGGCGGGCGCTGAGCAGTATCTCGGAGCCCACCGGCAGATAGCCGGCCGACTGGAACGCCCGCACGCTGCGGGCGTTCCCCGGCGCGATCTGCGCCCACAGCGGCTCGGCGACCAGATGCCGTGCCGCGCTCACCAGCGACCGGCCCAGCCCCCGGTGCCGTACGTCCTCGTCCACCTCGACCGAGACCTCCAGCCGCCCGGCGATTCCCCGGCCCGTCGTCAGGACTCCACCGTCCGCCGCCCAGACCCGAACGTCGTCACGGCGTCGCCGCGCGTACGCGACGCGGGGGTGCCCGGCGTCCTCGATCTCCTTCAGCGGCAGCGGCGGTTCGCCCGGCAGGGGCGAGGCGACCAGCATCGCGTCGATGGTCTCGGACGTACGACCCGTCCGCTCCATGAGGGCCGCCAGGAACCGTGGGTTCATGCTCGCGGACAGCGCGTCGCACTCCGCGGCCGCCAGACTCTCGTACACCCACCGGGGATCCTCGTCCGTGAAGACGACGGAGTGTGCCGTGAAGCAGAGGACGCCCGCGTCCCGGGGAGAGTGCTGGGCGACGACGGTCGTACCGCCGTCGGCCGGCGGGAAGACACCCCGGGCCACCGCGTCCAGAATGTCCCGCAAGCTCGCCGTCACCGGACTCCTTCGCCGTGCTCCTTGAGTCTCCACCCACTGGAAGGCCCACACTCGCAGACATGATCGAGAACGGCACCGGCCTTTTCACCATCGGGCAGCTCGCCCGCGGCTCCGGTCTGTCCGTCCGCACGATCCGCTACTGGTCGGACGAGGGCGTCCTGCACCCGGCCACCCGCAGCGCGGGAGGCTACCGGCTGTACGACGCCGAGTCCGTGGCCCGGCTCGAACTCATCCGCACCCTGCGGGAGCTGGGCCTCGGCCTGGACCACGTACGGCGGGTGCTCGCGGGCGAGACGACCGTCGCGGAGGTGGCGGCCGCGCATGTGGCCGCGCTGGACGCGCAGATCCGCGGCCTCAAGGTGACCCGGGCGGTGCTGTCGACCGTGGCGCGACGCGGCTCGACCGCGGAGGAGATGACCCTGATGAACAGACTGGCCCGGCTGTCCGCCGCCGAACGAGGGCGGATCATCGACGACTTCATGGAGGAGACCTTCGGCGGACTCGACACCGCGGACCCCGACATCCGAACACGGCTGAGGTTCAGCCTCGCGGATCTGCCGGAGGACCCCACGCCCGAGCAGGTGGACGCCTGGGTGGAGCTGGCCGAGATGCTCCAGGACCCGGCGTTCCGGGCGCGGATGCGGCAGACGGTCGAGTACAACGCGGCCGACCGGGGGCCGGACGTGCCGTCGGGCACCTCCCTGTGGTTCATGAGCCGCCTGGTGCAGCTCGCGGGGGAGGCACTGCGGGAGGGTGTCGACCCCGCCTCGCCCGCCGCCGACGAGGTGCTGACCGGGCTGCTGGGCGACGCCGACCGGGCCGTCCTGCTCGAACGCGTCACCTCGGTGGCCCACGCCGAGCTGGCCCGGTTCCGGGAGCTGGCCGCGCTGGTACGGGGCGTGGAACCGCTGTCGGCGCACGCCGAGGAGTTCGCGTGGGTGGTCGCCGCACTCCGCGCTCGCGTGGCCGGTTAATCTGACCTGCGTCAGTAGGACTGTCAGCAGGACTGCCTGAGACAGGCAGGGCACCAAGAAGGGGCGGATCGGTGGCGGACATCGAGGCAGCGCGCAAGGAGTTCCAGCGGATCGACGCGGACGGGGACGGGTTCATCACCGCCGCGGAGTTCAAGACCGCCCTGGCCCAGGAGGGCGACTGGAACGTCACCGAGTCCGTGGCGGAGGTCATCATCCGCACCCGCGACCTCAACGGCGACAAGCTCCTGTCGTTCGACGAGTTCTGGGCCCACCTGGACAAGTGAGCCCGCGGGCCGAGGGGCGCCTTCCGTCGCGTACGACGGGGGCGCCCCTTCGTCGTGCCGGGGCCGGAATGGCGGAGGGCGCTCCGGGGTTGGGTCCAGTAATGCATGCACGCGCATGGAAATGTGACGCAAGGGGATGGTCATGAAGATCGGCATCATCGGGGCCGGCAACATCGGCGGCAACCTCACCCGGCGGCTCACCGCCCTCGGCCACGACGTCTCCGTCGCCAACTCCCGAGGCCCGCACACGCTCACCGCACTGGCCGAGGAGACGGGCGCGACCCCGGTCCCGGTGCGGGAGGCGGCGCGCGGCGCCGAAGTCGTGGTGATCACGATCCCGTTGAAGGCGGTCCCGGACCTGCCGTCCGGCCTCCTCGACGAGGCCGCGGACGGTGTCGCCGTCATCGACACCGGAAACTACTACCCCCGGCAGCGTGACGGCAGGATCGCCGGGATCGAGGACGACGGCCTGACCGAGAGCCGCTGGACCGAACGCCACCTGGGCCACCCCGTCATCAAGGCCTTCAACGGCACCTACGCCCAGGACATCCTCGACCGCCCGCGCCCCGCCGATGCCCCCGACCGCGTCGCCCTCCCCGTCGCCGGCGACGACGAGACGGCCAAGTCCAGGATCCGAGCCCTCATCGACGAACTCGGCTTCGACACCGTCGACGCCGGCGGCCTGGACGACTCCTGGCGCCAGCAGCCCGACACCCCCGTCTACGGCCTCCGGGCGGGCGTCGAGGACGTGGCCAAGGCGCTGGCCGAGGCGTCACCGGAACGCAAGCCGGAGTTCAGGGCGTAGGGGGTGACGGCCGGGCCGGCGGACGACGGTCAGCCGTCGGCCCACTCCCGCAGCGCCGCCTTGCTCGCGAAGTCCGCCACGTTCTTGTCGACGGGATTGTCCGTGTACTGGTGGAAGCGCCACCTGGCCTTGACGCGGGGTCTGCCGGCGGTGACGTAGTCGGCTATCCACAGGCCGTCGCCGGCGTAGGACGTGGAGTCGACGGTGAGCCAGTAGCTGCGATTGCAGTAGAGGACCACCCGGTGCTTCGGGCGGAGTTCCTTCAGCATGCGGATGAAGCGGTCCTTCTCGGCATTGGTGGCGTGCGTGCCCTCGCTCGTCGTCTCCCAGTCGACGGCGAGGATGTCGCCCGCCCTCTCCGGGGCCTTGGCGACGAAGTACTCGGCCTGGGCGGTCAGGTTGCCGGGCCAGAGGAAGTGGTAGAAGCCGACGACCAGACCGGCGTCGCGGGCGGTCCTGGTCTGGGCGGCGAGCCTGGGGTTGGTGTACGTGCGGCCCTCGGTGGCCTTGACGAAGACGAAGGAGAGGCCGTCGGTGTCGTAGGACGAGGGCTGGTGGGAGCTGACGTCGATGCCGCGCAGCATGGGGGTCTCCGGCGGGGTGGGGGGAGTCAGGCGGGTGCGGGGGTGGTGATCCGCTCGGCCAGGGTCGTGATGTTCGCGAGGAGGGTGGGGGGTGGAACGGACAGGTCGAGGGCGTGGGTGGTGACGGTGACGCCGGATCGGCGGATCACGTGGGGGGTGGGGCCCGGCGTGGGCGGCGAGGCGGAGGCCGCGTAGATCAGGTGGCCCCGGGGGAGGCCGAGGGTCGTGCAGTAGGCGAGCAGTTGGTAGAGGTGGGACGTGGGCGGGGCGGTGGGGGCGGCGTACGTGTACTTCGCGTCCGCCACCGAGACGGGGCGGCCGGCGCGGTAGAGGACGAGGTCGGGGCGGAAGGGGACGCGGGCGGCCTCGTCGAGGCGGTGGTGGGTCTCCTGGGCGGCGCAGCGGATGCCGTGACGGGCGAGGGCGGCGGTGAGGGTGACGGTCAGGAAACGCTCGAAGACCGCCGGCATGTCCAGGAGGAAACCGTCGCTGGGCAGCGGGCTACCGCCCTCCGGTTGGACCGAGCGGTACGAGAGAAGGAGCTCCGCGAGGCGGAGGGCCGGGGCGTAGCGGGAGTTGAGGCGGGTCGGGGTCCGGCGGGGGAGCGGTGCGCCCGGGTGGAGGAGGTGGACCCCGTGGAGGTGGTCGGTGAGGTGGCGCAGCGTGAGGCGGGTCGGGGCGGGGACGCCCGGGAGGCGGGTGGCCAGGTGGAGGGCGGCCAGGAGGATGCGGTTCTCCGCGATGTCCGGGGTGTGGTCGTCGTAGCGGACGGCCACCGGGAGGATCAGGCCCACCCGGCGGAGCTGGTCCGCCGTCCGGATGCGTCCCCTGACCAGGGGGAGGTCCTCCTCGACCGTGCGGTAGCCGTGCAGGACACCGGACTCCAGGGTGCGGCGCGCGGTGCGGGCGAGGAGGTCCGCGAGGGCGGGGAGCAGATCGTCGGCCGTGGCCGCGGTGACCGGGTCCGGTTCCGGGTGCCAGGGGTCGGTGGGGGAGTAGGAGAGCAGGAACAGCAGGTCGCGGACCGGGAGTTTCGGCCGTAGGAGCAGCTCGATGGCGCTGCCCGCCGGGGTGCGCAGGCGCACCAGGCCCACCTTCTGGTTTCCGGCCATGCGCCAGCGGCCGCCGGGGGCCGGGGCCAGCCGTACGAGACCAGGGGCGCGGAGCAGCCCCGCGACCTGGTCGGCCGTCAGTTCCCGTACGGTGCCGGGGCCGGTCTCGTCGACGGCGAGTCGGAGCCGGAGCGGGGGCGAGGAGGCTCCGGTGGCCACCGGGGGCACGGAGGTCATGAGCCGAGTGCCGCGCGCAGGGAGGCCAGCCCGTACTCCTCCTCGACGTCCACCCCCGTGCCGTACAACTGGTCCTCCAGCAGCGGCAGGATCTGTGTACTCCAGATCAGGTCGAGGCCCTCGGGGCGGGCCGCGCCGGGCTTCATCAGGTAGGACGGGCCGATGGCGCGGTCGGCGTCGCCGAGGCGCCGGTTCAGCTCGTCCAGGAGGCGGGCGGGCGTCTCCGGCAGGCCGTGGCGGCGCAGCCAGCGGTCCAGGAGGCCGAGGACCGGCCGCTTCTCGGGGGAGAGCCGGCGGAAGGCGAAGCGGCGGCGCATCGCGGCGTCGACCAGCGCGATCGAGCGGTCGGCCGTGTTCATCGTGCCGATGAGGAACAGGTTGCTCGGCAGATGGAACGGGTCGTGCGGGCTGTACTGGGTGGTGACCGGCTCCTCGCGGTACTCCAGCAGGAAGTACAGCTCACCGAACACCTTCGCCAGGTTGGCCCGGTTGATCTCGTCGACGATCAGGACGTACGGGTTCGCCGGGTCCTTCCTCGCCCGCTCGGCCAGCAGCTTGAACGGGCCGGGCACGACGTCGAACACCACCGAGCCTCCGCCCGTGCCGCCACCCTCACCGCGCACCGGACGGAAGCCCTCGAAGAAGTCCTCGTAGGTGTAGGACGGGTGGAACTGCACCAGCTCCACCCGGTCGGGGCCCGCCAGATGCCTGGCCAGGGCGCGGGCGAGATATGTCTTCCCGGTACCGGGCGGTCCGTGGAACACGAGCTGCCGCTGCTCCTGGAGCTGCTGGGCCGTCTCGATCAGCCATTCCAGGGGCATGAGTAGCTGTTCGGCCAACTCCGGTGTGACGGTCGGAAGTTCGAGCGGCTTCGTCACGTCGGCCCCGGCGAGTTCCTCAGCGACGACGGCCTCCAGACCCGCGCGTTCCGCCAACTCGGCGGCCACACTGCTGATGTCGTACACCGTCGGCGGCAGCGGCAGCCGCGCCTGCACCTTCTCGGGCAGCTCCGCGCGGACGAGCGCCCGCTCGGTGGTGGCCCAGCGCACCGGGCGGCGGCGGGCGTTGTCGGGTCCGTCCGAGGGGTCGTACGACGCCGGGCCCTGGACCGTGCCGACATGGACCTCGTCCGGGGTGACGGTGACGACGAGGTCGCCCGGCTGCATGACGGTGAGGAAGACATGCAGTTGGTAGGCGGCCTGGGCGCGCAGCTGGGCGCCGGCGTCCGGCATCGCCTCCGTGACGGCTTGCCGGATCCGCTGCTTGTCGGCGCCGGCCGGGATCTCCGGCATCTCCCGCCAGGACACCGAGCAGTAGCCCTGCCGGATCCAGGCTGGGATGAAGTCGTGCCCGTCCACGTTGTGGCCGCGGACCAGCCAACCGCGCTGTTCGTGCAGGACGGCGCCCTTGCGCCAGTGCCCGACCCACGGTTCGTCGTAGAAGTCGACGGGTTCGCCCGTCTGGGCTGCGAGGACGCTGCTCAGTGCCAGCAGGTCCTGGTCGTCGTCGCCGGTGGACTCGCGCAGCTCGTCCGCGAACGCCTTGACGATCTCCTGCTTGTGGTAGGCGCTGGCGATGGGCTGGTAGGTGTCCGGGAAGAGCGCGTAGAGGAGTACGTGGATCTGGGCGCGGCCCTTCTTGTGGCCGACCGAGTCCTGGATGGCCAGGCAGAGCCTGCGGAACCCCCAGGGGTCGTCCAGCAGTGCCGTTCGCCCCGACCGGTCCAGCTCCGCCAGCCGCTCCACCAGCAGGACCAGGATCTGGAACTGTGCCCACCGGTAGTTGAGGAAGCCCTGGCCGCCGTGGAGGAAGCCCTTCAGACCCGGCTCCAGGGTCTGAGGGACGACGATCGGACGGTCGGCCCAGGAAAGGATCTCGCGGAGGATCTGGAGCTTCTTCGGGAGGCCGATCTGTTCCGGCACCAGCGGGGCCATGTTCACGAAGAGCAGTTCGGCCGCGAGGGCGATCGTCTCGTCGGGGGCCTCGGCGAGCTGGCGGCTCAGCTTGACCAGGAAGGTGTCCGAGGACTCGTCGGGCCGGTCGACGAAGCGGGCGCGCAGATCGGCGGCGGTCCGGCCGGTCCAGGCCTCCAGATCCGGAGCGAACGCGGACCTGCCGGTCAGCAGCCCGTCCCGGAAGATCCGCTGCACCGCTGCCACGACATCGGTGCCGTCCGGCCTTCTCGCCACAGTCCCACCCGCCCCTCGCGCGTTCCGAATGCCCACCCTAGAAGGGCGGTTGGGACTCGTCACGACGAGGGACGGCCGGATGTCGCAGGCCTGTTCTAGCTGTTGCTGTTCGAGCGGCCGAAGAACTCGATCTCGGCTATCGCCACCTGCTTCTTGTCGTCGGCGCCGTAGGCGGAGCGGATGGTGAAACGGACGGTCTCGGCGTCGCCGACGCGGAACTTGCGGCTCTGGCCGCCGGCGGTCTGGTCGAGGGTGAGGATCTTGGTGGAGGTGGAGCCGTCGGCGGCGGTGATCGTCGCCTCGACGCGGTGCGGGCGGGCCGACTCCGCGCGCTGGTCCGGCTTCTTCGAGACACCCGGCGTGATGACCACGTCCAGCAGCCTGACGGGCTGCTCGAAGTGGGCCTCGATCCACTCTCCCTCGCCGGACTGCGTGACACCCGGGCCCCACCACGTGTTGCTGTACGTGTCGAAGGCCAGATCCGGCTTGTGGCCGGGGAACGAGCGTGACGCCTTGGAGCTGTCCGGGACGACCGAGGCGCGCTTGGCGAAGTGGTCGCGGGCCGCCTGGTAGCCGTCGTCGGCCTGGAGGGCGAGGGTGACGATCAGGGTGAGGACGAGGGCGGCGACCACCCAGTTGAGGATCCGGCCGAAGCCGCGGCGCAGGCGGGGGCGGTCGCCCGCCCACGGGGTCTGCGTGTTGCGGCCGTTCAGCATCCGGCGCCACCACGGCAGCCGTCCCGGTGCCTCCGTGCGCCCGGCCATCGGCATCGCGCAGCGCGCGCAGAAGTGCCGGTCCGGCCGGGTGGGGGTCCCGCACCACGGGCAGGGCACACCGCCCTCCGTGCCGAACTCCGGTCCGGGGGTGCGGACTTGGGGCCGCTCTACGTCGGGGAGGCCTGGCAGTACGGGCGCGACGGCCGGCTGAGCCGGGGCACGGGGTTCGGGGTCGGCGACCGGGACCAGGAGGGACCTGGCCCGGTCGGCTGCGGAGAGGGTGTGGGCGTGGGAAGGGGGCGGCGAGGCCGGCGTCGGGAGGGGGGTGGTGGGGTCCTCGTCGTCGTGGTGCGGGTGCGCGGCCGGGTGGCCCGGTTCGGGGGTGGGGGAGGAGTGGGCGGGCGGG
>NZ_LRTR01000153.1 GCF_001550375.1 Streptomyces europaeiscabiei | reverse complement strand
CGCCGGAGCCGGGGCAGGGGTGTCGGCCGTCGGGTGTCCGGCGCCCGCGCGGTCGGTGGGTTCGCTCCCGGTGCCACCCGTGGTCGCTCGGGCCGGGGTTCCGGACCAGCCGAGTACCGCGCCGCAGGCGTCGCAGAAGGACTGGCCGGGCTCCCCGCGGGTTCCGCATTCGGCGCAGCTCTGGGCCTGGCCGGTGCCGGGGGTCTGGCTGGTCATCTCTCGGGGATCCTTTCGGCGGCGGTCACTTGGACCGTGTAGGGCATGTGGGCGGGGCGGGCGGCGGCCACGAGGCTGTCCAGCCGGTGTTCGTCCGCGGGGGTGGGGTCGGGCAGGCGAAGGGCCACGTGGAGGCGTGGGCGGGCTTCGCCGGGGACCGGGCCGAGGGGGCGGGCGTCCCAGGAGGCGGCGCCGCTCTCGGTGATCTCCGGGGTCACGCCGAACACCAGGCGCACCGCCTCGGACAGCCCGCGCCGGGTGCCGCGTACGCGGTGCAGATACGCGGCGGCGGCGACCGCGGCACGCAGGCGGGCCTCGGGTTCCGTGCCGTCGGTCTCGGCGCCGACCCAGCCGGCGAGCCACTGGGTGAAGTCCACGGGGGCGAGCGACGGCGTGAAGTAGGAGTCCAGGCAGTCGAGGACGGACAGGATCGGGGCGAGTACGTCGTCCAGGCCGCCGATGAAGCGCTGGGCGAGGTCGTCGTCGGCGAACACGGCGGGGAGCATGGTGCCGATGGGGGTGGGGGAGCCGAGGCCGTCTATGGAGCCCCTCATGTGCGGTCGCCTCTCGGTGAGGTGCCCAGTAGCTCGGGGCCTGCTGTTCTTCGGCGGCTGCGGGTTGTCTGTGGTCGCTCGCGCAGTTCCCCGCGCCCCTGACGGGGCGCGGCCCTCACGGCTTGTCCCCGATCACCCGGACGCGGTGGTCGAAGGAGAAGACCAGGGACGGCGGGGAGAGGTCGATGCGGTTGGTGGGGTCGCCTCGTTTGCCGGTGAGCGGGTCGGCGGGGTGGAGCTGGACGTCGTCGACGAGTTCGACGCCGGGGACGCGTTGGAGCACGGCGAAGACCTCGCCGGACTGGACGGGGCGGCCGAAGGGCCAGCCGCGGCCGTCGGCGCCGCCGGTCAGCGGGTCGAGGTGGCGGTAGAGCGCGTCGTGGGCCTGGCGGCGGACCCGGTCGGTGTCGGTGCCGCGGAAGGCGTGCAGCGTCGCGACGACGGTGACGCCCTGGTAGAAGGGCGGGCCGACCGCCAACCGCGTGCCTATCAGGCGGCGTTCGTCCAGGTGACGGGTGATGCGGCGCAACAGCGCGTCGCCGGGGACCAGTTGCTCGAAGCGGAGGCGGCCACCCGGGTCCGGGACGGCCTGCGGGACCACCAACACCCGTACCGCGTACGCCCCGTGCTCGCCCTCCTCGCCCTCCAGACAGGTGATGCGTGCGGTCTCGGGGGCCGCGCGGCGGGCGAGTTCCTCGTAGTCGCGCAGGGTCACCGCGCGTTCCTGGGCGCGCAGGGTGATGGGCGCCCGGACCTTCGCCTCCTCCACGGTCTCGGCGTCCACACCGCCGCGCGCGGCCTCGCGGTTGACGACCTCGGAGACGTACGGGACGGAGGTGCGCAGCACCCGGATGGCGCCCCGGGCGACGTTGCCCGCCCTGCCGCCGCCGGTGCGGTAGCGCACGGCACGGATGACGGAACCCTTGGGCGCGGCGGCCCCGTACGCGCGCAGGGTGCCGTCGGGCTCCCGTACCGCCGGGCCGAAGGCGATCTCGCCGGTGGCGGAGTCGAGGGTGATGTGCCGGTCGTACGAGGTGGACGCGGCGAAGGACGGGACGACGTCCCAGTCGGTCCAGCCGTCGTGCTCGGCGGTCTGGAGCAGGACGGGCGGGGTGTCGCCCACCACCGGGAAGTGGGCGAGGCGCAGTCGCTGTCCGGGCAGGCCGGTGGACTCGCCGAGGGCCTCGTCGTACACGGTCTCGGCGTGGACGGCGGTGGTGGTGCCGCCGATGGTGAAGGCCTCGGCGGCGCGGACGGTCGGCGAGGTGGTGTAGAAGGGCTGGCCGGACAGGGGTTCGGTGACCCGGCAGCGCAGCCAGCCGGCCTCCTGTCCGCCGGTGCGGGACAGGGTGTGCCCGCCGGGCATGTGCAGGACCACCTCGCCCGGCCGGTTGAGTCCTCCCGTGCCGTCGCGGTCGACCTCGCACGCCGTCCAGCCGTCCTCGGTCCACGCCTCCCAGACCAGCGGCGGCTGCCGCGGGTCCACGCCGACGCCGTCGACCACGCTGTCCAGCTCCAGCACGATCGCGCAGTACGGCACGGCGGCGGTCAGCCCGAACAGCATGCAGTCGCCGGGCCGCGGGGACTCGGCGAAGCACATCAGGTCCTTGCCCTCGGCGAGGTCGGCCGTCCGGTCGGCGACCGGCTCGCCGGGTCGCTGGGTGACCAGATACCGCAACTCGCAGGGCACGACGGACAGTTCGCGCTCGGTGGCGAAGACGACCGCCTCCTCGCTCTCGGTGCGCAGGGTGGCGACCTCGGTGCCCACGGGCAGCGGCACCGGCTCCTCCTGCGGCGCGGACAGCCAGAAGGTCACGTCCGTGCGGGCCGCCGAGGGCGGGAACAGGGTGATGCCCACCAGGTCCAGGAACGCCAGATGGTTCTTCTCCGGCACCCGGTTGAGCCGGTAGACGATCTGGTCGGCCATGTGGGCGACCGTCTCCACCAGGGTGACGCCGGGGTCGGAGACGTTGTGGTCGGTCCACTCCGGGGCCCGCTGCTGGATGTAGCGCTTGGCGTCGTCGACGAACTGCTGGAAGCGGCGGTCGTCGAGGTTCGGGGAGGGCAGGGCCATCAGTGGTCGCTTTCGGGACGGTCGGAGCCTTCGGAAGTCGGGTCCGGCTCGTCGTGGGAGGGGATGACGTAGAACGGGAAGACCAGGCTGCGCGGGTTGTTGGTGCCGCGGATCGCGTAGCGGACGTCGATGAAGAGGACGCCCTGGTCGGCGCCCGCCGTCACGTCGACGTCGGTCACCTCGATCCGCGGTTCCCAGCGGTCGAGGCTCGCGTACACCTCGTGCTGGATACGGCCGGCGGTGGCCTCGTTGACCGGCGCGAACACCAGGTCGTGGATGGCGCAGCCGAACTCGGGGCGCATCGGCCGCTCACCCGGCGCGGTGGCCAGGACGAGCCGGATGGCCTCCTCGACCTCGCGCTCCCCGCTGACCAGGGCGATGCCCCCGGTGGGTCCGATGCGCAGCGGGAACGCCCAGCCGGATCCGACGAACTGCTCGGCCATCAGCGGGCCACCCTTCTTTGTGGAACGTATGACTCCCCGGCGGACTTCTCGCCGGTCTGCTCGGCGGACTTCCGGGCAGTCACGGGACCGCATACGGGATCGGTCTCGGGACCGCATACGGGATCGGTCTCGGGATGGGAATCGGGATGGGAATCGGGATGGGAATCGGGATGGCATACGGAATCGGTCACGGGATCGGGTACGGCTTCTTGTTGACCAGCACGATGCCCGTGATGTCGACGTTGGCCGCCCGCAGCGCGGCCTGGCCGACGGCGTTGATCTGCACGGTCCCGGCCGCGCTGATCGTCGCGGCACCGGCCGCGTTCACGGCGATGGCGCCCACCGCGTTGATGTTGACCGCGCCGCCGAGCGACCTCAGGCCGACCATGCCCTGGCCCTGGAGGTTCAGGGGGCCGCCGCTCCTGATGGTCACGGACCGCAGCGCGCTCAGCGTCAGATCGGTTCCGGCCTTCACCGACACCGAGGTACCGCCCGTGATGCTGACGGCACCCTTGCTGTCCACCGTGATCTCGGTCTTCGTCCGGTCGAGGTTGATGATCAGCCGGTCGTTGCCGCTGGCGATGCGGACGCCCTGCTTGCGCAGGCCGGTCTGCTGGCTGAGCAGGTCGACGCGGTTGCCCTCCCGGTCGGACAGGGTGTGCCGGATCGCCTTCTTCTTGACCGGGTCGTGCAGCCACACGTCCTTCACGGGGGTCGGCTTGTCGATGCCGTTGTAGAGGCCGCCGATGACGAAGGGGTGGTCGAGCGCGCCCCGGTCGAAGGCGACGAGCACCTCGTCGCCGACGTCCAGCGGGAAGATCCCGCCGCCGCCCTTGCCGCCCATCTGCACGGTTCGCGTCCAGTCGCTGACGTAGGTGTCGTCCAGCCACGGGAACTGGAGCTTCACCCGGCCCTGCTTCAGCGGATCCTGCACGTCGGTGACCAGCGCGTTGGCCACACTGGGCAGCCGGGGTGAGCCGGAACCGCCGCCGGACGTCAGCCCGAACAGGGAGCGCCACTGCCGGCCGCTGACGGTCACCCAGGTCTCGTAGTGGCTGCCGTCGCCGAAGGAGTGCCGTACGGAGGTGCAGGTGTACTTGCCCTCGAAGGGGGCGCCCACCTCGGTGAGCGTGACCGGCACACCGGGCCGCAGCTGGGGGTTGCCGCGCACGGTGACCTCCAGCTCGGCGAAGGAGGAGGTGATGTCGTCGGCGAGGGAGGCGGCGGCGTGCGTGACCTCGCTCTGGAGGTCGTACGGCGTGTCGGTCTCGACCAGCTTCGCGGCCTTGAACGCGGCCGCCGCCTTCTGCGGGGTGGTGCCGATGGCGATACCGGGGTTGGCCTTCGCCGGGGTCGTCGCGGTGAGCTTCTTCTTCGTCGTGACGTTCCAGCCGCGCGCCTCGACCTTGTCGACCTGGTCGGCGGCGGTGACGGCGGCCCGGCAGCGCAGGATGTCCACACCGGCCTGCAGCACGAAGGGGCTCTTCTCGCCGGGCGTGCTCGTCGGGGGCGCTCCGGACGCGGGCTTCGGCTTGACGAACTGGAACTTCCCCTTGGCGTCCAGCGACATCACCATCTCGTTCTCGTCGGCGAGCCGCGCGAGGAAGTCCCAGTCGGTCACATTGGACTGGCTGATGAAGTCGTAGACGGTCTTGGTGGACTGCACCTGCCCGACCGGGATGCCGTTCGTCCCGGCCAGCTTGCGGGCGATGTCGGCGGCCGTCTGATTGCGGTACGCCGCCACCCTGCGCACCCGCATCAGCCGGTGGCCCGGGTCGTAGCCGCGGACCACGGTGAAGGTGCCGGTGCCGTCGTAGTCGGTCTCCATGCCGGTGACCTCGCCGGTGAGCAGCGGGGACGCCGCGCCCTGCCCGTCGGCGACGGGCGCGATGACCACCTTGCTGCCGAACCTGACGTTCAGTTTGCCCAGCAGCAGCCCGTGCGGGTCCCGGAAGGTGAGCCGGAACGCGCCGGGCACCCCGGCTCCGAGATCGACCCAGCCGCCGACCAGCAGATCGGCGTACTCGGTCGGCAGCTTCGCGCCGTCGAGGGTGACATGGATGACGTTGGAGAAGGACGGCTTCACCATCAGAGACCCACCTCCTCGGCCGCCGGGAGGACGAGTTCGATGCCGGTGGGCAGCCGGGTCGGGTCGTCGATGCCGTTGGCCTCGGCGATGGCCCGCCACGCCGAGGCGTTCCCGTACTCCCGCCACGCCAGCGACTGCAGCGAGTCGCCCGCGACGACCCGGTGCACGCTCTGCGCGGTGAGCGCGCCCGACGTCGGGTTCTGCCCCTTGGTCGTACTGGGTATCTCGTGCAGCGACATCCGGCAGGTGGCCCGGATCGGCACACCGGTCGTCCCGAACAGGGAGTACGTGACGTCCACGGAGCTGACGTACGCCGTGAAGCGGGCCGTGGAGAACGACCCCCACTGGAACACCACCCAGGGCGGCGACGGCTGCTTCGCGGCGAGGCTCTTCGCCGTCACCTCGCAGCACGACAGCAGCGACTCCACCTTCTTCAGCACCGTGGTGCCGCTCGGCTTGGCGGACGAGTCGAGGAAGATCTCGACGTTCATCTGCCGGGCCTCGGGTCCCATGAACTCCGGGAGGGCGCCGTCGCGTACGGCCGCGCTGATCGTGGTCTTCCACTGGGCGCCCCGGCGCAGCGTCAGCTCCGCCGGGTTGAACTCGAAGCCGAACGTCCTCATGAGCCCGCCCGGCGTCGTGCTCGTCCCGACCGGCGGCTCGTGAATGGCCAGTGTGGCCCGCACGAGACTCTTGCCCGCGCCGCCCTTGCTGCCCTTCGCCATGTTCTGTCTCCGCCCCTCAGTCCGTGAACCCGTGGTGCGTGATCTCCAGGACCTCGGTCGCCACGCTCGGGTTCGCCGGGTCCAGGGACGGCCCCTGCCAGCTCACCGGCAGGACGTCGATCAGTCCCCAGTGCGCGACCTCCGAGCCGTCCGCGCGCAGCGCCGCGATCTGGGCCGTCGGCCGCTTCACGCCCGTCGCCACGGACGAGATCCACGCCGCGACCTTCGCCGTGTCCGGCGTCAGCGGCCTCGTCAGCCGGATGTTCGAGAACGTCACACGCGACGGGAACTGCCAGACGAACCCGTTGTTCCCGCCCTCCTGGCGGTGCTCGATCTCCACCGTCGAGGACAGCCCTTCACACCCGTTGAAGTAGCCGAGGCTCTCGCCGTCGATCGTCAGGGTGAAGAAGATGGTGGAGCCCGGGTCGAGATCGCGGGGCATCGGGGAGGGCCTTTCTGGTGGTGCGGGGGCGGCGGCCGATGGGGCCGGTGTGGGTGGGCGGAGGGTCGGCGGTGGGGTCGGTGGTGATCAGTGGCGGGGGTCGCGGAGTTTGCCGATTCGTTCGCGGTCGAGCCGGAGTTCGGTGCGCACGAGGCGGGTGATCCGGCCGATGAGCTTGTGCGTCAGTTCGTCGAGCTGGAAGTCGGTGAGGGCGCGGGGGTCGAACGGGGCCTTGGAGGAGGCGTCGTTGTCCACCGCGGAGTAGGGGGGCGGGGGATCGGCCGACGCGCTGCGGTGAGCTTTGGTGGCCGTGCCTGCCGTGCCTGCCGTGCCTGCCGTGGTGGCTGCGGTCGCTGTTACGGGTGAGACGGCTGTGGTTGTGGTGGCGGGGGTGGGACGGAGGGGGATTCCTGGGGCCCGCTGGATTGGTGCGGGTGCGGGTGCGGGTGCGTGGGTGGTGGGTGTGGTGCCGGGTGTCTTCGGGGCGTGGGCGGGTTGACGCTGGGCGGCGACCGGCCTGGCGGGGAGGGGGCTCGGTCGCCGGGGTGGCTGCGGGGGCGTCGTGGGGGCGACGGTGAGCGGGAGCGCCGTACGGGACGGGGCGGTGGGCTTGCCGGGCTTGTTGGGCTTGTCGGCTGTGAGGCGTTGTACGGCGGGGCCGGTGCCCGGGGATGAGGGGCGGCCGTTCGTGGGGGTGGGGCGGCGCAGGGGTACGGCGGTCCGGGGTGCCTGACGCTGGATCGCGGGGGGCGCTGTGGTGGTGGGCAGGGCCGAGGGGTCCGCGCGAGCCAG
>NZ_LRTR01000152.1 GCF_001550375.1 Streptomyces europaeiscabiei | reverse complement strand
CTCGCACCCGAGTCGGCCGAGCCCGACGCGCCACGCCCGGACGCCGTACCCCCCGACGCCGTGCTCCCCGAGGCCGCGCCCTCCGGCGCAGTACTCGCTGATGCCGTAAGCCCCGCGGTATCGCCCGACACCGAACGCTGCAGCGAAGCACCGCCGGAAGCCGTGTGCCCGGACGAAGCACCGCCCGAGGCGCCGCCCGGTGTCGTATGCCCGCCCGAGGTACCGCCCGACGCCGTACTCCCGGTTGAGGCAGCCCCGGACGCCGTACGCCCGGTTGAGGCAGCCCTCGAAGCCGTACCCCCCGGCGCCCCAGCGGCCCCGGAAGCCTGCGGTCGTGCCGTCGGCAGCGTCCGTCGCTGGACGGCGGGCGGCGCGGCAGGGGACTTGGTCAACGGGGCCGGGCGGGTGGTGCGGGGCGGTACGGGGGTCACCCGGGGTCCGGTCGGGCGGGACGGTGTGATCTGGTAGGGCGCCCGCTGTACCGGCCGGGGGTCGGCAGTCAGGCCGGCAGGCAGGTCGGCACGCGCCTCGGGCTCCTCGTACGCCACCGGCAGGGTGCGCGAGGGCAGTTCGAGACCGGCGACGGGTGCCGCCGACGTGGTGAGGACGTCCTTGACCAGCCCGCCCGGCGCTCCGGGCAGGACGGCATGCGACAGGGTCCCGGTGAAGGACGGGTTCTGCCAGGTGCTCAACCGCCCGCTGAACCCGGCGTCCGCGACGACGGCCCGCCCCCCGATGGCCCGCTGCAGAGGGGCGAGCCCCTCCCAGCCACGGCCCGAGGCAACACCACCGACCGAGGCAACACCACCGGCCGAGGCAACACCACCGGCCGGAGCGGCCCCGCCAACCGGAGCGGCCCCGCCAACCGAAGTGCCCCCGTCGGCCGGAACAGCCCCGCCGACCGCGGCGGCCCCCGTCGCCCCGGACGCACCGGTCGGCGAAGCCAGGGCGTCTCCCGACCCGGCGCCGAACGAACCGCCGCCCGCGCTCGCCGGATTCCCCTTCGAACCCGCACGCCCAGCGGCGGACGTCACCTCGCCCACCGGGCCGGCCCCGGCCCCGGCCGCAGAGCCCATGCCGGTACGGACGTCTCCCGGGACGGCCCGACCACCCGAGCCGTACCCCTCACCCGAGTCGGCCCCGTCGACTCGACCCCGGCGCCCCGCCGGCCCGGCGGCACCCCGTAGGCGATCCAAGAACCCCACGTGTCAGCCCTCCGCCCCGCCCCGTGTCACGAGGGACGCGATCTGTTCGGTGTAGCGGCGGCGGTCGTGGTGTTCGAGGTCGAGGATCTCCTCGAAGCTCCAGTGGAAGTGGTAGGCGACGTACGCGATCTCCTCGTGCAGCCGGTCGGTCGCGTACGTCACGATTCCCCCAGGCGGCTCCCGCCGAGTTCGACCTCGAAGGGCTCGGAGCAGTGGGGGCACTCCACGGCCGCACGGGTGTGACCCTCCGCGTTGACCTGCCGGTAGAAGTCCTGGAGGAACGCGAGGTCGGACGCGAACATGTTCTCCACGATCCCGTCGTGGACCATCGGCAGGTTGCCGAGCCGGGTGATGACCCGGCCGAGCAGCACGACCGACAGATACGCCGGGTTCTCCTGGACACGCACGTCGCGGAGCGGGATCAGCTCGTCCCGGGCGGTGGCGAGTCGCATCACGCCCTCCCGGTGGAGGTTCCCCGCCTCGTCGACGTAGCCGCGCGGCAGCTCGAAGGGGAACTCCGTCCGCAGCCGCTGCGCCACCGGCGCGACGGCCGGAGCCGGAGCCGAAGCCGGAACAGGAGCGGATGCGGAGACGGGGGCGAAGGCGGAAGCGGCCGCGGACGGAGTCGCCTCCGTGCCCGTGCCCGCACCCGTCTCCGCACCCGGAACGTCCACGATCGAACCCGCGCCCGCGCCCGCCCTGGCAGCCGTACGCCGCATTACTCGATGACCAGTTCTTCGAAGACGATGGTCACGGTCTCGGTGAGCGCGGACGCCTCGCCGGCCTTGAGGGTGCTCGCGTCGATCTTGCTGCACCAGGCGTTGCGCATGTTGTACCGCTTCACCGGATTGTTCTGATAATCCATCATGATGATGGACGCGTTCTTACGTGCCGAGCCCATCTGACCGTTGATGGAGTCGTTGATCCACGTGTTGAACGCGGCCGACTGGGTCATACCGCGCACCACGGTGCACTGCCCGTTCTTCTGCACACCGGGCAGCAGATTGACCTCGGGCCGGCCCTGGGCGGAGTTCTGCTGGTACGTGATGACGTCCTGTTCGAGGGTGAGGCCGCTGACCTCCGCGAGGTACTCGACCATCACCCCGTCGATCTGGAGGCCGAAATTGTGTGAGGTAAGGGCGTCACCCGGCGCGAGACTCATCTGTTCTGTGTCCTTCTGAGGGGGCAGGGGCAAGGGGCTTGCGGAACGGCTGGTGTACGAACGCAGGTGGGCGCGGGCCGGACGGCCTACTCCTCCAGCTCACCGTTGCCGCTGGAGAACTGGGCCAGCCGGAAGATCACGAACTCGGCGGGCTTGACCGGGGCGATACCGATCTCGCAGATGACCCGGCCGAGGTCGACCGACTCCGGCGGGTTGGTCTCGTCGTCGCACTTGACGTAGTACGCGTCCTCGGGCCGCTGGCCGAAGAGGGCGCCGCTGCGCCACTCGTTGACCAGGAACGCGGAGACGTTGCGCCGGATCCGGGCCCACAGCGCGTGGTCGTTCGGCTCGAACACCACCCACTGGGTGCCGATCAGGATCGACTCCTCCAGGTAGTTGAAGTACCGGCGGATGTTGAGGTAGCGCCAGGCCGGGTCGGAGGACATCGTGCGGGCGCCCCAGACGCGGATGCCGCGGCCCGGGAAGGCGCGGATGCAGTTGACGCCGATGGGGTTGAGGAGGTCCTGCTCGCCGCGGGTGATCTGCAGCTCCAGGTCGACCGCGCCCCGTACGACCTCGTTGGCGGGCGCCTTGTGCACACCGCGCTCGAAGTCGTTGCGGGCCCAGACGCCGGCGACGTGACCGCTCGGCGGGATGACGCGGGACTGGCCGCTGGCCGGGTCGAAGACCTTGATCCAGGGGTAGTAGAGGGCCGCGTACTTGGAGTCGTACCCGGCGGTCTCCTGGCGCCAGACCCGGATCTGACGGGCGTTGAGGCCGGGCGGCGGGTCGATGACGGCGACGCGGTCGCCCATCAGCTCGCAGTGCGCGATCAGACCGAGCTGGACGGCCTTGACGGCCTCCAGGTCGATCACGCCGCGCTGGTAGGCGGCCATCAGGTCGGGCACGGCGACCATCGAGATCTCGTCCACGGCCTCCAGGCCGCCGAAGCCGGTGCGGTCGGCGGAGTCCCCGAGGTACTCGGCCGGGCCGGGGTGACCGCCGTCCGTCGCGGCGGGCGTGACGGAGGCGGGAGCGGCGGGGGGCCCCCCCGCCCCCGGGTTGGTGTTGGGGGGGGCGGGG
>NZ_LRTR01000151.1 GCF_001550375.1 Streptomyces europaeiscabiei | reverse complement strand
GCGGCCGCACCCGTCACGGCTGCCGGGCCACCGGCGGACGCGCCGCCCTGGTCCGTGCCGCCGACCCGGACGACGTACGCGGCGCTGCCGCCGTTGTTGAAGAACCCGTACACCGAGTGCGCGAGGTAGTAGCCGTCGGTGAACTCGCCGAAGGCGGCGACGTACTGGGACCAGTTGGTCACCAGCGTCGGCTCGTTCAGCGGACCGGTCGGGGCCAGGCCGACGAAGGCGGCCACCGAGGTACCCACACCCTCGATGGGACGCGAGCCGCTGGCCACCTCCTCGACGTAGACGCCCGGCGACAGGTAGGACGGCATGCTCTGCTCTCCTTGGGGTACGAGACAGGTCGCCTCTCACCCTCACGCGCGAAGCGCGTCCCCTGAAACGTCCTCCGGTACCTGATCGGGGGCACATCCGTTGCCCCCAGGGGCAGCCCGGCCGATCGGGGGAAGCACCCCGGGGCCGCCGGCCCGTGCCCACCCGGCGGCAGCACCCCCGCGAGACCCCCGCGAGCGTCCCCGCGCCCGCGCGAGATGCCCTTTGGGGCACCGCGACCGTGCACTTTCTCCTCCTGACCCGGCTCCCGCACTCCCGGTAGCGTCCTGACGTGAGCCTCTGGACTTCCCTCGAACCCGCCTCCGCGACTGTGGACCCGGGGAGCAGCGCGACCGTTCGGCTGCGTCTGCGCAACACCGGTGACGTGGTCGACGAGTACCGCTTCGAGCCGGTCGGTGACATCGCGCCGTGGACGACCGTGGAGCCGCAGACGCTCCGGTTGTACCCGGGTACGACGGGGTCGGTGGAGTTGACGTTCGCGCCGCCGCGTACCCCGGACGCGACGGCGGGGCCGAACGCTTACGCGGTGCGCATCACGCCGACCGAGCATCCGGAGGCGGCGACGGTTCCCGAGGGGAACCTGACGATCACCCCGTTCACGGAGGTGCGGGCGGAGCTGGTCCCGCCGACGGTGAAGGGGCGCTTCCGGGGGCGGCCCAAGCTCGCCGTGGACAACCTGGGCAACACGAAGGTGACCGCGTCGGTCAGCGGCAGCGACAACGGTGACCAGCTGTCGTACGACATCCATCCGAGCAATGTGCAGATCGAGCCGGGCCGTGCCGCGTTCGTGAAGGCCACGCTGAAGCCGCGCCAGATCATCTGGTTCGGGTCGAAGGAGGAGCGGCCGTACGCCTTCGCGGTGAAGCGGTCTGGGGTGACACCGCTGGATGTCGAGGGCATGTATGTGCAGCGCGGCTTCCTGCCCGGCTGGCTCGCGACCTGCCTGGGGATCTTCCTGGCGCTGGCGATCACCTTCCTGACGATGTGGTTGGCCTTCCAGCCCAGGGTGACCAGTGCCGCCACCGAGCTGCAGGAGACCGCCGTCAGCACACTGCCGCCCAGCCCCTCGCCGACGGCGTCGCCCCCTCCGCCGCCCACGCCCTCCGCGCCTCCCGCCTCCTCGGCACCTCCGCAGGTGACGGAGACGCAGCCGGAGAACGGCAGCGGGGGCGGGAGCGGCGGCGACGGTGGTGGCGGGTCCGGCGGTGGCTCCGAGGAGAAGAAGAAGCCCGCGCCCACGGCCGCGACCGCCGTGCGGCAACTGGCCGCGGCGGACCCGAGCGGCCGGCACATCTGCTACCGCGCCTTTGTGACGGGCAAGGGCTGGACGGCCCCCGAGTGCGACGGCGACACGGCCGGCACGGTGGGCCAGGGAAGGTCGCTCAAGGCACTCAACATCGCGGTGTCCGGTGTCAACGGCACGGCCAGCGCGGCGTTCGTCCACAACCCCGACTCCACCAACGGCCAGGGCCACTACAACGGGAAGCCCTGGTCGGGCGCGAAGGACGGCTTCGACAACTACTTCGGCAGCTCCAAGGCGGGCGCCCCGGACATGCTGGGCTTCACCATCAACGTCGACGACGGCGGCCGGGGGGTCTGCCAGTCGGTCCACCAGAAGGACCGGGGCTGGCAGAACCTGGCCTGCGACAAGCCCGGCGAGGGAGAGCACTACATCTTCGGCGGCACCCTCGACAACGGAGTCTGGCTCGAAGCGGTCAAGTTCACGGTGTGACAAGGCTGTTGGGGCAAGGCCGTTGGGGCGGGCGCCGGTGGCCGTCGGGGCAGGCGGGCCTGCCCCGACGGCTCCTGACCGGACGACGCCCGCCGCGTAGCGTCCCTCCGTGAGCCTTTGGACTTCTCTGGAACCCGCGTCGGCCGCGGTGGACCCCGGTGGCACCACGACCGTTCGGCTGCGTCTGCGCAACACCGGTGACGTGGTCGACGAGTACCGCTTCGAGCCGGTCGGTGACATCGCGCCGTGGACCACCGTGGAGCCGCAGACGCTGCGGCTCTACCCGGGTACGACGGGGTCGGTGGAGCTGACGTTCGCGCCGCCGCGTACCCCCGACGCGACGGCCGGCCCGAACCCGTACGGGGTGCGGATCATCCCGACGGAACATCCGGAGGCGGCGACGGTTCCCGAGGGGAACCTGACGATCACGCCCTTCACCGAGGTGCGCGCGGAGCTGGTCCCGCCGACCGTGAAGGGGCGCTTGCGGGGGCGGCCCGAGCTGGCCATCGACAACCTGGGCAACACGAAGGTGACCGCGTCGGTCAGCGGCAGCGACAACGGTGACCAGCTGTCGTACGACATCCACCCGAGCAATGTGCAGATCGAGCCCGGCCGTGCCGCGTTCGTCAAGGCCACGCTGAAACCGCGCCAGATCACCTGGTTCGGGTCCAAGGACGAGCGGCCCTACACGCTGGCGGTGAAGCGGTCGGGCGTGACGCCGCTCGACGTCGAGGGCGTCTACGTACAGCGCAGCTTCCTGCCGGGCTGGCTCGCCACCTGTCTCGGGATCTTCCTGGCGCTGGCGATCACCTTCCTGACGATGTGGTTCGCCTTCCAGCCCAGGGTGACCAGTGCCGCCACCGAGTTCACGAAGGCCGGTGTCAGCACGCTGCCTCCCTCGGCCTCGCCGCAACCGCTGGAGTCCGCGAAGCCGGAGCCGACGCCGGAGCCGGAGGAGGAATCGGCCCCGTCCGAGAAGGCGGACGACGGCGGCGGTGGTGGCGGTGGCGAGACCGCCGAGCCGACCGAGCCGGCCGAGGAGAAGGACGAGAGCGTGCTGCCCGCGCGCGACGTCCTCCTGCGCAACCTCGCCACCGAGCTGTGCGCCGACGTCCCCGGCGAGGGCAACGGGCGCAGAGACGGCCGGGTCCAGCAGTTCACCTGCGACGACAGCACGGCGGACAACCAGCTCTGGCACCTGGAGGTGAAGGCCGAGAAGAAGGCGCCCGACGGCAGTGATCTCTTCCAGATCCGCAACGCCAAGGACCAGCTTTGCATGGACCTGCCGAACTACGGAGAGAACCCGATCCATACGAAGATCACGGAGTTCACCTGTGACGGCACGACCAGCGACAACCAGTTGTGGTGGCTCGACCCGCAGCAGAGCGGTGGCTACTGGATCCGCAACTTCGCGAGCAGGAACAGGTGTCTCGAAATCGCGGGCAACGAAGACACACGCGACGAGGTGACCTTGATGCTCTTCCACTGCACCGTCACCGACGACCAGGAATGGCAGATCGTTCCTGGCGCGGGGGCCTGACCGTGAGCCTCTGGACCTCCCTCGAACCCGCCTCCGCGACCGTGGACCCGGGGAGCAGTACGACCGTACGGCTGCGTCTGCGCAACACCGGCGACGTCGTCGACGAGTACCGCTTCGAGCCCGTCGGCGACATCGCGCCGTGGACCACCGTGGAGCCGCAGACGCTGCGGCTGTACCCGGGGACGACGGGGACGGTGGAGCTGACGTTCGCTCCGCCCCGCACTCCGGACGCGACGGCCGGCCCGAACCCGTACGCGGTGCGGATCACGCCGACCCAGCATCCGGAGGCGACGACCGTCCCCGAGGGGAACCTGACGATCACCCCCTTCACCGAGGTACGGGCGGAACTCGTGCCGCCGACCGTGAAGGGGCGGTTTCGGGGACGGCCCGAGCTGGCCATCGACAACCTCGGCAACACGAAGGTCACCGCCGCCGTCAGCGGCAGTGACAACGGCGACCAGCTGTCGTACGACATCCGTCCGAGCAATGTGCAGATCGAGCCCGGCCGTGCCGCGTTCGTGAAGGCCACGCTGAAGCCACGGCAGGTCATCTGGTTCGGTTCCAAGCAGGAGAGACCGTACGCGCTCGCCGTCCAACGGGCGGGCGTCGCACCGCAGTCCGTCGACGGCACCTATGTCCAGCGAGGGTTCCTGCCGGGCTGGCTCGCCACCTGCATGGGCATCTTCCTGGCCCTGGCGATCACCTTCGTGACGCTGTGGTTCGCCTACCAGCCCAAGGTGACCAGCGCCGTGACCGACCTCCAGCAGGCCGGTACGACGGCCCTGCCGAGCGCCAGCCCGTCCGCGATGGCCCCGGCGCCGAGCATCTCCGCGGCGCCGCTGCCCTCGGAGACCCCCGAGGCACCCCAGCAGGAGGAGGAGCCCGAGGACCCGGGTCCGGGATCCGGTTCCGGTTCGGGCTCCGCCTCCGGGGGGTCGGGATCGGGGTCGGGGTCGGACAAGGAACCGGACACGAAACCCACGACGAAGAAGCCGGTTGCCGCCAAGGGGTTCAAGATCATCGGCCAGGCCTCGAACCGCTGTATCGACGTCACGGACGCGGAGAACGGCAAGGGCAAGGACGGCACCCCGCTCCAGATCTGGGAGTGCGCCGGTACCGCCAACCAGAAGTGGGACTTCCGGGGCGACGGCACCGTGCGCTCCCTCGGGCTGTGCATGGACGTCGCCTGGGGCTCCCGCGACGACGGCGCCGTCATCCAGGTGGCCAGGTGCAGCGGCAACCCCGCCCAGCAGTTCGTGCTCAGCACCGCCGGTGACCTGGTCAACCCGCAGGCCGACAAGTGCGTCGACGTGAAGGACAACGGCACCGGCAACGGCGCCAGGCTCCAGCTGTGGACCTGCGCGGGCACGCCCAACCAGAAGTGGCGCGTGAAGTAGTCCCGTCCCGCGGGGCGTCCTCATCGGGGGCGCTCCCGCCGACTGCCGGTGGTGGGGGCTACCAGTTGCCCTCGCCCGGCACCAGCCGCCCGGCCTTGCGGTACTCGCGCTCCGCGCCCTCCCGCAGGTCGGCCGTGGTGACCGACCCGGCGCGCCCGGCGGCGGCGTAGGCGGCGGTGACGACCGCGCTGCGGATGGAACCGCCGGCCAGCTCGAA
>NZ_LRTR01000150.1 GCF_001550375.1 Streptomyces europaeiscabiei | reverse complement strand
GGCCCGTCCGCCCCGGCGCCGAGCGCCGCCGACCAGGCGTCCACGGCACCCGAGGGCGGCCGGGGCACGTCGAGGACCAGCGGGTCACGGTCGCACCACTGCGGGTCGTACGGCTGCGCCCCGGTGAACAGCACGGACACGTCGGCCGCCGTCAGGGCCCGGACCAGCGGATCCGGCTTCTCCGGCAGCGGCGACACTACGACCGCGCAACCGCGCAGCCGGGCCTCGCGCAGCAGCCGGGGAAGGAGCACGGCCGTCTCGTCCTGGGCCGCCGGGGGCGTGAAGTGCAGCGCCTCCATCCCTGCCGCACGCAGGGCCGCCGAGGCCCGCACGAGCCCGTCGCCCTCACGGTGCTCCCGCAGATGGACGGTGACCGGGGCGGCGGCCAGCCGGGCGGCCAGCCGGGCGGTGAACCCACCGTCCTCCACGGACACGGACAACGACAACGACGGGGACGGAGACAACGGGGACGGAGACAACGACGGGGACGGAGGCAAGGACGGGGACGGAGACAACGACGAAGGCGCGGTCGAGGACGAAGGCGCGGTCGAGGACAGAGGCGTATCCAGGGACGCCGGCGGCGACGACGGCGACGGTGACGGCCACGCGAGCTGACGGACATGACCGACGAGCCCCGCGTCCAGCGTGTCGTCGCCCAGCAGATGCGCGACCAGCCGGTCCGGGACCCGCAACACCCGGCCGAGGAAGGGACGTTCGGTCTCCTCGACGGTCAGCAGCCCGAGCGCGCTCAGCGGCGCCGAGGGCAGGAACCGGGCCCGCGCCCGAGCGAGATGCACGGGCAGCCCGCACAGATCGAGCGCGAGCCCGACGGTGGCCCGGCGCCTGCTGACGTCGTCGTTCAGATACCCGTACAACTGCTCGTAGGAGCGGTCCAGATCGGGTGCCAGGGCGATCAGCAGGATCCGCGTGTCCAGCTCGGTGAGCCCGAGCCGCCCCGCGAGCCGCTCCAGCGGACCGTCCGGGGGCGTCTCAGCCGCCTCGAAGTCCTCGAACACGGGGGCGCACGACCCGGCCGACGGCCCCAGCAGATGCCGTACGCCCTCCTCGGACACGTACAGTCCCCGCAGCGGATCACCCGCCGTGGGATCCCCGGCACTGCGCTGGGCCACCAACTCCGCGACACGGTCGCGCAGTCGGGCGAGCCGGAGGAGCAGCGCGTCGGTGGTGGGGGAGGTGAGGGCCGGCAGCGAGCCGGGAGTCGCGTGAGTGCTCACCGCTGCCGTTCTCCGGTGCTGGTGCTGGTGCTGGTGCTGGTGCTGGTGCCGGGTGCGGACGTCGGCCGACGGCCCTGCGGTTCTCCGGAGGTGGGCGCGGACGCCAACTGCCCCGGCCGGTGCGCGCGTTCCTCGGAGCCCTCCAGGGAGCCGTCCATACCGCGTACGCGGATCGCCGCGCCCTCGGTGACCGGGGGACCGGCGTCGTACTCGGGGAAGGCGGGGAAGGGGACGGTGACCACGAGGTCGAGGGACGGCTTCATCTCGCCGCCCAGCGCGGACCAGACCTCGGCCAGGGACCGCGACTCGGTGTGCAGTCCCGCCACCGAGAGCGGCAGCGTCAGGCCCAGCGCGCCGAGCGCGCCAGGGAGTTCGTCGGCGGGCAGCAGCTCGTGCGGCAGCAGCGTGGCCAGCACCGCGGAGAGCAGCCGGTGTTCGTCCTGGGGCTGTTTGGTCCACGCCGTGACCAGGTACGACAGCCGGAACCAGCGGGGCGGCTGCCGACGGCGTACGACGATGTCGCGCTCGTCGCGGACCGGCATGTGGCCGCGCTGGCGGCGGGAGACGTCCTCGCGGATGTCGTACAGATAGGTGTTGACGGCGGGCGCGTTGCGCCGGGCCGCCCAGTCTCGGGTCGGCGCCTCGAAGGAGACGTCGATGCCGGAGCCGGCCAGGGCACCACCGCCGATCAGTCCCTTGAGGACCTCGTCCACCTCGTGGATCACGGTCGTGCTCCTGCTGTGTCGTGTGCCTGTCCGTCGATCCTGTCCGCTGCGGCGCCGCCCTTCCAGACGCGCCGGGGACGACGAGGGGGCACGGTGTCCTGCCCAGCGGGCCCGGTGGGTCTGCCCGTTCGATCAGATGTAGCCTTCCCGGAGGGCATAGGCCACCGCGTGCGCCCGGTTGCGGAGATGCAGCCGGGTGGTGAGCCCGTGCATCACGTTCTTGACGGTGCGTTCGGAGTAGGAGAGCTTGCTCGCGATCTCGCCGGTGTCCATCCCCTCGGCGACGAGCCGGAGGACGTCGATCTCACGCGGCACCAGGCCGGACAGCGGCGCCCCGGTGCGGCCGGCCACGGAACGCTGCAACGTCCCCACCTGGTTGATCAGCCGGCCGAGCAGATCGGCGGGCAGATCACCGTCCCCGCGCGAGGCCGCGAGCACGGCCTGCGACAGCCGGTGCGCGGTGGCCTCGTGGCGCCACACGATGGCCCCGACCCCGCACTCGATGACGTCGAGCAGTTCGGTCTCGCGGATCAGGCTCACCACCAGGACGGCCCGCGCCCCCTCGCTGCGCACCATCCGGCGCAGCGCGGACAGCAGCGGCTCGTCCGGGGTCTCCCCGACCAGCACGGCCACGGTGCCCGGCCGTACCTGGGCGTCGTCCACCAGGTCGATCACCGGGTGCCCGCGCAACTGGCTGAGCACACCGGCGCGGGAGAGCGGGTCGAGGGTGTGGACCACGACCGGGACACGGCTCCGGGGCTCCTGGTGCTCCGCCGTGACGTCGGCCGTGGCCGCCGTCGTGTCCGCGGTCCGGAATGTGCTGCGCAACCGTTTCTCCCGTATGCACGAAATTGCCGCTCCTGTGAGGGGAGTGGCCGATGGGCTCGATTCACCCTTCTGTGTGTCGTGTGCGCTGCGCAATCGTGGAGGACCACGAGACACACCACGAGATTCACCACAGGGCGACCGGCCGCGGTGCTTTCCCGCCGAACGTCCGCGACCGGTGCTCCGGAACGGTCCGTGTCCCGTCTACGGAAGCGGATATCGACAGTCCACGACAGTGCATGACACTCCATGACAGTCACGACAGGAGACAGCGATGTGCGCGCCCGAACCGCTTCTCGAACGCCGTGAGCCCCTGGAGCTGCTGGCCGCCGAGGCCGCCCGCGCCCGGACCGGCTCCGGCCGCCTGGTACTGCTGCGGGGCGCCACCGGCACCGGCCGCACCGCGCTCCTGGAGGCCGCCGCCGACCACGCGGCGGCCAACGGCATGCGCGTCCTGCGGGCCCGCTGCTCACCCGACCACAGCTCCGTACCGTTCGGCGCGGTCTTCCAACTCCTCGCCCACGGGCCGGAGTTCGACCAGGCCGCGGGCGAGGCACCGGACCCGCCCGGCACCCAGCCGCACCGGGGCAGGCCCGCGCGCCTGTGGCGACTGCTGCGTTCCTACGCGGCCGAGTCCCCGCTGCTCGTCGCCGTGGACGACGCGCACTTCGCCGACACACCGTCCCGCAGCTGGCTCGTCGAGGCCGTCCGCCGCATCGACCGGCTGCCGGTGCTCCTGGTGGTCACCGAGCGCAGCCAGTACGACATCGACCCCCCGGCGGACGGTCTCGCGCACGCCCTCTCCCCTGCCCTCGTGCACACCCGCACCCTGGCCCCGCTGAGCCCGGACGCCGGGGCGCGGCTGGTCCGTTCCGTCCACGGCGACGCCCCGCCGGACTGGGTGGACGCCTGCTTACGTGCGTGCGCGAGCAGCCCCCTGCTGCTGCGCGCCCTGCTGTCCGACCTCCGTGACGCCGCCCCCGAGGCCTTCCCGGCTGCCCTTCCGGACACCTGCGCGGCGCTCTATCCGGGCACCTACGCCGCCGCGGTGTCCTGGTGGCTGGACAGCGCCGGGCCCGCGACCACCGGGATCGCCCGCGCGCTCGCCGCGCTGGACGACGAGGACGCCCCCGTACCGGCCGACGCCGACCTGCTCGCCCGGACGGCCGACGCC
>NZ_LRTR01000015.1 GCF_001550375.1 Streptomyces europaeiscabiei | reverse complement strand
CGGGCCGACGACATCGTCGGCGCGGCGCGCGACCTGGCCGACGCGGCCACCGTCGCGTACCGCTTCTCCAGCGAGTTCGCCCTGCTCCCGGCCGTGGACGAGGTGACCGCACTGCTCGCGGATGCCCGACGGCAGCTGTCCGACGCCGTGGTCCTGCCGACCGAACCGCAGACCGGTCCGCGGACCGACCCGGCTGCCACTGCCACTGCCGCTCTGGCCCTCGCCGAGGCGGCGGTCGTCGCGGACGCCTTCGGCGCGCTCCAGGGGGACATGGACAACACCGCGCAGAAGACGGTCGGTTACGCGGAACGAGCCGTCGACCTAGCCCGGCGGGCGGGGGACCCGGTGGCCGAATCCGCCGCCCTCGACGCGCTCTCCGGCGCCCGCACCTGGGCCGGTGACTCCTTCGGCGCGGCGGCCGCCGCCCGGCGCCGGATCGAGATCCTGGCCCCGCTACCACGCACTCCCGCCGCCACGCACGAGCGGATGGACGCCCTCGCCATGGCAGCCGGAACGGCTCTCGGCGTGGGCGAGCTGCCCCAGGCCCGCAGGTGGGGCGGACAACTCGCCGACGAGCCCCTGTTCGCCGAGGTGGAGCACCACGCCACGTCCTGGCTCCTGGTCGCGGACGCGTTCGCGGGCAACGCCGCCGACGTACTCACCGGCAGCGAGCGGTTCCTCCACGCATGGCGGCGGAGCGGCCGGCAGCGGTCGTTCTCACTCGGCCCGGCCGCCGCGTCGGTCGCCATGATCCACGGCCTGCGCGGCGATCACGACGCACGGGCGGCCTGGCTCGCGATCGTCGACGAAGCGGGTACGGGAGCGGAACACCACCACGGCTACGGCGCGGTCTTCGACGCCATGGTCCTCCTCCACCACGGGGACCCGGACGCGGCCCTGGAACGCGTCGCACCGGGGCCGGAACAGGTGTGGAAGTGGGTCTCCTGGATCTGGCTGCACTGGTACGTGGGTCTCAGGGCCGAAGCGGCGGTCCTCACCGGACACCCGGAAGCCCGGGACCGGGTCACCGCCGCGCGCGGCCTGGTCACCGGCAACCCGGTCGTCACCGCCCAACTGGACCGTGCGCAGGCCCTCCTGGACGGCGACCTGACCCGCCAACTCGCCGCGGCCACGGCATTCGACGCCGCGGGCTGCCCCTACCAGTCGGCCCGCACGCTCCTCCTCGCCGGCAACGGCCACACCGCCGCCGGCACGACCGCACTCGCCGGCCTGGGCCTCGCGCCCATCCCCGGATGAACGCATCCTGCGACGGCCGATGAGGTGTGCTGCTCCCGCCGGGTGTCGTGTGCCGCCTGGCCGGGCGGCACCTCACGGCGGCACCTCACGGCCGCACCGCAGATCGCCCGGGTGGCCGACACCCGGACGCCGATCACATCCGCCACCGCCCGGCCAAGGCAGGCGTCCGGCGTCAGCGCTCCTTGCGTACCCGGGCCGCCGCGCGCGCTTCGGCGGCCCTGCGGGCCTCGGCGGTCTTGCGGGACTCCTTCGCGGGACGGCCCGGACGGGTGCCGATGCCGCGGAAGGGGGCGTTGCCGCTGGTGGACTTCGTCGCGGTCGGCGGACGCCTGGCCCCGGTGATGGCGGTCAACTGCGCCTCACCGGAGCGCACTTGGGTGACCGTCGGGCGAATCCCGGCGTCGGACATCAGCCGGTTCACCTCGCGCCGCTGGTTGGGTGTGACCAGCGTGACCACCTTCCCTGACTCGCCGGCGCGCGCCGTGCGCCCGCCACGGTGCAGGTAGTCCTTGGCGTCGGCGGGCGGGTCGACGTTGACGACGAGGTCGAGTGCCTCGATGTGGATGCCCCGCGCCGCGACGTTGGTGGCCACCAGCACGGTGATCCCACCGTCCTTGAACTGGCTGAGCGTGTGCGTGCGCTGCGGCTGCGACTTGCCGCTGTGCAGGGCGCCCGCCCGTACGCCACTGGCCCGCAGATGGCGGGTGAACTGGTCCACGCCGGCCTTGGTGTCCAGGAACATCAGCACCCGGCCGTCCCGCGCGGCGATCTCGGTCGCGGTCGCGTACTTGTCGGCGCCGTGGATGTTCAGCACATGGTGTTCCATCGTGGTGACCGAGCCCGCGACCCGGTCGACCGAGGCGAGCACCGGGTCGTGCAGATGGCTGCGTACCAACTGGTCGACGTCGCGGTCGAGCGTGGCGGAGAACAGCAGCCGCTGCCCGTCGGAGGGCACCTGGTCCAGGATCTCCGTGACCTGCGGCAGGAAGCCCAGGTCGCACATCTGGTCCGCCTCGTCCAGCACCGTGATCCGTACCTGGTTCAGATGACAGTCCCGGCGCGACACCAGGTCGGCCAGCCGCCCCGGCGTCGCGACGACCACCTCGACGCCGGTCCGCAGCAGCGCCTGCTGCTTGTTGATCGACAGTCCGCCGACCACCGTCCCCAGGCGTACCTTCAGCGTCTGCGCGTACGGTGCCAGCGCGTCGCTCACCTGCTGCGCGAGTTCCCGGGTCGGCACCAGGACCAGCGCGAGCGGGCGCTTCGACTCCGCCCGCAGTCCTGCCGTCCGAACGAGGAGCGCGAGCCCGAACGCCAGCGTCTTGCCCGACCCGGTCCGCGCCCGGCCGAGGACATCGCGGCCGGCCAGCGCGTTCGGCAGCGTCGCCGCCTGGATCGGGAAGGGCGCCGTCACCCCGAGGTCGGTCATGGCCCTCAGCAGCTCCGGCGGCAGCCCGAGCGCGCCGAAGGACTCCGCCGGCGACAGATCCCGGGACACCGCCTCCGGCGTCGAGGGCTCACCCTGCGGCGCCGCGGCGCGCCGGGGTGTGTCGTCGGGGGAGAGCCCGGAGGCCGACGGCTTCGCGTTCATGGGGAACCTTTCCTGGTCTGGCGCCCGGAACGCGCCGGGGCCCGTACCCATCGGTACGGGCCCCGGCGCTGTCGAAGCGTGCCCCCATTTTCCCGG
>NZ_LRTR01000149.1 GCF_001550375.1 Streptomyces europaeiscabiei | reverse complement strand
GGCCCGCCGGGGCGAGGCCCGCGCCGCCGTCGACGTGCTGCGCGGGCTGCGCGACGAGCACCTGACGGGTCACCCGGACCTGATCCGCACGGTCCAGACCGCCTCCGCGCTGCTCTCCGACCACGACCAGGGCGTACGGCAGGAGGTGTACCGCTGGCTGCGCGAGACCGCCGAACGCTCGCCCCACCTGGTCGGCACCGCCGGACAGGCGCTCCTCGTCCGCTACGAGGCCACCGCCGGCCTGATCTCGGCGGCCTCGGCGATGCACCGGGTCCGGGCCCTGCTCGCCCAGCCGGCCGACCCGCTGTCCGAGGTCTTCCTGCTGGGCACCGCCGCCGCCGTCGCCCAGTGGGCCGACCGGCTCGACGAGGCCGGACGCCTCGTCCACCGCGGCCTCAGCGGCCAGCGCACCTCCCTCCTCCACCCCATGCATCTGGCCCTCCTCAACGTCCGTATCGACATCGCCGCCGCACGGGGCGCCCACGAGGAGGTCCTGGCCGACCGCGAGGTCTCGCGCGCGGTCGCCGGCCGCCCCGAGTCCGCCAACGCGCTGGCCCACGCGGTCATCGCCCTCGTGGAGACCGGCCGTACGGACGAGGCCGCCCGCCTCGCCGACGCCTTCGACCTCCAACGCGCCCACGACTCCTGGGAGTTGAACCGCTTCCTCTACGCCCGGGGCCTCCTGCGCGTCGCCACCGGCGACCCGGCGGCCGCCCTCGACGACTTCCTGGAGTGCGGCCGCCGCCAGTCCGCCCGGGACGTCGCCAGCCCCGTCGTCACGCCCTGGCGCACCGCCGCCGCCGCATGCCACCTCGCCCTCGGCCGCCCCCACGAGGCACTGGCCCTCGCCGAACAGGAACTCCGCCTCGCGACCGTCTGGAACACCCCCCGCGTACTGGGCCGCGCCCTCTCCGCCCTCGGCACGGCGACGGGCGGCCGCCGGGGTCTGGAGCTGGGGGACCGGGCGGTACGGATGCTGCGGCAGGGAGCCGACGGGGTGCCGGAGGAAGCCGCGGAGGCGGCCGGGGCCGCGGTCGTGGCG
>NZ_LRTR01000148.1 GCF_001550375.1 Streptomyces europaeiscabiei | reverse complement strand
TGGGCTCGCTCCGTCTGCGCGCGGTCGCGGAGGAGGCCCTGCGCGAGGGCGGTGCCCGCCGCACGGCGACGGCGGCCCTGACCGGCCCCTCCGCCCTCACCGCGGGTGAGCGCCGCATCGCCGAACTCGCCGCGCAGAACCGCACCAACACCGAGATAGCCCAACTCCTCCACCTCGCCCGCCGCACCGTCGAGACCCACCTGACCAGCACCTACCGCAAGCTCGGCATACGCCGCAGAGCAGAACTCGGCGCAGCCCTCGCGAACCCCGGGGAGGACACCTGACCGGCACCCGACGTGATGCGGATGCCTTGTACGCTGCCCCGAAGTCGGCGACGGCTTCCCTGAACCGGTGGCCGGGCGCGTACGTAAGGAAAAACCGGGAGCACCCGCGCGTAGCCGACACATCCGAGGAGTACCCATGAGCAGCACCCCGCGCCTGAACGACTGGCTCACCACGCGCCAACCCCTCGTCCTGGGCCTGTTCCGCATCGTCCTGGGCCTGCTGTTCGCCAGCGAGGGTGCCGCCACGGTCTTCGGGATCCTGGACCGGAAGGCGAGCCCGGTCGGCGACTGGCCCTTCTGGTACGCCGGAGTCATCGAGCTGACCTGCGGTGTCCTGATACTTCTCGGCCTGGCGACCCGCGGCGCCGCGTTCCTCAGCTCGGGCGTCATGGCCTTCGCGTACTTCACGGAACACCAGAAGGACGGCCTCTTCCCCCTCCAGAACGGCGGCCTCGCCCCCGTCCTCTTCTGCTGGGGCTTCCTCCTCCTGGTCTTCACCGGCCCCGGCGCCCTGTCCCTCGCGGGCCTGACCGGCCGCGAGACCGACACCCGCCCCGGCTCCCACCGCGTCACCGAGCCGTCCCCGTGACGCAGCAGCCCTCCCCACGGGCACGCCGACCACCTGCCGGCGCCCCGAGGAGGCACCCGATGGGCGCTCGTTCCGGGACCTGACCGAACTCACCGTCCACCACCCGTCGGCAGTGACCGGGATCCGTGCCGACCGGGACAAGCTCTGTACGACTACCACGGCGAGGAGACCGGCACCCGGACCGCCCCGCTGATGCTGGCCGGCGCGGGCCGCTTCGCGCACGCCGACACCGAGACACCGGTCATGCACTGGGGCGGCGACCTCTACCCCGACCTGCCCATGAACGGTGACCGGCCCCTCGCGTTCATGCTGGGCACCGCCACCCGGGCCCGTTTCGTCGACACCCACCCGCTCGACACCCTGATCGCGGACCTACGCCCCGTCGAGGCCGACTTCCTCGCCGCGACCGCCTACGGGGACGACGAGAACCCGGCCAGGATCCGCCCGACCTGCTCGATTCCGCCCTGCGCGCGCCAAGCCGGTGAACTACGCGCTCAGCACTCGATGATGTTCACGGCGAGCCCGCCCCGCGCCGTCTCCTTGTACTTCACGCTCATGTCCGCGCCGGTCTCCTTCATCGTCTTGATGACCTTGTCGAGGGACACCTTGTGGGTGCCGTCGCCCCGCATGGCCATCCTGGCCGCCGTGACGGCTTTCACCGCGGCCATGCCGTTGCGTTCGATGCAGGGGATCTGGACGAGGCCGCCGACGGGGTCGCAGGTGAGGCCGAGGTTGTGTTCCATGCCGATCTCGGCGGCGTTCTCGACCTGTTCGGGGGAGCCGCCGAGGACTTCGGCGAGGGCTCCGGCGGCCATGGAGCAGGCGGAGCCGACTTCTCCCTGGCAGCCGACCTCGGCGCCGGAGATGGAGGCGTTCTCCTTGAAGAGCATGCCGATGGCGCCGGCGGCCAGCATGAACCGCACGACTCCGTCCTCGTCCGCGCCCGGGACGAAGTTGACGTAGTAGTGCAGGACGGCGGGGATGATGCCGGCCGCGCCGTTCGTGGGGGCCGTCACGACCCGGCCGCCGGCCGCGTTCTCCTCGTTCACCGCCATCGCGTAGAGCGTGATCCACTCCATGGAGCGGGCCAACGCGTCGCCCTCCGCCCGTAGTTGACGGGCCGACATGGACGCGCGGCGGCGTACGCGCAGACCGCCGGGCAGGATGCCCTCGCGGGACATACCGCGGGAGACACACGCCTGCATCACGCGCCAGATGTCGAGGAGACCGGAACGGATCTCGTCCTCGCTGCGCCAGGCCCGCTCGTTCTCCAGCATCAGCGCGGAGATCGACAGACCCGTCTCCTTCGCCACGCGGAGCAGCTCGTCACCCGTGCGGAAGGGGTACTTGAGGGGCGTGTCGTCGAGTTTGATGCGGTCCGCGCCGACCGCGTCCTCGTCGACGACGAAGCCGCCGCCGACGGAGTAGTACGTCTTCGACAACAGCTCGGTGCCCGCCGCGTCGTAGGCCCAGACGGTCATGCCGTTGGCGTGGTACGGCAGCGTCTTGCGGCGGTGCAGGACCAGGTCCTTGTCGAAGGAGAAGGGGATCTCGTGGTCGTCCAGGAGGCGGATGCGGCCCGCCTCTTTGATCGCCTCCACCCGCTCGTCGGCCGACTCGACGTCCACCGTGCGCGGTGAGGCGCCTTCCAGGCCCAGGAGCACGGCCTTGGGGGTGCCGTGGCCATGACCGGTGGCGCCCAGCGAGCCGTACAGCTCGACGCGCACCGAGGCCACGCCCGCGAGCAGCTCCTCGTTG
>NZ_LRTR01000147.1 GCF_001550375.1 Streptomyces europaeiscabiei | reverse complement strand
GGGCGAGGCCGCCGGCGCGCTCACCCGCACCGGCACGGTCGCGGGCGCACCGGGGTTCATGTCGCCCGAGCAGCTGACCGGCAAGCGGGTCGGAACGGCGAGCGACGTCTTCGCACTGGGCGCGGTACTCACCCGGACAGTCACCGAGCCTGGCTGGCTCCACGACCCGCACGGCCACGAACGTACTGGTCAGGTCCGATTCCCCTAGCACTCGATGATGTTCACGGCGAGCCCGCCCCGCGCCGTCTCCTTGTACTTGACGCTCATGTCGGCGCCGGTGTCCTTCATGGTCTTGATGACCTTGTCGAGGGAGACGTGGTGGCGACCGTCGCCGCGTAGGGCCATCCTGGCCGCCGTGACGGCTTTCACGGCGGCCATGCCGTTGCGTTCGATGCAGGGGATCTGGACGAGGCCGCCGACGGGGTCGCAGGTGAGGCCGAGGTTGTGTTCCATGCCGATCTCGGCGGCGTTCTCGACCTGTTCGGGGGAGCCGCCGAGGACTTCGGCGAGGGCTCCGGCGGCCATGGAGCAGGCGGAGCCGACTTCTCCCTGGCAGCCGACCTCGGCGCCGGAGATGGAGGCGTTCTCCTTGAAGAGCATGCCGATGGCGCCGGCGGCCAGCATGAACCGCACGACTCCGTCCTCGTCCGCGCCCGGGACGAAGTTGACGTAGTAGTGCAGGACGGCGGGGATGATGCCGGCCGCGCCGTTCGTGGGGGCCGTCACGACCCGGCCGCCGGCCGCGTTCTCCTCGTTCACCGCCATCGCGTAGAGCGTGATCCACTCCATGGAGCGGGCCAACGCGTCGCCCTCCGCCCGTAGTTGACGGGCCGACATGGACGCGCGGCGGCGTACGCGCAGACCGCCGGGCAGGATGCCCTCGCGGGACATACCGCGGGAGACACACGCCTGCATCACGCGCCAGATGTCGAGGAGACCGGAACGGATCTCGTCCTCGCTGCGCCAGGCCCGCTCGTTCTCCAGCATCAGCGCGGAGATCGACAGACCCGTCTCCTTCGCCACGCGGAGCAGCTCGTCACCCGTGCGGAAGGGGTACTTGAGGGGCGTGTCGTCGAGTTTGATGCGGTCCGCGCCGACCGCGTCCTCGTCGACGACGAAGCCGCCGCCGACGGAGTAGTACGTCTTCGACAACAGCTCGGTGCCCGCCGCGTCGTAGGCCCAGACGGTCATGCCGTTGGCGTGGTACGGCAGCGTCTTGCGGCGGTGCAGGACCAGGTCCTTGTCGAAGGAGAAGGGGATCTCGTGGTCGTCCAGGAGGCGGATGCGGCCCGCCTCTTTGATCGCCTCCACCCGCTCGTCGGCCGACTCGACGTCCACCGTGCGCGGTGAGGCGCCTTCCAGGCCCAGGAGCACGGCCTTGGGGGTGCCGTGGCCATGACCGGTGGCGCCCAGCGAGCCGTACAGCTCGACGCGCACCGAGGCCACGCCCGCGAGCAGCTCCTCGTTGCGCAGCCGTCGGGCGAACATGCGGGCGGCGCGCATCGGGCCGACCGTGTG
>NZ_LRTR01000146.1 GCF_001550375.1 Streptomyces europaeiscabiei | reverse complement strand
TCATCGTCTTGATGACCTTGTCGAGGGACACCTTGTGGGTGCCGTCGCCCCGCATGGCCATCCTGGCCGCCGTGACGGCTTTCACCGCGGCCATGCCGTTGCGTTCGATGCAGGGGATCTGGACGAGGCCGCCGACGGGGTCGCAGGTGAGGCCGAGGTTGTGTTCCATGCCGATCTCGGCGGCGTTCTCGACCTGTTCGGGGGAGCCGCCGAGGACTTCGGCGAGGGCTCCGGCGGCCATGGAGCAGGCGGAGCCGACTTCTCCCTGGCAGCCGACCTCGGCGCCGGAGATGGAGGCGTTCTCCTTGAAGAGCATGCCGATGGCGCCGGCGGCCAGCATGAACCGCACGACTCCGTCCTCGTCCGCGCCCGGGACGAAGTTGACGTAGTAGTGCAGGACGGCGGGGATGATGCCGGCCGCGCCGTTCGTGGGGGCCGTCACGACCCGGCCGCCGGCCGCGTTCTCCTCGTTCACCGCCATCGCGTAGAGCGTGATCCACTCCATGGAGCGGGCCAACGCGTCGCCCTCCGCCCGTAGTTGACGGGCCGACATGGACGCGCGGCGGCGTACGCGCAGACCGCCGGGCAGGATGCCCTCGCGGGACATACCGCGGGAGACACACGCCTGCATCACGCGCCAGATGTCGAGGAGACCGGAACGGATCTCGTCCTCGCTGCGCCAGGCCCGCTCGTTCTCCAGCATCAGCGCGGAGATCGACAGACCCGTCTCCTTCGCCACGCGGAGCAGCTCGTCACCCGTGCGGAAGGGGTACTTGAGGGGCGTGTCGTCGAGTTTGATGCGGTCCGCGCCGACCGCGTCCTCGTCGACGACGAAGCCGCCGCCGACGGAGTAGTACGTCTTCGACAACAGCTCGGTGCCCGCCGCGTCGTAGGCCCAGACGGTCATGCCGTTGGCGTGGTACGGCAGCGTCTTGCGGCGGTGCAGGACCAGGTCCTTGTCGAAGGAGAAGGGGATCTCGTGGTCGTCCAGGAGGCGGATGCGGCCCGCCTCTTTGATCGCCTCCACCCGCTCGTCGGCCGACTCGACGTCCACCGTGCGCGGTGAGGCGCCTTCCAGGCCCAGGAGCACGGCCTTGGGGGTGCCGTGGCCATGACCGGTGGCGCCCAGCGAGCCGTACAGCTCGACGCGCACCGAGGCCACGCCCGCGAGCAGCTCCTCGTTGCGCAGCCGTCGGGCGAACATGCGGGCGGCGCGCATCGGGCCGACCGTGTGGGAGCTGGACGGGCCGATGCCGATCGAGAACAGGTCGAAGACCGAGATGGCCACGGTGACTCCTCAGAACGGGGGAGGGCGGTGCAGGGGGTGGGGCACCGCGCTCACTCCACAGTGTGCGCGGCGCCCCGGAAAAGCAGGACTACGTACCGATGACGCCCGGGTTACTTCCCCAGCCCCGGGTAGAGCGGGTGTTTGTCGGCCAGTGCCTTGACCCGGGTCTTGAGGGCTTCGGCGTCGTAGGACGGCTTGAGGGCTTCGGCGATGACGTCGGCGACCTCGGTGAAGTCCTCGGCGGTGAAGCCGCGGGTGGCGAGGGCGGGGGTGCCGATGCGGAGCCCGGAGGTCACCATCGGGGGACGCGGGTCGTTGGGGACGGCGTTGCGGTTGACCGTGATGCCGACCTCGTGGAGACGGTCCTCGGCCTGCTGCCCGTCCAGCTCGGAGGCGCGCAGGTCGACCAGGATGAGGTGGACGTCCGTGCCGCCGGACAGGACGTCGACGCCGGCCTCGCGGGCGTCGGCCGCCGTCAGCCGCTCGGCGAGGATCCGCGCGCCCTCGACCGTGCGGCGCTGGCGCTCCTTGAACTCCTCGCTCGCGGCGACCTTGAAGGACACCGCCTTCGCCGCGATCACGTGCTCCAGCGGACCGCCCTGGAAGCCGGGGAAGACGGAGGAGTTCAGCTTCTTCGCGAACTCCTTCTTCGCCAGGATGATGCCGCCGCGCGGGCCGCCGAGGGTCTTGTGGGTGGTGGAGGTGACCACGTCCGCGTGCTCGACGGGGTTGGGGTGCAGTCCGGCGGCGACCAGGCCCGCGAAGTGCGCCATGTCGACCCAGAGATGGGCCCCGGTCTCGTCGGCGATGCGGCGGAACTCGGCGAAGT
>NZ_LRTR01000145.1 GCF_001550375.1 Streptomyces europaeiscabiei | reverse complement strand
GGATCTCGTCCTCGCTGCGCCAGGCCCGCTCGTTCTCCAGCATCAACCCCGAGATGGACAGACCGGTTTCATGGGTGAGACGGAGCAGGTCGTCGCCGCTGTGGAAGGGGTGTTTCAGCACGGTCTCGTCGAGTTTGACGCGGTCCGCGCCGACCGCGTCCTCGTCGACGACGAAGCCGCCGCCGACGGAGTAGTACGTCTTCGACAGCAGCTCCGTGCCCGCCGCGTCGTAGGCCCGGATCGTCATGCCGTTGGCGTGGTACGGCAGCGTCTTGCGGCGGTGCAGGACCAGGTCCTTGTCGAAGTCGAAGGCGATCGCTCGGGCGTCGCCGATCTCGACGCCCAACAGCCGCAGCGTTCCGGTCGACCTGATGTGGTCGACGTCGTGCTCGGCCTGGTTGATGTCGACCGTGTGAGGCTCGTTGCCCTCCAGGCCCAGGAGTACGGCCTTGGGGGTGCCGTGGCCATGGCCGGTGGCGCCCAGCGAGCCGTACAACTCGGCGTGGACCGTGGCGGTCCGGGTGAGCGCGCCGTCCTCCTTCAGGCGGACGGCGAACATGCGGGCGGCGCGCATCGGGCCGACCGTGTGGGAGCTGGACGGGCCGATGCCGATCGAGAACAGGTCGAAGACCGAGATGGCCACGGTGACTCCTCAGAACGGGCGGTGGTGGGGCACACGGTCCGGGTGCCCCACCTGGGTCTCACTTGACCAGGCCGGGGTAGAGCGGGTGTTTGTCGGCCAGTGCCTTGACCCGGGTCTTGAGGGCTTCGGCGTCGTAGGACGGCTTGAGGGCTTCGGCGATGACGTCGGCGACCTCGGTGAAGTCCTCGGCGGTGAAGCCGCGGGTGGCGAGGGCGGGGGTGCCGATGCGGAGCCCGGAGGTCACCATCGGGGGACGCGGGTCGTTGGGGACGGCGTTGCGGTTGACCGTGATGCCGACCTCGTGGAGACGGTCCTCGGCCTGCTGCCCGTCCAGCTCGGAGGCGCGCAGGTCGACCAGGATGAGGTGGACGTCCGTGCCGCCGGACAGGACGTCGACGCCGGCCTCGCGGGCGTCGGCCGCCGTCAGCCGCTCGGCGAGGATCCGCGCGCCCTCGACCGTGCGGCGCTGGCGCTCCTTGAACTCCTCGCTCGCGGCGACCTTGAAGGACACCGCCTTCGCCGCGATCACGTGCTCCAGCGGACCGCCCTGGAAGCCGGGGAAGACGGAGGAGTTCAGCTTCTTCGCGAACTCCTTCTTCGCCAGGATGATGCCGCCGCGCGGGCCGCCGAGGGTCTTGTGGGTGGTGGAGGTGACCACGTCCGCGTGCTCGACGGGGTTGGGGTGCAGTCCGGCGGCGACCAGGCCCGCGAAGTGCGCCATGTCGACCCAGAGATGGGCCCCGGTCTCGTCGGCGATGCGGCGGAACTCGGCGAAGTCCAGCTGGCGGGGGTACGCCGACCAGCCGGCGATGATCACCTTGGGGCGGTGTTCCTTGGCGAGCTTCTCCAGTTCGGCCATGTCGACGAGGCCGGTGGCGGTGTCCACGTGGTAGGCGACGACGTTGAACTGCTTGCCGGAGAAGTTCAGGCGCATGCCGTGGGTGAGGTGGCCGCCGTGGGCGAGGTCGAGGCCGAGGATGGTGTCGCCGGGCTGGGCGAGGGCGAAGAGGGCGGCCTGGTTGGCGGAGGCGCCGGAGTGGGGCTGGACGTTGGCGTACTCGGCGCCGAAGAGGTCCTTGAGGCGGTCGATGGCGATCTGTTCGGTGACGTCGACGTGTTCGCAGCCGCCGTAGTAGCGGCGGCCGGGGTAGCCCTCGGCGTACTTGTTGGTCAGGACGGTGCCCTGGGCCTCCATGACCGCGACGGGAGCGAAGTTCTCCGAGGCGATCATTTCCAGGGTGGACTGCTGGCGGTGCAGCTCGGCGTCGACGGCGGCGGCGACCTCCGGGTCCAGCTCGTGCAGGGGCGTGTTCAGAAGCGACATGCGTACGACCTCGTCTTCTCAGCCGGCGGTGCGTATTGAGCAACTTGTCGAGCGATACGCAACATCGTCCAAGAGGTCGGGGGTCCGGTCAAGGGCGTCGGCGGAGAACCGGCGCTCCGCCGCCGCGCTCGTCGTCACGGTCCGAGCCGGTCCTTGACCCTCCTGGGTCGGCCGCGATCGCTTCCCTGGACCGGACGATCTTGTCGAGGTCGAGCACCGGACAGTCGCGGGGCGCGGGCGGCCTGCCGGGATCGATGATCTCGGCAGGCGGGACGCGGTGAAGCGCCCGGCCCGTCGACCGTGACGGACCGGGCGCTCGCCGTTCACCTCGGCGCATCCCCCGCTCATACGGCGCCACGGTGATCCGGTCGATCAGCGATCAGCGATCAGCGATCGGCGGTGCGGGGCGGGTGCGGAGCGGCACGCCGGGGAAGGCGTCCGAGGTGTAGGTGGTGCGTCGCCGTGCGGCAGTTCCTCGGAACGGAAGGTGAGGCCGCCCACGAGGTGTGCCGCGGGGTCATGCCGGGACGAAACCCGGCCACCAGGGCGGGACGTTCCCCGGGCACAAGGGGTCGGGGTAGGAGTCCGGCATGCCGAGCCATGTCACGAGGAACCAGGTGAACCACAGGGTGAAGACGAACCCCCGCGGCCAGTGCCGCCCCCCGATGACGTCGTCCGAGGGCGCCGTGCAGGATCGTCCACGGGATCGCGGCGGCGATCCACACGAGTGGGGCGAGGAGGAGCAACGT
>NZ_LRTR01000144.1 GCF_001550375.1 Streptomyces europaeiscabiei | reverse complement strand
ACCACGTCCGCGTGCTCGACGGGGTTGGGGTGCAGTCCGGCGGCGACCAGGCCCGCGAAGTGCGCCATGTCGACCCAGAGATGGGCCCCGGTCTCGTCGGCGATGCGGCGGAACTCGGCGAAGTCCAGCTGGCGGGGGTACGCCGACCAGCCGGCGATGATCACCTTGGGGCGGTGTTCCTTGGCGAGCTTCTCCAGTTCGGCCATGTCGACGAGGCCGGTGGCGGTGTCCACGTGGTAGGCGACGACGTTGAACTGCTTGCCGGAGAAGTTCAGGCGCATGCCGTGGGTGAGGTGGCCGCCGTGGGCGAGGTCGAGGCCGAGGATGGTGTCGCCGGGCTGGGCGAGGGCGAAGAGGGCGGCCTGGTTGGCGGAGGCGCCGGAGTGGGGCTGGACGTTGGCGTACTCGGCGCCGAAGAGGTCCTTGAGGCGGTCGATGGCGATCTGTTCGGTGACGTCGACGTGTTCGCAGCCGCCGTAGTAGCGGCGGCCGGGGTAGCCCTCGGCGTACTTGTTGGTCAGGACGGTGCCCTGGGCCTCCATGACCGCGACGGGAGCGAAGTTCTCCGAGGCGATCATTTCCAGGGTGGACTGCTGGCGGTGCAGCTCGGCGTCGACGGCGGCGGCGACCTCCGGGTCCAGCTCGTGCAGGGGCGTGTTCAGAAGCGACATGCGTACGACCTCGTCTTCTCAGCCGGCGGTGTGGGCGACGTACTCGTCGGCGGTGAGCAGGTCGTCCGGCTCCTGCGCGACACGTACCTTGAACAGCCAGCCGCCCTCGAACGGGGCGGTGTTCACCAGCGACGGGTCGTTGACGACGTCCTCGTTGATCTCGGTGATCTCACCGGAGACCGGTGAGTACAGGTCGCTGACCGACTTCGTGGACTCCAGTTCGCCGCAGGTCTCGCCCGCGGCCACGGTGGAGCCCACCTCGGGAAGCTGGGCGTAGACGACATCGCCGAGCGCGTTCGCCGCGAACTCCGTGATGCCGACCGTCGAGACGCCGTCCTCGGCGACCGACAGCCACTCGTGCTCCTTGCTGTAACGCAGCTGCTGGGGGTTGCTCATGGCCTGAATTCTCCTGTACGCGGGGGAGTGGTGAGGAAGGGGGGACTGCTGAAACCGCTGTTGAGCAGCGCGGATGTGCCCAGTGTCACTCTCGGGGTCCGCACGGGTGCCGCTTGTGAACGACTACGTGCACGACCACGCATACGACTACGGGCGGACGACTACGAAGGTGTCACTTCTGCCGCTTGTAGAACGGCAGCGCCACGACCTCGTACGGCTCGTGGCTGCCCCGGATGTCCACGCCCACACCGGCCGTGCCCGGCGCGGCGTGCGTGGCGTCGACGTACGCCATGGCGATCGGCCTGCCCAGCGTCGGGGAGGGAGCGCCGGAGGTGACCTCTCCGATCACCTCGCCGTCGGCGACGACCGGGTATCCGGCGCGCGGCACCCGGCGACCCTCGGCGACCAGGCCGACGAGGACGCGCGGCGGGGCCGAGGCGGCGCGCTCGGCAGCCGCCGTCAGCGCCGTACGCCCGACGAAGTCGCCCTCCTTCTCGAACTTCACGACCCGCCCGAGCCCGGCGTCGAACGGCGTCAGCCCGGTGGTCAGCTCGTGCCCGTAGAGCGGCATGCCCGCCTCCAGGCGCAGCGTGTCCCGGCAGGACAGCCCGCAGGGCACCAGGCCCGCGCCCTCGCCCGCCTTGGTCAGCGCCTGCCACAGCTCGACGGCGTGCTCCGGCTTCACGAACAGCTCGAAGCCGTCCTCACCGGTGTACCCGGTCCGGGCGATCAGCGCGGGGACCCCGGCGACCGTGCCGGGCAGCCCCGCGTAGTACTTCAGACCGTCGAGGTCGGCGTCGGTGAGGGCGGCCAGGATGCCGGGCGACTCGGGGCCCTGGACGGCGAGCAGCGCGTACGCGTCCCGGTCGTCCCGCACCTCGGCGTCGAACCCGGCGGAACGCTCGACGAGCGCGTCCAGTACCACCTGGGCGTTGGAGGCGTTCGCGACGACCATGTACTCGCTCTCGCCCAGGCGGTAGACGATCAGGTCGTCGAGGATGCCGCCGTCCTCGCGGCAGATCATGGTGTAGCGGGCGCGGCCGGGCTTCACACCGCCGATGTTGCCCACCAGGGCGTGATCGAGCAGCGCGGCGGCCTGCGGGCCCCAGACGGTGATCTCGCCCATGTGGGAGAGGTCGAAGAGGCCGGCCTTCGTGCGGACGGCGGTGTGCTCGTCGCGTTCGGAGCCGTAGCGCAGGGGCATGTCCCAGCCTGCGAAGTCGGTCATCGTCGCACCGAGCGAGCGATGCAGGGCATCGAGCGCGGTACGGCGCGATCCAGCGGTGGGGCTACTGCTCATCGGTTCTGCTCCCAGGGCATGACAGGCGAGGGCGATCCTCCCCATCTGTCATCGGAACCTGAGAGGTTCACCACGACCGTACGTACCGGTGGTCATGGTTTGCACCTTGGGTGGAGCCGTCCCTGCAAGAGTGCAGGTGCGGCCCGCTTTTCAGATGTGCCTCGCCCACGCGGTATCTGAGCCTGAGAGATTCAAGGGAGGGACTTGCTCCTTCGGCGCCCCAGCGAGACTGCTGGGAGCTCTCCCGCGCGGATTCAAGCGGCCGGTATGCAGTTGGCGCGCACATCATTGCACGCATCGACGTGGTGCGGCAGGGGGACCTTTCACAGGTGGGGACACGACGAGCACAGGCAGACACAGTGGTCCGTAGCACTCTTGTGGCCATACGAGGACTGAACCAGGAGGGATCGGGCATTACCTTTTCTTTACGGTCTGTGGGGATGGGACTCCATACCCATCCCCCTGGGGAGGACGATCACGGTGAACAGGACCACGGCGTACGCGACCACTTCGGGCATCGCCATGCCCAAGCAGCCCGTCGTACCGGCCGGTGAGGCGTGCGGCCCGTTCCCGAGGCCGGTCGTCCGCGACCTCAGGGAGCGCGCCGGGCGGAGCCCCCACGGACTGTCCTTCGGACCGGACGACCTGGTGGTGGTCACCGGGCTCCCCGGCAGCGGCAAGTCGACGCTGATGCGGCGGTCCGTGCCCGGCGTCCGGATCGACTCCCAGGACACCCGGGACCGCTTCGACGCGCGCTTCGCCCGCCACCTGCCGTACGCGGCCTACCGGCCCTTCGTGCGCCTCGCGCACTACGCGGGCCTGCGGCGTGCCCTCCGCTCGGGGGAGGGTGTCGTCGTGCACGACTGCGGGGCGCAGGCGTGGGTGCGAAGTTGGCTCGCGCGTGAGGCCAGAAGGCGGGGCGGCACCCTGCATCTGCTGTTGCTCGACGTGACGCCCGATGAGGCGCGGGACGGGCAGCGGGAGCGGGGGCGGGGCGTGTCGCGGTACGCCTTCGCCCGGCACAGGGGGGCGATGAGGCAGCTGCTGCGGGCGGTGGAGCGGGGAAGGCTGCCGGAGGGGTGCGGGGCTGCGGTGATCATCGACCGGGCCGCGGCGGACGTGTTGAAGCGGATCGACTTCGTGGGGTGAGATCCGGGGGAGCGTCGGGGGTCCTGTGCGGCGCGGACCGCGGGTGCGTCGTGGCTGGTCGCGCCCACGCGGCCGGGCCGCCGGTCGGCGCTGTCCCGCGCCCCTTGAGGGGCGCCCCCGGTGAGCCGGTGGCATTAAGGTGCAGGGACAACAGCATCACGGACCAAAGCGGTAGGCAGCAGATGGACTTCCCGGCGGACTTTCCGGCACAGGCACATCCCCACGGGCACGGCGGGTGGCCCGGCAACGAGCTCGAGGAGGTGCTGTCCGCGTCGCTCGGCGTGCCCCAGGCCGGGGCGCGGATCGTGGAGGTGCTGGCCCGCAGCTTCGTATGGGTGCCGCTGCCGGAGGGCGGCGGCCCGGCCAGCGGTCAGCTCGATCTGCCCACGATGGAGTTCGACGGCCAGGCGTATGTGCCGGTCTTCAGCTCCGAGGAGCAGTTCCGCCAGGTCGTCGGCAGCCACATGTCGTTCACGATCGCCCCGGCCGTCGAGTTCGCGCGCGGCCTGCCCCCGCAGATCGGCCTCGCTCTGAACCCGGACGGTGTCGTGGGCATGCCGTTGCCGCCGCCCGCCGTAGCCGAGCTGTGCCGGGCCGGGCGGACCCCGCTGGACGGATCGGCGAACGGTGCCCGCGTACGGCTGTTCGAGCCGGACTGGCAGGACGACCCCGTGGACTTCCTCGCGGCCGCCTCGGCCGAGTTCGCCGCGACCGCGGTGGTCCTCTCCGCCCGCCGCTGCCTCGCCTCCATCGAGACCGCCGACCCCGTCATGTTCATCGGCGTCGAACTGGGTTCCTGGGAGGCCGACCGGGCCCTCCCCCTGGCCGCCCTCGGCCGGGCCCTCACCAGGGCCCCCGTCCCGTGGCCCGTCAACATGGTCTTCCTCGACGTCGCCCAGGACCCGGTGGGCGACTGGCTCCGCGAAAAAGTACGGCCCTTCTACCAACAGGGTTACTGACCGGATTCATTCAGGGGCGCGGGGAACCGCGCGACCAGCCACGACGGCGCCGCGGCCCGCGGCGCACGACAACCCCCGAGCCCTGACCGGCTCAACCTGCACACCACCTAAGCTGGTTCCTGTAACCAGGGTCCAACACCAACCACGGTCCACATCGAAGGGCGGCCAACGTGAGCGCGAGCGGCAGCCGCATCGCCACCGGGCAGGTCGAGCACATGCTGCGGCAGGTGACGCCCGGGCGTTACGACGCCTACGAGGCGCTGCTGCGTGCCCTCGCCAGCCCGTCCTCCGGCCAGATCTGGATGCTCCTCTGGCACGGCCAGGCCGGCTCCCCGGACGCGCAGTACGGGAACATGGAGGTCGACGGCTTCAACTACGCCCCGTGCGTCACCTCCGCCCAGGAGCTCTCCGCCAGTGGCTGGAACCGCAGTTACGAGGTGGTCGACGGCCTCGACGTGGCCCGCACCCTCTACCCCGACCACTACGGCCTCTGGCTGAACCCGCACGCGCCGGGCGGCGGCGTCGGCATCCCCTGGCTCGACCTGCGCCGGATCGCCACGGGCCTGGAGCGTCAGCCCGCGGGCCCGCTCCGGCTGTCCGAGCCGGCCATCGAGATCCCGCAGTTCTACGCCCTGCTGACGCAGAACGCCCACCGCACGCCCGCCGTGCGCTCGCTGCGCCGCGCCTGGGTGCAGCCCGCGCTCGGCGCGCCGTACCTGGCCATCGGCCTCGACGTGTACGACACCTCGCCGCCGGCCGTCGACTCGGTGCGCGGGATGATGCAGCAGTCCATCGGCGCGGTCCCGGACGGCCTGCCCGTCTCCACCGTCGCCATGTCCGACGAGTACGACCCGGTCGCCATGTGGCTGCGGGCCGGCGCCCGCCCCTTCTACGACCGCGAGGCCCACGCGGCCCCGGCGCAGGCCCCCGCGGCGGGCGGGTACGGGTACCCGAGCAGGTACTGAGCGCTCGCGCCCCGTGCGGGACTGCCCCGACCCCGTCGATGTGCGCCCCGGGTCGCAGGTGACCGCCGCCCCCACCGCTCAACAGAGCGTCACGTCCGGATAGCGGAACCCTGCTGGCCACATCACGGTTGCGCATACATTCGCCGCCGGGTCTGGTGCCTGATCGCGCGACCGTTGAAGACTCCCCCAGAGCGATGGGGGGATCGGGCGAACGCGCTGTTCATACGGTGAAGTTCGATACCGCGTCTCCTCTCGTACCAAGCAGTAACCCAGAGCAACCGAGAGAACAGCAGTGGTGACGGACCGCACCGCAGACCCGGGCGGCCGTCAGGCACAGTCGGCAACCACCGGCACGGGCAAGCACGAGGGACGATGACCGCACCCATTGAGACGACCGGATCGCAGGCCGAGGCGCAGCCCGAAGCCGTGCTGGAAGGTGTCGAGGCCAAGAAGATCGAGGGCCGTTCGCTAGGCCAGATCGCCTGGACCCGCTTCAAGCGCGACAAGGTGGCGGTCGCCGGCGGTCTCATCGTCGTCCTGCTGATCCTGATGGCGGCCCTCTCCAGGCCGCTGCAGTCGCTGCTGGGGCTGGACCCCAACGCCTTCAACCAGGATCTGATCGACGCCAACACATCCCTCCCCAAGGGTGACTTCGGCGGCATGAGCTGGGACCACCCGCTCGGTGTCGAGCCCAAGTTCGGCCGTGACATCCTCGCCCGCATCCTGGAGGGCTCCTGGGTCTCCCTGGTCGTGGCCTTCGGCGCGACGATCCTGTCCAACGCCATCGGAGTGGTGCTGGGCCTGGTCGCCGGCTACTACGGTGGCCGGGTCGACACGGTCGTGAGCCGGCTGATGGACACCTTCCTGGCGTTCCCGCTGCTGCTCTTCGCCATCGCCATCTCCGCGACGCTCCAGGGCGGCGCCTTCGGCCTCGAAGGACTGCCGCTGCACATCTCGGTGCTGATCTTCGTCATCGGATTCTTCAACTGGCCGTACATGGGGCGCATCGTGCGCGGTCAGACCCTGGCGCTGCGCGAGCGGGAGTTCATCGACGCCTCGCGGGGGATGGGTGCCGGCGGCCCCTACGTGCTCTTCAAGGAGCTGCTGCCCAACCTCGTCGCGCCGATCATCGTCTACTCGACCCTGCTGATCCCGACCAACATCATCTTCGAGGCGTCGCTCAGCTTCCTCGGCGTCGGGATCCAGCCGCCGCAGGCCTCCTGGGGCGGCATGCTCAACCAGGCGGTCGACTTCTTCGAGGTCGACCCGCAGTACATGATCGTTCCCGGCCTCGCGATCTTCATCACGGTGCTGGCCTTCAACCTCCTCGGTGACGGCCTCCGGGACGCCCTCGACCCCCGCAGCCGCTGACGTCTGCGACCGCGGCCCGGTTGTGGCCCGTAGTCCCACGCAACTGTCCAACTACGAAGGAGAACCCGACCATCATGCGAAGGTCAGCAATGGCCGCTGTCGCGGTTGTGAGCAGCGCCGGCTTGCTTCTGTCCGCCTGCAGCAAGGCGGAGGACGGCACGGAGGACACCCCCAAGGGCGCCGGCGCGAACGCCGCGACCAAGGGTGTCGTGAACGAGTCCACGGCGAAGGGCGGCACGGTCACCTACGCCAGCTCCGACGCCCCCGAGTCCCTCGACCCGGGCAACATGTACTACGCGTACGGCTTCAACTTCAGCCGCCTCTACGCGCGTCCGTTGATGACGTTCAAGCCCGGCGCCGGTGAGGCGGGCAACGAGCTCGTCCCGGACCTGGCCGAGAGCGCGGGTACGCCCAGCGACGGCGGCAAGACCTGGACGTACAAGATCCGCCAGGGCGTCAAGTACGAGGACGGCACCGCGGTCACCTCCAAGGACGTCAAGTACGCCGTGGAGCGCTCCAACTTCTCGCGTGACGTGCTCTCGCTCGGCCCCAACTACTTCCAGCAGATGCTGGACGACCCGAAGAAGTACAAGGGTCCTTACGCGGACAAGAGCGACAAGGGCATCTCGTCCATAGAGACCCCGGACGACCACACGATCGTCTTCAAGCTGAACAAGCCGTTCTCCGAGTTCGACTACCTGGCGAGCATGCCGCAGACGGCTCCGGTGCCGAAGGCCAAGGACACCGGCGTCGACTACACCAAGAAGGTCGTCTCCAGCGGCTCGTACAAGTTCCAGAAGTACGACGAGGGCAAGCAGATCGTCCTCGTCCGCAACACGGAGTGGGACGCCAAGACGGACCCGCTGCGCAAGCAGTACCCGGAAAAGATCGTGGTGAACCTGAAGGTCAACAAGGCCACCATCGACAAGGACGTCATGTCCGGCGACACCATGATCGACATCCAGGGCACCGGTGTCGACGCCCAGACCCAGGCCCAGGTCCTCAAGGACAAGGACCAGCTGGCCAACACGGACAACGCGTCCGGCGGCCGTCTCGTCTACACGGCGATCAACACCAAGGTCGCGCCGTTCGACAACGTCGACTGCCGCAAGGCCGTCGAGTACGCGATCGACAAGGTCGCCGTGCAGACCGCCATGGGCGGCCCGATCCGCGGTGACATCGCCTCCACGGTGCTGCCCCCCGACGTCACGGGCTACGAGAAGGCCGACGCTTACGCCACCCCGGACAGCAAGGGTGACGTCACCAAGGCCAAGGAGAGCCTGAAGGCCTGCGGCAAGGAGGGCGGCTTCAAGACCTCCATCTCCGCCCGCACCGACCGTCAGGGTGAGGTCGACGCGGCCACCGCGGTCGTCGAGGCGCTGAAGAAGGTCGGCATCGAGGCCGACATCAAGCAGTACCCGTCGGGCAAGTACTTCTCCGACTACGCGGGTGTGCCGGCGTTCAACAAGAAGAACAACATCGGCCTCATCATGATGCAGTGGGGTTCCGACTGGCCCACGGGCTACGGCTTCCTGCAGCAGATCGTGCACGGCAAGGCCATCGGCCAGTCCGGCAACACCAACCTGTCGGAGCTTGACGACCCCGCGGTCAACAAGCTGCTGGACGACGCGATCGGCAACACCGACGAGGCCGCCCGCACCGCCGCGTACACCGAGGTCGACAAGTTGGTCATGGAGCAGGCTGCCATCGTGCCGCTGACCTACTTCAAGGTCCTGCTGTACCGCTCGCCGTACGCCACCAACCTGGTGTCGTCCTCGGCCTTCAGCGGTCAGTACGACTACCTCAACATCGGTGCCAAGGAAAAGAAGTAGCCCCGGAAGGCAGGTGAAGGCATTGGCGCCCGCGGGGAGAACACCCTGCGGGCGCCGGCGCCGGTCCTCGTGATCTCGTACATCATCCGCCGGACGATCGCGGCGGTGATCCTGCTGCTCGTCGTGACCGCGGTCACCTTCGGCATCTTCTTCATCCTGCCGAAGCTCGCCGGACAGACCGTCGACCAGCTGGCACAGCAGTACATCGGCAAGAACCCCTCGCCCGAGGACATCGCGGCGGTCAAGCGGAACCTCGGCCTGGACCAGCCGGTCTACGAGCAGTACTGGAACTTCATCAAGGGCATTGTCTCCGGTGCCACGTACGACCTGGGGCCCACCACGGTCCGCTGTGACGCCCCCTGCTTCGGCTACTCCTTCAAGGACCACCTGGAGGTCTGGCCGCAGCTCACCAGCCGGCTGCCGGTGACCATCTCGCTCGCCTCCGGCGCCGCCGTGCTGTGGCTGCTGGGCGGCATCACGGCCGGTGTCATCTCGGCCCTGAAGCCCGGCTCGTTCTTCGACCGGGCCGCCATGGGCGTGGCCCTCGCGGGCGTCTCCCTGCCCATGTTCTTCACCGGACAGCTCGCCCTGCTGCTGTTCAGCTACCAGCTGGAGATCTTCGGCAGAACGTACGTCCCCTTCACCGAGAACCCCTCGCAGTGGGCCAACACCCTGTTCCTGCCGTGGTGTTCGCTGGCGCTCCTCTACTCGGCCATCTACGCCCGGCTCACCCGCTCGGGCATGCTGGAGACGATGAACGAGGACTACATCCGCACCGCGCGGGCCAAGGGCCTGCGTGAGCGCAAGGTGGTCGTGAAGCACGGTCTGCGGGCCGCGCTGACCCCGCTGGTGACGGTCTTCGGCATGGACGTCGGCCTGCTCCTCGGCGGCGCCCTCATCACCGAGACCGTGTTCTCCCTGCACGGCATCGGCGAGTACGCGGTCCAGTCGATCAGCGCCAACGACCTGCCCCCGATCCTCGGGGTGACCCTGCTCGCGGCGTTCTTCGTCGTCTTCATGAACCTTGTGGTGGACCTGCTGTACGCCACGATCGACCCGCGGGTGAGGCTCTCGTGACCGAACTGTCCAAGACCGGGGCCGCCGTCGGCGAGCCCGCACGCGCAGGGGACGCCCCCCGGGCGTTCCTCGAAGTGCGCGACCTCAAGGTGCACTTCCCGACCGACGACGGCATGGTGAAGTCCGTCGACGGCCTCTCCTTCCAGCTGGAGAAGGGCAAGACCCTCGGCATCGTGGGCGAGTCCGGCTCCGGCAAGTCGGTGACCTCGCTGGCGATCATGGGCCTGCACCGCCTCGGCGCGCGTGGCAAGAACGTGCGGATGTCCGGTGAGATCTGGCTCGACGGCAAGGAGCTCGTCGGGGCGAGCCCCGACGAGGTGCGCCGACTGCGCGGCCGCGACATGGCGATGATCTTCCAGGACCCGCTGTCCGCGATGCACCCGTACTACAAGGTCGGCAGCCAGATCGTCGAGGCGTACCGCGTCCACCACGACGTCAGCAAGAAGGTCGCCCGCAGACGCGCCATCGAACTCCTCGACCGCGTCGGCATCCCGGAGCCCGACAAGCGGGTCGACGGCTACCCGCACGAGTTCTCCGGCGGTATGCGCCAGCGCGCCATGATCGCCATGGCCCTGGTCAACAACCCCGAACTGCTGATCGCCGACGAGCCCACGACCGCCCTGGACGTCACCGTCCAGGCGCAGATCCTGGACCTCATCCGGGACCTGCAGAAGGAGTTCGGCTCCGCGGTCATCATCATCACGCACGACCTGGGCGTGGTCGCCGAGATCGCCGACGACATCCTCGTGATGTACGGCGGCCGCTGCGTGGAACGCGGCCCGGTCGACGACATCTTCCACGGACCGCAGCACCCCTACACCTGGGGCCTGCTCGGCTCGATGCCGCGCATCGACCGCGCCCAGGCCGACCGGCTCATCCCGGTCAAGGGCCAGCCGCCGAGCCTCATCAACGTGCCCTCGGGCTGCGCCTTCAACCCGCGCTGCCCCTACGCGGACATCCCCAAGGACAACATCACCCGCACCGAGCGCCCCGACCTGCGCGAGGTCGGCGGCCGGCACTTCACCGCCTGCCACCTGTCGCAGGAGGACCGTACGCGGATCTGGACCGAAGAGATTGCGCCGAAGCTGTGAGCGAGACTGAGACCCGGGCCCCCGTGCCGGCCCCGCGCGCCGACGACGACGAGAAACCGCTGCTCAGGGTCGAGGGCCTGGTCAAGCACTTCCCCATCAAGAAGGGCCTGCTCCAGCGGCAGGTCGGGGCGGTCAAGGCCGTCGACGGCATCGACTTCGAGGTGCGCCGGGGCGAGACCCTCGGTGTCGTCGGGGAGTCCGGCTGCGGCAAGTCGACCATGGGCCGGCTCATCACCCGCCTCCTGGAACCGTCCGGCGGGAAGATCGAGTTCGACGGCACGGACATCACGCACCTCAACACCGCCGGCATGCGCCCGCTGCGCCGCGACGTGCAGATGATCTTTCAGGACCCGTACGGGTCGCTGAACCCCCGGCACACCATCGGCACCATCGTCTCGGCGCCGTTCAAGCTCCAGGGCGTCGAGCCCGAGGGCGGGGTGAAGAAGGAGGTCCAGCGCCTCCTGGAGCTGGTGGGCCTGAGCCCCGAGCACTACAACCGCTACCCGCACGAGTTCTCCGGCGGCCAGCGCCAGCGCATCGGCATCGCCCGCGCGCTCGCCCTCAAGCCCCGGATGGTCGTCGCCGACGAGCCGGTCTCCGCGCTCGACGTGTCCATCCAGGCCCAGGTCGTCAACCTGATGGACGACCTCCAGGACGAGCTGGGCCTGACGTACGTGATCATCGCGCACGACCTCTCGGTGGTCCGCCACGTCTCCGACCGCATCGCCGTGATGTACCTCGGCAAGATCGTGGAGCTGGCCGACCGGGACTCCCTGTACGCGACGCCGATGCACCCGTACACCAAGGCGCTGCTCTCTGCCGTGCCGATCCCGGACCCGTCGCGCCGGGGCGCCAAGAGCGAGCGCATCCTCCTCAAGGGCGATGTTCCCTCGCCGATAGCGCCGCCGAGCGGCTGCCGCTTCCACACCCGGTGCTGGAAGGCCACGCAGGTCTGCACGACCACCGAGCCGCCGCTGGCCGAGCTGAGGCCCGGCCAGCGGGTCGCCTGCCACCACCCCGAGAACTTCGAGGACCAGCAGCCCCAGGACGTCGTCCTGCTGACGGCCGCGAAGGAGGCGGGCGAGCTGGTACCGGACGCGGTCAAGAAGACCGAGGCGCCCACGGAGCCCGAGGCGCCCGCGGAGCCCGAGGCGCCCGCGGAGCCCGAGGCGCCCGCGGAGACCAAGGCCGCCAAGGAGCCCGAAGTCGCCAAGGAAACCGACGACAAGTAAGCGAGAACGAGCCCCCGCCTTGCAATGTAAGGCGGGGGCTTGCTGTTGCGTCACAATATATGGGTGTCTCCCTACCCGCTCGATCTGATCGGCATCTTCGTCTTCGCCATCTCCGGCGCGCTGCTGGCCGTCCGCAAGAACTTCGACGTCTTCGGCATCGCCGTCCTCGCCGAGGTGACCGCGCTCGGCGGCGGGCTGTTCCGGGACCTGGTCATCGGCGCCGTACCGCCGGCCGCCTTCACCGACCTCGGCTACTTCCTCACCCCGCTGCTCGCCGCCCTCCTCGTCTTCTTCCTCCATCCGCACGTGGAGCGCATCCAGACCGGGGTGAACGTCTTCGACGCGGCCGGCCTCGGCCTCTTCTGTGTCGCGGGCACGACCAAGGCGCACGAGTACGGCCTGGGCCTGACCGCCTCCGCCGCCCTCGGCCTCGCCACGGCGGTCGGCGGCGGTGTGCTCCGTGACGTCCTCGCCAACGAGGTGCCCTCGCTGCTGCGCTGGGACCGCGACCTGTACGCCGTGCCCGCGATGGTCGGCGCCGGGTTGATCGTCCTGTGCATCAGCCAGGACGCCCTGAACCCCCTCACGTCGGCACTCGCCGCGGTCACGGCCTTCGTGCTGCGGCTGCTGGCGATGCGGTACCACTGGCGGGCGCCGAGGGCATGGAACCGGCGGTCCGCGGCGGTCGAGGAGGGGTGACGAGCGAGTCCCTCCGGCCGAGGCGAGGGGCTCCCTCCGGCCGGGGCGGCCGGGTCGCTCCGGCCGAGGCGAGACCTCACCGCACCACATAAGCTACCGCTTAGTATTTATTTGTTGTACGGTACCGCCATGGCTCAGGCATCCCAGGCGACCATCGGCAACAGCGAGTTCGACCGCGACACGACGGCCACGCGGCGCGAGGAGGGTGTCTACGACATCGACCTCTCCGCCGGTTGGGCCATCACCGGCGCCGTCAACGGCGGCTACCTCCTCGCCGTCCTGGGTCGCGCGCTCGCGGACGCGCTCCCGCACGACGACCCGTTCACGATCTCCGCGCACTACCTGACCGCCTCCCGGCCCGGCCAGGCCGTCGTGCGCACGGACGTCGTCCGCACCGGACGGACCCTGTCGACCGGCCAGGCCTCCCTCTTCCAGTACGACGACGAGGGCCGCGAGGTCGAGCGGATACGCGTCCTCGCCTCCTACGGCGACCTGGACAGCCTCCCGGACGACGTCCGTACGACGGCGAAGCCGCCCGCGATCCCGCCGATCGAGCAGTGCTTCGGCTCGGAGGACGCCCCCGCCCCCATCCCCGGTGGCTCCGCGCTCGCCGACCGGCTGCTCCTGAAGCTGGACCCCGCGACACTCGGCTGGGCGCTCGGCGCGCCCTCCGGCAAGGGCGAGACGCGGGCCTGGTTCGGGCTCGCCGACGGCCGGGACGCCGACCCGTTCACCCTGCTCCTCGCGGTGGACGCGCTGCCGCCGACCGCCTTCGAGCTGGGCGTCACGGGCTGGGTCCCGACGGTCGAGCTGACCGTCCATGTCCGGTGCCGTCCGGCGCCCGGACCGCTCCGGGTCGCCATCGTCACCCGCAACCTCGCCGGCGGCTTCCTGGAGGAGGACGCCGAGGTCTGGGACAGCGCGGACCGGCTGGTCGCACAGTCGCGGCAGCTGGCGCGCGTCAGGCTGTCGGACTGAGCGGCCTGCGGCCCAGCCAGGCCGCCATCCGGCCGTAGGCGTCGGCCCCTTTGAGGGCCGTCACCGCCGGTTCGCAGGGGCGGCCCTCACGCGGCCCGTCCGGCAGGGCGACCCGCACGAGGGGCCCCCGTGCCCGGATGAGGCGCCGGTCCCGCATGCGAGACCCTGATCCGGTGAAGGCCGACCGACTGCTCTCGATCCTGCTGCTGCTCCAGACCCGCGGCCGGGTCCCCGCGCACGAGCTGGCGGAGCGGCTGGAGGTGTCGGTGCGGACGATCTACCGGGACGTGGAGGCGCTGTCGGCGGCGGGGGTGCCGGTGTACGCCGAGCGCGGGCGGCACGGGGGGATCGAGCTGCTCGCCGGGTTCCGTACGGACGTCACGGGGCTGACCGCCGACGAGTCGCGGGCCCTGTTCGTGCTGGCCGCGCAGGGGGCGCACGCCGCGCTCGGCCTGGACGCGGCGCTGGGTTCCGCGCTGCGCAAGGTGATGGCCGCGCTGCCCGCACCGCACCGGCCCGCCGCCGAGACCACCGGCCGCCGGATCCTCGTCGACTCCGCCCGCTGGAAACGCGGACCCCAGGAACCCGTGGACCTGGACGCTCTCCAGGACGCGGTGTTCACGGACCGGCGACTGCGATTGCGCTACCGGCACGGCGGGGACACGGAACCGCGTACGTACACCGTCGACCCGTACGGGCTCGTGTCCAAGGCGGGCGTCTGGTACCTCGTCGCCGACCTGAGGGGGAGGCCGCGGCTCTTCCGCGCGGACCGGGTGCGGTCCGCAGCCGTCCTGGACGACCCCGTCGGGCGCCGTACCGGCGTCGAACTCGCCGACGTGTGGGAGGAGTTGAGGCGCCGGGTCGAGGAAAGGCCGGGCGGTGTCGACGTCACCGTGCGGGTGCGGCGCTCCTTTCTCGACATGTTCCTGCGCCTCCAGGCGGCCTGGCTGGCGGAGCCGCCCGAGGACGACGGCGAGAGCGAGTGGCTGACCGCGCGGCTGTCGTACGGCGTGCCCGGCGAGGTGCGCCAACTCCTGGTCTTCGCCGACCGCCTGGAGGTGCTGGACCCTCCTGAAGCGCGCGCCGAACTGGCCGCCGCGGCCGCCTCCGTCACGAGCCTGTATCAGGGCCGAGTTGCGCGAGAAGCGTGAAAGGCCAGGTCAGGTGTGGTGAGTTGGCGATCGCTTTGCCCTTCGCACAGGTTTGGCACAGCGCGAACCCAAGAGAGCCCAAAGCTGCGTTGATTCGATGCCGCCCACGAACTCTTCATCGTTCTTGGAGCTGTCTCTCATGAAGCGTGCACGTCTCGTCCCCGCCGTCGCCCTGCTGGCGGCCGCACCCCTCTTCCTTGTGGCGTGCGGCTCCAGCGACTCGTCGTCGTCCACCTCGAACAACGGCAACTCCGGGCAGCAGAGCTGCCAGGCACCGTCGGGCGCCCCGTCCGGTGCCCCCTCGGGCGCCCCCTCCGGCCGGCCTTCCGCGAACGGTCAGGCCCCGTCCGGTGCCCCCTCGGGCCAGCCGTCCGGTGCCCCGAGCGGTGCCCCGGGGGGTGGCGGCCAGAACGGC